>NZ_CP032405.1:3730000-4059302 GCF_016806065.1 Rhizobium rosettiformans
CCATTTCAACATCGACAAGAACCCGAAGCTGCACGAGCGGTCGATCAAGGAAATCAAGCAGGCGCTACGTCGTCGCTGAGGCGTTCAGAAGATGCCGGGAACCAGCCGCTTGGTGCGGGCGCAATAGGCTTCGTATTCGGCGCCGAAGGTCTCCCGCATCATCGCCTCCTCGCGCGACTGACGCAAGGCATAGAGTGCAAGGACGGCTATAAGACCGGCGAGGCCTGCAATCCAATTGGGAATGAGCAGCGCCTGGGTCACGCCCCAGAGGAGGAAGGAGGCATACATCGGGTGACGCACATAGGCGTAGACACCGCCGGTGACCAGCTGATGACCTTCGCGCACTTCAAGCGTCACCGACCAGTTCTTGCCGAGATCCTTGTGGCTGCGGCGGAAGAGCCAGAGAAAGGCGATCCCGGAGAGCGTCCCCAGGACGAGGAGCACAATCCCCTGCCCGCGATCGGCCAGTCCTCCAAGGACATCCAGCCGCCAGAGAAGAGGCATCACGACCAGCCCGAACGTGCAGAGGACCAGCAGCGAAATGTCGAGCGGCGTGCGCTTGTCGACCGCCGTCTTCTGACGCCGCGCGCGACGCATGGCCGGATAACGCATGGCGCACCAGGTCACCAGCATCAGGGCCCAGAGGATAAAGGAAATGCGGATCATGAAGTCGCCTCTGCGGTCTTGTCTGCCTCTGCCGAAAGCGGCAGCCTGTCGCCTCTTACGGCCTCGATCGGCCGGGTGCCACAGCAGATCATGAAGAAATCGTAGAAATACCGGCGGCTATTAGCCGAGATAAACTGATAGTGAACGCGGAAGAAGTTCTTCTTCACGCGCTTGTAGGTGTCACGTTCGAGCATGTCGCGAACGCGCACCTGGAACTGACGCGGGAACTGGTCCGTCCGCTGATGTTTGAGGCCAGCCCGAGCATAGGGATCGCATTTGTAGAAGTTGATGATGTCCGTCAGCGCCTGGAACTCCGTCCAGCGAATGCCGGGATGCCGGGCAAGCGTCTCCAGGCGCGCGCGCGCGCGTGATGCTGCCGGGTGCAGCGCAACCTTCAGGGACGTCGATCCGACAGTGACCAGCTGGAAATTGACGGCCCGCCCCTCAGCCGCCAGCCTCTCGGCCAGTTGATGCGCGACGTCGAGGATCAGCGCGCCACCTGTCGAATGCCCGACGAGCAGGACTTCGTCATAGGCCGATTGTGCCACGCGCTGCGAAATCAACGCGGCCCAGGCCTCGATCCGCTCATCCATGCCGGGGCGCCGGCAGTGGAGATGCTCGCGGCTGAACGACCAGAGATCCATGAGGTGGAAAACGAAATAGCGTCGCCCGACGGAGCGACCGAGAGCATAGGTGACAGCAAGGCCGGCAAGTGCCGGCAGAAGCGGGCCACCGGGAAGTCCAATCCAGTCCACGAGACGATAGGTAATCGTGCCAAACCAGACGAACAGTCCCAGCATGACCAGGGGATAGAGGAAATAGAGTGCGAAGCGCCAATTGGTGGCAAAGAAGCGGAACATCGTGCCGGAGACGACGTAGTCGAAAAAGGCGATAAGATAGGCCGCAAGGCGCACGACGAAGGGCCGCGCCCCGTCATGTTTGACGATGTCGTCGAAACTCAAAAAGGTAATCTCGGATCGGCAGACGCCGTCGGGACCTCGATAGTCGGCGACCGCCGTCGTCGCGGAAGCCTCCGCTGCCTCGACCGGTACCCCGAGTGTCGCCTCGACCGACCAGCACTTGCAGAAGCGCTCCATTTCGCGGCCGATTCGCCGAAAAAAGCCGGCAGCATCGTTGCGTTCATATCCCCCGACGAGAAAGACGGCACGCCTCGACACCGAAGGCTGAGCGACCTCAGACATTCCTACTCCCACACAATTCACGGAGCCCGGCAAATCGACCTGCAGGACCCCTAATCCGAGCGCAATGTGCAAGAAGCCTATCGCACAGTCCAGCCTCGCGGCCCGATCTTGGCGCAATGCAGCAATTTTCCTGTGTCTTTACAAGCAAGCCTGAGAGAAACCGGGCGAACCGGGCTTCATTCGCCCCTGGTCGCCATCAGACCGGCGAAATCGAAGAGCTTCGGGTCGAGCAGATGGGAGGGATCGACATGCGCAAGTGCCCTGAGCATCGCATCCTTGCGTCCCGGCATCTTCGCCTCGATTCCGGCCAGCATGTCCTTCATCGCATTGCGCTGCAGACCGTCCTGCGAGCCGCAGAGGTCGCAAGGGATGATCGGGAACTCCATGGCCTGTGCGAAACGCGCCATGTCCTCTTCAGCAGCGTAAGCCAGCGGACGCAGGACGAAGAGATCCTTCTCGTCGTTCAACAGCTTGGCCGGCATGGCCGAGAGCCGGCCGCCATGGAAGAAGTTCATGAAGAAGGTCTCGAGGATATCCTCGCGGTGATGGCCGAGCACCAGCGCATCGCAGCCCTCCTCGCGGGCAATGCGGTAGAGATTGCCGCGACGCAGGCGTGAACAGAGCGAGCAATAGGTGCCGCCACTTGGCACCTTCTCCTTCACGATGGAATAGGTGTCCCGATACTCGATCCGATGTTTCACCCCGATGGAAGCCAGATATTCTGGCAGGACATGTTTCGGAAAATTCGGCTGCCCCTGGTCGAGATTGCAGGCGACCAGCTCCACCGGCAAGAGCCCGCGCCATTGCAGATCGAGCAAGATCGCCAGCAGGCCATAGCTGTCCTTGCCGCCGGAAAGCCCGACCAGCCAGCGCTGCTGGCCTTTCAGCATGTCGAAGTCAGACATTGCCTGGCGCACCTGCCGGATAAGCCGTTTGCGCAGCTTGTTGAACGAGACCGAGCGTGGGGCCCTGGTGAAGACCGGATGAACGGTCGACAGGTCGAGTTCGTCCTCGCCTTCGCCCTCGAGAACGGCGGCATTCTGGCTGTCGATCATGTTGATGAGGTTCATCTTCGGCTCCGGCCTCGGCGGCTGTTCGGCTCTCCAATGCCCTTTGCGACCGGCAAGATCAAGTCCCGAAGACCGACCAGCCCGTGCGGGTGGCGAGCATTTCGAGCGCCACGGAGCCGAGCGCCGAATTGCCGACCTTGTTGAGCCCAGGCGACCAGACGGCGATCGACGCCTTGCCCGGAGCCACCGCGAGAATGCCACCGCCAACGCCCGACTTGCCAGGCAGGCCAACCTGATAGGCGAAATCGCCCGAGCCATCATAGTGGCCGCACATCAGCATCAGCGCGTTGATGCGCCGCGCCCGCTTCGGCGAAACGACCGAAAAGCCGGTCAGCGGATTGGTGCCCCTATTGGCCAGAAACAGGCCTGCATGGGAAAGCTGGACGCAGGAGAGCGCCAGCGCGCATTGGTGGAAATAGACCCCGAGCGTGTGTTCGACCGGGTGCTGCAGATTGCCGAAGCCGCGCATGAAATTGGCGAGCGCAAAATTGCGGTAACCGGTGCGCTGCTCGGACTGGGCCACCTTCTCGTCGATCGAAAGTGTCTCGTCATCGGCGAGATAGCGCATGAAGCGCAGATACTCGCCGATGGCCTCGCGCGGTGCATGGCCCGCAAGCACCATGTCGGTGACGACGATCGCACCGGCATTGATGAAGGGATTGCGCGGGATGCCGTGCTCGTGTTCGAGCTGGACGATGGAATTGAAAGAGGAGCCGGACGGCTCGCGCCCCACCCGCTTCCAGATCGATTCGCCTGCCTTGCCGAGTGCCAGCGTCAGCATGAACACCTTAGAAATGCTCTGGATCGAAAAGGCCGTATCGGCATGGCCGGCCCTGTAGGTCTTGCCGTCGACGGTGGTGATCGCGATGCCGAACTGCTTCGGATCGACACGGGCAAGTTCCGGAATGTAGTCGGCCACCTTGCCTTCGCCGAGGCGCGGCTCGAGCGCGCTGACGATCTCATCGGCGATCAGCTGCAGATCCATGTCATTCCCCTTACCCGCAATCGTGCCCGGTCATCTTTCCCGCTGAACGCTGCACTGCAAACAGAAAAAGCCGCCCCGAAGGGCGGCTTTCCACAAATCCGTCTCGCAAGCAATTAGCGCGAGTAGAATTCGACGACCAGGTTCGGTTCCATGATGACTGCGTACGGAACGTCAGCCAGCGTCGGGACGCGAACGAAGGTGGCAACCATCTTGTTGTGGTCGACTTCGATGTAGTCAGGAACATCACGCTCAGCGAGCGATACCGATTCCAGAACCGTGACCAGCTGCTTCGACTTCTGGCGAACTTCGATGACGTCGCCGGCCTTGCAGCGGTAAGAACCGATGTTGACGCGAACGCCGTTAACGGTGACGTGGCCGTGGTTGACGAACTGGCGGGCAGCAAAGACCGTCGGTACGAACTTGGCGCGGTAGACGATGGCGTCCAGACGCGACTCGAGCAGGCCGATCAGGTTTTCGCCGGTGTCACCCTTGCGACGGTTGGCTTCGTCGTAGGTTGCGCGGAACTGCTTTTCGCGGATGTCGCCGTAGTAGCCCTTCAGTTTCTGCTTGGCGCGCAGCTGCACGCCGAAGTCGGAAAGCTTGCCCTTGCGGCGCTGGCCGTGCTGGCCGGGGCCGTATTCGCGGCGGTTCACCGGGGACTTCGGACGGCCCCAGATGTTTTCGCCCATACGGCGGTCAATTTTGTACTTGGAAGATGCGCGCTTGCTCATCCGTATTTCCTCTCAACAGGTTACAGCGGCTTGTTACCAAACCGCCTTAAGGAAACACGCCCTCCTCTGAGCCTCCGTTTCCGAGGCTCCGACAGGATTCTCACGTCAGCGAACGGAGAAAACCACGGGACATGTCAAAACAAACACCGGGCTTTGTGGCCCGGCGTTGGGGCGTCATTAGTGGGGTGTGTGAGAAAAGTCAACACGTCATCAGGGACGTGTGTGACGAAAGAGTGACTTGAGTATCCGCCATTCTCTGGCGGAAAACCAGGCGATAAGGCCTGCAAAGGCTGACAGACGGGCATAAGTTCGCTATCCCCATACCATCCTCCATGAAAGAAGTCTCTCCTTCGATGATGACAGACCTGTCCCGCCGTATGCTGCTCGCCTTCGCTGTAACGCTCTCAATGTTTGCGCCGGCAGCGGCCGAGATCCAGAAACCCGGCCATGCCCATATCCTGATCGACGCTGGCACCGGCGCAATCCTCGAGGCCGAGAATACCGATATGGTCCTCTATCCGGCATCGCTGACGAAGATGATGACGCTCTATCTCACCTTCGAGGCGCTGCATTCGGGACAATTCAAGTGGGCCCAGCGCCTCGTCATGTCTGAGAATGCAAATGGCAAGGAGCCCTACAAATTCGCAGTCGGCGCCGGCAACACGATCAGCGTGCAGGAAGCTGTCATGGGCATGGTCGTACTGTCGACCAATGACGCAGCGACCGCGGTTGCGGAAACGCTGGCAGGCTCCGAGGAAGCCTTTGGCCGGATGATGACGGCGAAAGCCCGCGAACTCGGCATGACCAGCACGGTCTTCACCAACCCTTCAGGCCTTCCCGATCCACGTCAGGTGACGACCGCCACCGACATGGCGCGTTTGGGTCTGGCGCTGCTGCGGGATTTCCCCGAAGAGTACAAGCTGTTCGCCTCGCGCGGCATGACCTTCCGCAGCATGAAATTTCGCGGTCACAACGCCTTCCTGGTGCAGTATCCGGGCGCCGAAGGGATCAAGACCGGCTTCACCAATGCATCGGGCTACAACATCGTGACCTCAGCAAGCCAGGGTGACCGCCGCCTGATCGGCGTGGTTCTGGGTGCCGAAAGCGCCAATGCCCGCACACAGGAAATGATTACGCTGTTCGACCGTCATTTTGGCACCAAAGTCAGCCAGTGACGGCAGGAAGCCCCAAGAAAGCCCCCCCCCGAGAAAGCCATTGCCATGACCGACACCGTTCTCGACCGCTTCCTCCGCTATGTCGTCATTGACACCCAGTCTGATCCAGCCTCGCAGAGCCAGCCTTCGACGGAGAAGCAGAAGGATCTCGGACGCCTGCTGGTGGCAGAACTTCTGGCGCTTGGCCTTACAGACGCCCATCTCGACGAGCATGGCAACGTCTATGCGACGATCCCATCCAATACGGACAGGGACGTGCCGGTCATCTGCTTCTGCAGCCACATGGACACCGCACCCGACTTCACCGGTACGAACGTCAAGCCGCAGCTGGTGCGCAACTACCAGGGCGGCGACATCACGCTGACCGGCGACACCAGTCAGGTGATCCGTGTCGCCTCCCATCCGGAGCTGAAGAACCAGATTGGCAACGACATCGTCACCACCGACGGCACGACGCTGCTCGGCGCCGACGACAAGGCAGGTGTGGCCGAGATCATGACGGCCGCCGCCCATCTGATGGCGAACCCAGACATCAAGCACGGCACGATCAAGATCCTCTTCACGACGGACGAGGAAATCGGTCGCGGCGCGGACAAGGTGGACCTCGAAAAGCTCGGCGCCCGCTTCGCCTATACGCTCGATGGCTCGACCGTCGGCGAGATCGAGAACGAGACCTTTTCCGCCGATGGTGTCGTGATCGAGATTACCGGCGTCGCCATGCATCCGGGTTATGCCAAGGGCAAGATGGAGAACGCCATCAAGGCCGCAAGCGACATCGTCGCCCGCCTGCCGCGCGACATCGCACCGGAGACCACCGAGGGACGCCAGGGTTTCATCCACCCTGTCGACATGACAGGCAGCATGGAGGCGGCGAAGCTTCAGCTCATCGTCAGAGACTTCACCGAAGCCGGCCTGAAGGAGAAGGAAGAGCTGCTGGAAAAGATCACCCGGGACGTCATGGCGACCTATCCGGGCTCGAGCCACACGCTCAAGGTCAAGCACCAGTATCGCAATATGAAAGAGGTCCTCGATCGCCATCCGGAGATCATGGAGAATCTCGAGGAAGCCGTGCGCCGCGTCGGATTGGAACCCGTCCGCCACAGCATTCGCGGCGGCACCGACGGCTCGCGGCTTTCTTTCATGGGCCTGCCCTGCCCCAACATCTACACTGGCGGCCACGCCTATCACTCGCCGCTCGAATGGGTGAGCGTCCAGGACATGGAAAAGGCCGTCGAGACGATCGTCGCTCTCGTGCGGGTATGGGAAGAGCGGGCAGCGTGATCTGCCCCCTCAGCGGAGGCGAAAAGCCTTACTCGGCAGCCGATGGCGTCTGCTCTTCGGCATCCACCTGGTTCGGATCGCCGGGCTGAGTCTCGGCTTCGAGATCGGGAAAGGCGACAATGCGCTTGCCGGAAAAGTCGGTGTGCACGACGACCAGCCCCTGTTCCTCGAAATAGCCGAGAAGACGCCTGGCACGACGGGCCGAATGGGTGCCATAGGCTCGCGCGATCCGCTGATCTGAGGGGCATTCCTCGTTGCGGAGGGCGGCCTTGGCGAGCAGCAGGAACACGCCCTGCAAATCGTCGGAAACGCGGACGGACAGCGACAGTGCCGTCTGCCAGCCCTCGCTTGCAGCCGTCTCCTCATCGACCCCTGCCCTGGCGATCGCCACCCGGCGCCGGAACTCACCCATCGGCATTGGCGGACCGGAGACGCGGCGCATGCGGGCGCGCACCAGGAACTCCTGGTAGAGCACGCTGTCGGTGCGATAGGCGGCCTGCGGATCGCCGAGGATTTCGGCAAGCACCGCGGACAGCCGGTCCTCCCGCTCCTCGGCCGACATTTCAGCACCACGGCTGGGCGCCTCACTCGAGGAGGGCGCCAGTGAAGCCGGCGTCGAGCGGGAAAGTTCGGCCAGAATATCCGTCGTCGGACGGGGTGCCGGTGGAGCGCGGCGGACGATCGGCCGCGTGAACTCTTCCGGGTCCGGCGTGAAGATCAGGTCTTCGACATCTGGCAGTGCATCCGGCAGCGGCATCAGCATGGGCGACGACGAACGCGCCGACGTTTCGACCGCCCCAATGACGATCGGCAGCGGACGACGCGACATGGCAGGACCCAGCGCCACGAAATTGCCGCGCTGTAAATCGCGGAACATCTCCGCCTGGCGACGGTCCATGCCGAGCAGGTCAGCGGCACGCGCCATGTCGATATCGAGGAAGGTACGGCCCATCAGGAAGTTGGAGGCTTCGGCCGCGACGTTCTTCGCAAGCTTTGCCAAACGCTGCGTCGCGATCACGCCGGCAAGCCCGCGCTTACGGCCACGGCACATCAGGTTGGTCATGGCGCCAAGCGACATCTTGCGCGCATCTTCAGAGACGTCACCGCCGACGGCCGGCGCAAACATCTGCGCTTCGTCAACGACAACAAGCACCGGATACCAGAACTCGCGATCGGCATCGAAGAGACCGTTGAGGAAGGCGCCGGCCGCACGCATCTGCTGTTCGACATCGAGACCTTCCAGCGTCAGCACGCAGGAAACACGGTGGCGGCGGATACGGTCGGCGATACCGGCAAGTTCGGCTTCAGTGCGCTCGCCGTCGACGACGACATGGCCATACTTGTCGGAAAGCGTGACGAAATCACCCTCGGGGTCGATGATGACCTGCTGTACCCACTGGGCAGACTGCTCCAGCAGGCGGCGCAGCAAATGCGATTTTCCCGAGCCCGAATTGCCCTGCACCAGAAGGCGCGTGGCGAGAAGCTCCTCGATATCGAGCTTGGCAGGCTGTCCCCCCTGCACCGTTCCCATATCGATTCCGACCTTCAATGACGGCATCCTCAAATCATGTGTTGATCTCAAGTCCCTAACAGACTTGGACGCTTCGGTGTGGGCTGCCTACGCGAAACCCACAGAGAACTACGCGTTCTCAGGCGCCCCGGCGCTGACGCAACAGTCCGGCAAGCAGGATGCTGAGTAGCAGTGCCGGCAGCAGCGTGGCAAGCCCGCTGCGAAGATCGAGCACCTCGGCAACGAAACCGATCATCGGCGGCCCGACCAAGAAGCCGAGAAGCGCAATGAAGCTCAAGATCGCAACATTCTCCGCCGCCGGACGGTCGCCGAGATCGGCTGCCGCTGTCACCGCAAGCGGAAATCCAACGGAGACGCCGAGCCCGACGCAGGCGAGCCCCAGATAAACAAGCGGCGTGACCGGCGCGAAAACCACGACAACCATACCGGAAAGGGCAAAGACGAGGCAAACCCGGGCAAGCATGACCGACCCGAACCGCTCCTTTGCCGCATCACCGACAAATCGCCCGAGCGAAACCATCATGGCGAAGACGACATAACCCATGCCGGTTGCCATGCCCGACGTCGCAAACACATCCTTGAGGTAGACGGCGGACCAGTCGGCGACCGCTCCTTCCGTCATCGTGATCCCGAAGACGAAGAGGCTGATGCCGAGAATACCGGGGCTTGGGCGCCGCCACGACGAGCGCGGCTGCGCTTCGGTCACGGGAGCCTCGTAGACGGGCAGTGCGCGACAAACCATCACTGAAATCGGGACCAGGAAGAGCGACAGCAGACCGATCGCCACAAAGGGCGATGTCTGAAGCGCAAGGAAACCGGCACCGATGAGGCTGCCCGTCATGATGCCGAGGCTCCAGAAACCGTGGCAACGGTTCATGATCGATGCGGTGCCGCGCTTCTCGATCACGTCCGCCTGGACATTGAGCCCGAGTTCGATCGTCGCGAGGCCGATCCCGAGAAGCACGAGCAGAAAGAACAAGGAGACGAGACCGGGCGCAGCCACAGGCAGCGGCACGAGCGCCAGAAACACCGGAAACCCGAAGATCAAAGTGTTCCGACTGCCGATCCGGCTGACAAGCTGTCCGGCAAAGGGCAGCATCAGCAGGATGCCGGTTGGCAGACCGAGCAATGCCATGGCGAGTTCGGCCGGACCGAGCGACAGCCGCTCCTGAACGCCAGGGATCTGCGGCAACCAGCTGCCGAAAGCGATCGGCTGCAGAAAGAAGGCTGCCATGATGATGAGCTTGGGAGACATGAAAGATCCGGGGGATGGAAGGGAGGAATCAAGCGAAGCCCAAATGTCCCCCAGCCCATACGAGATGGGAAGCAGACCACCGCTTCGAGTGGTCTGCTTCCTGTCGAAATATCCGTGCGGCGCGACTTTTTCCGCGCGCCATCCGCGTTCACTTCCGGATGTGCCACAGGGACATATCCAGTGCCGTCAGGCGACGAGGATAGATCACCTCCTCTTCCGGAAGCCCGATGTCGCGCCGCAGCTGGGGTGACAGATGGGACGCCAGATTGCGGATCTGCCGCCGTCTCCAGTTCGCCCTGACCAGAGCGGCCAGCAACCGCCAGGAGCCGAAACGCTCGAGAAGCTCATCCATCCGCTCGGCCAGCGGCATCTCAACTATAGATTGATTTTTGTGCATGACTTGTCCGTCCCGGAAACGCGAATGCGCCCAGGTCCTTTCGATGATGAAAAGCGACGTGATGCAGGCACGCGAACGCATTCATACGCGCAGGCGGCAAGTCACGTCAGATGGTGGAAAAACGCCGAAAAAGGCAGGGAAAATGACTGATTAGACAGTCATCGGGTGGAGCGGCAGGTCGCGGAAAATCCCACGAAAGCCGATGGCACCGATCCGCCAGAGAGGCGCATGTGAATGAAAAAATGAGTCATCTGTCGCCTCCTGTTGTTCGTGTTGCGGATGATGGGAACATGCCACGGGAAAAAGGGCGCCGCAAGCACGCAATTCGAGATTGCAGAACTTGCAGCGCGCAGTTGCACTTATGCAACAAATTGTCGCAGCGTGTGCGGCGACTTCAGGTCACGACGGCGCGGGAAACGATAAGCTTGTCGATCCGGCGGCCATCGAGGTCCACCACTTCGAAACGCCAGTCGCCCTTGACGAAACTCTCGCCGAGTTCGGGGATCCGCTTCAATTCATCCAGCACGAAGCCGGCAACGGTCGTGTAGTCCGGATCCGGATCGATCGGCACCTTGATGATATCGATAAACTCGTCGACGGGCGTCCAGCCGGCTACCAGATAGGAGCCGTCCTCGCGTCGCACCATCGCCTGCTCTTCCGTCTCGTCCTGACTGAAGGCGCCGGTGATCGCTTCGAGAATATCGCCGGAGGTGATGATACCTTCGAAATGGCCGTATTCGTCATAGACGAGCACCATATGCAGCGAGGTGCGGCGCAAGGATTCGATGATGTCGGTCGCCTTGGCGAGGTCCGAGACGACAGGCACCTCACTGACCAGGTCGGCGAGGTTGAGCGTGCCGCCTTCGGCAATCTGCTCGTAGAGTTTCTTGGTGAAGAGCACCCCGACAATCTCGTCGGAATCGCCACTGCGCACCGGGATGCGCGAATGAGGAATGTCGCGCAGTTTCTGGCGGACTTCCTCCACCGTGTCCTCGACATCGAGGATCTGCACGTCGCGACGCGGCGTCATCAGACCACGCGCCTGCCGATCGGCGAGCCGCATGACGCCAGAGAGCATGGCGGATTCGCGGGGTTCGATGACACCGGCACTGTGCGCCTCGGCAAGCACGGTTCGGATTTCCTCATCCGTCACCTTGCCGCCGCCGACACCACTCTGGCCGAGAAGGGACAGAACCAGCTTGCCCGAACCGTCCAGCAGCCAGACGAGCGGCGCGGCCACCCTCGACAGGACCGACATCGGAAGGGCAACGCGGGCCGCGACACCCTCGGCATTGCGCAGTGCGACCTGTTTGGGGACCAGCTCGCCGACGATCAGCGACAGATAGGTGATGAGAACGACCACCGTGCCAACGCCGAGCGCATCGGATGCGGCGACCGACAACCCCTGCACCTGAAGCCAGCCGGATAGCCGCGCACCGAGTGTGGCACCTGAGAAAGCGCCGGAAAGCACGCCGACAAGCGTGATGCCGATCTGAACGGTGGACAGAAAACGACCGGGGTCACTCTGTAGCTTGAGCGCCGTTTCGGCTCCCCGGCTGCCCTGTTCCGCAAGCACCTTGAGGCGCGCAGGCCGGGCGGAAACAACCGCAAGCTCCGACATGGCGAGAACGCCGTTGAGCACGGTCAGAAAAAGAACAATCGCAATTTCGGTAAACAAGTAAGGGGCTAGGCTCCTCTACACCGGCTAAGCGTCCGGCAGCGCCTCGTAGATAACACGGCGCCCATCAGGTCCCAAAGGGAGATCAGCGGAAAAATGGCGTATCGAGCGACTTCACGGCCAACCCCATGCCGTGCATCAGGCGCCGGGTGGAAAAATCCTGGCTACCGGAGGTGAAGACGGCAAAATCGAAATTGTCGGGATGCTCGGCCCCGTCGACGAGCGGGACAAGCCGCCGCGCCTGACGCGCGATCGCTTCCGCCGGGTCGAGCCAATCCACCGGCCAGGGCGCGAGCCTGCGAAAAACATTGGCGAGGAAGGGATAATGCGTGCAGGCAAGCACGACGATGTCGGTCCGCACACCGTCCTTGTCGACAAAACACGGCGCAATTTCAGCAAGAACCGCCGCGTCATCCAGGGTTTCGCCGCGGATATAGGCTTCCGCCATGCGCGCGAGATTTTCGGAGCCGACGAGGCGCACATGGCATTGCGAGGCAAAGGACTGGATCAGATCGCGCGTATAGGCCCGCTTGACGGTACCTGGCGTCGCCAGAACCGAGACGAGCCCGGATCGCGTGCGTTCGGCAGCCGGCTTGATCGCCGGGACCGTGCCGATAAAGCGCATGTCGGGGAAGCGATGCCTGAGATCGGCGCCGGCAAGTGTAAACGCCGTATTGCAGGCAACGATCACGGCTTCAGGATCGTAACGATCGAACAGCTCTTCGAAGAGACGGGCGATGCGTGCCTTGAGAGGCTCTTCCTCCCAGCCACCATAGGGAAAGCCGGCATCGTCGGCGACATAGATGAAGCCGCGTTCCGGCATCAAGAGTCGCGCCTCACGCAAGACTGTGAGACCGCCAATCCCGGAATCGAAGACGAGGATCGGCTTGAGGTCAGGCATCCCGGTCGTCGTCATGCGTCGCCTCAGCCTCGCTCTCGCTCTTTCCCGCAGGCGGTCTCTGGCCCGGGCGTGCAAAACGGTCGAGCGAACTGATCACACCGCGGACCACATGGATCTCCGGTCCGGTGAAAGCGCGTCTGCTGAACACGGCTCGCAGGTTCTCGATCATCCTCGCCTTTTTATGGGGCGGATGGAAGTAGTTGCGCGCATCGAGCGCTTCTTCCAGATGTTCGAAGAGGCCGATCACCTGCTCCTTGGTCGCGGCCGGCTGATCCGGCGCGTCGAAGGGCACACCATGCACATCCTCCATGCCGGATTTCATCCACTCATAGGACATGAGCAGAACGGCCTGGGCGATGTTCAGCGAGGCGAAGGCCGGATTGACGGGGAAGGTGACAATCTCGTCGGCAAGCGCCACTTCTTCGTTCGAAAGGCCGGACTTTTCGCGACCGAAGAGGATGCCCGTCTTTTCGCCGGTGCGGAACTTGGCGCGGAGCGTCTCCGCCGCCGTCACCGGGGAGCGAACGGGCTTGAAGCCGTCGCGGGAGCGCGCAGTCGTCGCATAGACGAAGTTGAGGTCGGCGATAGCCTCCTCAAGCGTGTCATAAACGACGGTGCCGTCGATGACATGATCCGCCTTGGAGGCAGCAGCACGGGCCTTGTCGGACGGCCAGCCGTCGCGGGGATTGACGAGACGCAGTTCCACAAGGCCGAAATTGGCCATGGCGCGCGCCACCATGCCGATGTTTTCGCCAAGCTGCGGCTCCACCAGAATGATGGCCGGCCCTTCGGCCAGCATGACGCGCTCGCTGTTCGTCCCTGCCATTGCATTTCCTTCAGAGAGATTTTGCGCACCCCTTGGCACAAAATGACCGTCAGGCAAAGAGGAGCGCTTACTCTTTGGGCCAGGATCCCGTCAGCCGGAAATCGAGAAAGGCCTTGGTCATGGCAGCGAATTGCGCCTTGACCGAGCTTTCGACTGCACCCTCGCGGTAGTCCTCGCTCCACAGATTGTCGATGACGTAGCGACCATCTTCCTCGATGACATGGAAGACCGTCTGCGGCTGCGAGAGATCGGGAGAATGGCCGAAGCAGGAGATGGCATCGAAATAGACGTTTACGGGTGTGACGCCATCCTTCTCCGGCCGGGCCTCGAGGCGCACATCCTTCAATTCACAACTGTCCTGCCCGCCGATAACCTCGTCATAGCCGAGCATGTAGCCACTGCCATCCTGCAACGCGTCCGTCTTCTCGGCCAGACGATAGATGTCGGCAAAACTTGCGCTGTAGATCGTCCCGAGCAAGCGATCATCGAAATAGCCGGACGCCTCCACCTTGGGCGCATCCTTGTCTTTCCATCCGGCGACGCTCATCACGATCCGCACAGGCTCGAGCGGATCGGCTGCCCGAATGGCTGTTGCCGGAAAGAATGTGACCATTGCGACAACGGCCGTGATGCCGAGGGAGCGGACGCGGTTCACAGCCCACCCTGCCGTTTCAGGTCCTGCTTGATCGAACTGCCGGATTGCCCATCCTCGACGGGATAGATGTCATCGATAACAGGGCGACCACCCTCCTCGACAACATGGAAGATCAGGACGGTATCGGGGGCATCGGCGCCTCCGAAACAGGAGCGGTTGTCGAAGAGGGCGGTTACCTGCCCGTCGCCGTCATCCTCGATCCTGATGTCTTCAAAGGGGCAACCATCCTGTCCCTGCGCGATCGGATCGTAATCGAAGGGAAAGCCCGTCGTCTCGCCTTCGGGAATATCGTAGGGCGGGTTCTTCGAAGCCGCCTCAAAAGCCGATGCGAAGTCCTTGCTGAACAGGCGAGACAGGCGATCCCTGGAAAAGACCTCCTCTTCCTGCCCGGTGGAGCCCTCGGCCCAATTGCGGGCGGTCGCCTCCACCACTTCGCGTACAGGCGCCGTCACATCCGCTGCCAAGGCGGTGCCCGACAACAGCGTCAGCAGCAATGCGATCCAGGTGCTCTTCATGAAAACTCTCCCGAGGCTCTCTCTGTTGGCGTTCTAGCCGAAAGCGTGCGCGCCATCCGGACCAAGTTTGGGGCGAAAGCGCTCGCCGAAAGTCTGAGCGAGATTTTCCTTCAAGGCGGCCTCTCCTGTTTGCCTTGTAACGAGAGAATGTTATAGGCAGGCCATCGGCAGAGCGCCCTCCCCGCGCCTGCGCGTCAGGCAAAAACTCGTGAGGATATTCATGACCAAGATCAAGGTAGCCAACCCGGTCGTCGATCTCGACGGCGACGAGATGACCCGCATCATCTGGCAGTTCATCAAGGACAAGCTGATCCTCCCCTACCTGGATCTCGACATCGAATATTACGACCTGTCCGTCGAGAACCGCGACGCCACCAACGACCAGGTGACCATCGACGCCGCCCACGCCATCAAGAAGCATGGCGTCGGCATCAAGTGCGCCACCATCACCCCGGACGAAGCCCGCGTGAAGGAATTCAACCTCAAGGAAATGTGGAAGAGCCCGAACGGCACGATCCGCAACATCCTCGGCGGCGTCATCTTCCGCGAGCCGATCATCTGCAAGAACGTGCCGCGCCTCGTTCCCGGCTGGACCAAGCCGATCGTCGTCGGCCGTCACGCCTTCGGCGACCAGTACAAGGCAACCGACTTCAAGTTCCCCGGCAAGGGCAAGCTGACCATCAAGTTCGTCGGTGAAGACGGCGAAGTGATCGAGAAGGAAGTCTACAACGCACCGGGTGCCGGCGTGGCACTCGCCATGTACAACCTCGACGAATCGATCCGCGAATTCGCCCGCGCCTCGATGATGTACGGCCTGATGCGCAAGTGGCCGGTCTACCTGTCGACCAAGAACACCATCCTCAAGGCCTATGACGGCCGCTTCAAGGACATCTTCGAAGAAGTCTATCAGGCCGAATTCAAGGCCAAGTTCGAAGAAGTCGGCATCGTTTACGAACACCGCCTGATCGACGACATGGTCGCCTCGGCTCTGAAGTGGTCCGGCGGTTACGTCTGGGCCTGCAAGAACTATGACGGCGACGTGCAGTCGGATACGGTTGCGCAGGGCTTTGGCTCGCTCGGCCTGATGACCTCGGTTCTGCTGTCGCCCGATGGCCGCACGGTCGAAGCCGAAGCTGCTCACGGTACGGTCACCCGCCATTACCGCCAGCACCAGAAGGGTCAGGAAACCTCGACCAACTCGATCGCCTCGATCTTCGCCTGGACGCGTGGCCTCGCCCACCGTGCCAAGCTGGACGACAATGCTGAACTCGCCAACTTTGCCACGACGCTGGAAAAGGTCTGCATCGACACTGTTGAAGCAGGCTTCATGACAAAGGACCTGGCGCTGCTCATCGGCCCGGACCAGCCGTGGCTCTCCACGACCGCTTTCCTGGACAAGGTCGACGAGAACCTGAAAAAGGCCATGGCCGCCTGATCGGCAGTCAAGGTTTGAACATTCAGAACCCGGTCACGGCAACGTGGCCGGGTTTTCCAATTCTTCGTCTGGAAGATCCTCGCCCTGATCGACCTCGGCAAAGCGCTTGCGGATTTCCGCGCCGAGCCGCCGGCCGGTCATGTGATAGCCCGAAAGCGGGAGCGCATAGGTCTCCAACCGCTCGGGTTCATCCTCGTCAATATGGTCGATATCGATCACCCAGCGCCCGTCGACGCGCCGCTGCGCCAGTTCGACCATGGATGCCCAGGCGATCCGCCGATCGGTGCGATAATCGATCAGCTCTTCATTGTTGAGCTCGACCAAGGGCCGCATCGCCGCCGCGATCCCTTGCCAGCCCTTGCGAAGACCGAACAAGGCAAGTGCCAGAACCGCAAGATACAGGAGCGCCATGGGACTGGCCCAGCCACCACCAAGGACGCTGGCGAGAAGCCCGCCGAAGGCGACGGACAAGACAATGGCGGACGTCGTGGCCCAGAACACGGCTAAGCCCCGGCGCGGATAGACGATCAAGGTGGGATATGAGGTCTCGGTCTTCATTGAAGATCACCATAGGCAAGATTCGCGACCGCGAACAGGGAGGGGGCGGCAGCGCTGTCGGCGACAGCCACTTGCGGACACCTCGGCAAGTCGTCGACACTATCCCTTTGGCCATGTTGTCAAAAGTCGGGACTCAGGGTCCAATGGCATGACAGGTGTGGCGGGAGGAGCCGGCCACGCACCCCACCCGGCAAGCGCGATCACCATGACCGACGTCATCCTGCCCAAAACAGTCAGCGTCTTTCGCGAAGGCTACGGCTTTGGCCGGCTCAAGGCCGATGCACTGGCCGGATTGACGGTGGCCATCGTTGCTCTGCCGCTATCCATGGCCATCGCCATCGCCTCGGGCGTGACCCCTGACCGCGGGCTCTATACGGCGATCATCGGTGGTTTCCTCGTCTCGCTTCTGGGCGGCAGTCGCCACCAGATCGGTGGACCGGCCGGCGCCTTCATCGTTTTGGTCAGCACGACCGTTGCCACCCACGGCATCGACGGCCTGCTGCTCGCAACGGCCATGGCAGGGCTCATGCTGATAGCCTGCGGCATGCTGAGGCTCGGCGACTACATCAAGTTCATACCCTATCCGGTGACCGTCGGATTCACGGCCGGCATTGCCGTTATCATCTTCGCAAGCCAGATCGGCGAACTCTTGGGCCTGTCATTTCCCGATGGTGAACCGGGCCCACTCGCTGACAAACTGGGGGCGATCGTTGCCGCACTGCCGGCGTTTTCACCCCCCGCCGCAGCGATTGCGGCGCTCACCATCGCCATCATCCTTGTCCTCCGCCACCTGCGTCCGACATGGCCGGGTCTGCTGATTGCGGTGATCGCAGCCTCGCTCGCCGCTGCACTGTTGCAGCTGCCGGTCGCCACGATCGGCTCGAAATTCGGCGGCATCCCCTCCGGTCTGCCTTTGCCGTCCCTGCCAAGCATCACCCCCGAGCTTGCGATCGCCGTTCTCCCCGATGCCATCGCCTTTGCGCTTCTCGGCGCGATTGAGTCGCTCCTCTCCGCCGTCGTCGCGGACGGCATGACCGGACGGCGCCATCGATCGAACACGGAATTGCTCGCCCAGGGCGTCGCCAATATCGGCTCGGCCCTGTTTGGGGGCATCTGCGTGACAGGCACGATCGCACGCACCGCGACCAATGTACGGGCCGGCGCCACAAGCCCCGTCTCCGGCATGCTGCATGCGGCCTTCCTGCTTGCCTTCATGATGGTCGCCGCCCCGCTTGCCGCCTATATCCCGCTGGCAGCGCTCGCGGGCGTGCTCGCCGTCGTCTCGTGGAACATGGTGGAGAAGTCGGCGATTGCGGCACTTGTCCGCTCCTCGCGCGGCGAAGCGCTCATCCTCGCCGTCACCTTCCTGCTCGTTGTCTTCCGCGATCTGACCGAAGGCATCGTGGTCGGCTTTTCGCTGGCGGCTCTGCAGTTCATCCACCACATGTCGAAGAACATTCGCGTGACCGCCGAAGGGCCGGAAAAGCCGCTCGACGCAACAGACACGGCGACGGTTACCTATCGCCTGGACGGCGCCTTCTTCTTCGGTGCTGTGGCAGCAGCCGGCGCCGTGCTCGACCGCATCGGCGACGACCATCGCAACCTTGTCCTCGACTGCACCGGGATCCGCTTCGTTGACACCTCAGGTGTCAATCTACTGGCGAGCGTCATCCGCAAGGCAGTTCGTCACGGCGTCGAGGTCTATGTCGTCACGGAACGGAGCGATTTGAGGACGATGTTGCTCCATCAGGAAATCCCTGAAGAGGGTGTCCATTTCATTCGAACACTTGCAGAGGCACGGGACGAACTCGCCCATGGAGCCCCACGCGCCAAAGCGTGAATGGTTCAGGCAGCAGACCTTGATCCTGCGGACGCCAATTCGGAGGGAGCTTCGGTCACATGGGGTTGGTGCTGGCTCTCGCCAACAAGATCCAAACCGCCCCAGGTCACACAATTGCGCCCAGCCTTCTTTGAAGTGTAGAGCGCCTTGTCGGCGCGCGCCAGAGCAAGGGGAAAATCAAGCGGCCCGGCAGGAAGCGACGCTGCACCGATACTGATGGTGATCGCCGGCAGTTGGTCCTCATGCTCGACGAGCATATGGCCGACCCTGATACGCAGATCATCCAGGAGATCAGGCTGGCGCAACACGACACTGGCCGGCAGATAGACGCCGAACTCTTCGCCGCCGAGGCGCCCAACAATGGCGGCCCGAGGCACCTCACGGGTCAAAAGGCGGCCGAGCTCCACCAGAACGGTGTCACCCGCGGCGTGGCCATAGGTATCGTTGACCTGCTTGAAGTGATCCGCATCGACAAGCGCAAGCACCGCACCCGATGCGGCCCCGCCCGCATCGGCACGCGCTCGAGCGATGGCGTCGATGAACGCACGCCGGTTGCGCAGAAGGGTCAGGGCATCGGTTTCGGAAGCGATCTTGTACCGCCGGGTGGCCCGTTCATGCACCATGGCAAAGATCGCCAAGGCAGAAGCCAACCCCTGGAGGAAGAAAGCGAACATCATTGCTCCGTACCAGAGTGGCGCATGCCCCGCGACGAGTTGCACCGGCTCGATGAATTGCATCGGGATACGGATGAGATGGGCAACACCATGGGTACCGAAAGCGACGATCGCAACCATGCGGGCGGGCAGAGGCTCGCGCCGCTGGCCGCGGACCAGCACCGGGATGATCAGCAAGGAGTAGCCCGCGAAGAGTATGGAGGCGGCAAATATGCGTGCGCCAAGGTCCGCCGCAAAAGACGGAAAAGCAAAAAGCGCCAGCCAGACGACACCGCCCGCCGCCGCGACCAATCCGGCTCCCTTTCTGGTCTCGCCCTCGAAAGCCAGGCAGCCGAGCCAGATCAGACCGAGACAGGAGATCCCTAGGCCGTTACCGAGACCGAACGCGACGATCGGCGGAGCCACCTCGCGAACGCTGACGAGCACCATGCCGAGCGCGCCCGCGGAAAAGCCCAGAGACCAGAATGCCAAGGCGCGGTTGTCCCGCTCCTGGGCCCAGAGAAAAGTCAGAAAGCCCGACAGCATGATCAACGTTCCCGCCAGGCAAACGGTGAGTGTAGGAATGTGGAAAACTTGGGCCAAATCGATAACCTCAAAGAGGCTCGTGAGATAGCACACAAGACTGAACAAACTTCAAAAGTAATTGGCAAATCCCGATAACCTCAAACAAAAAAAGGCCGGGCAAAGCCCGGCCTGGATCATCTGAGGATGCAAGCTGATCAGGCGAGTGCCGCCTCGACTGCAGCAATTGCGGCATCAGCCTGGGCGCCATCCGGACCACCGGCCTGGGCCATGTCAGGACGTCCACCGCCGCCCTTGCCGCCGAGCGCGGCAGAGGCCACGCGCACCAGATCGACAGCGCTGAAGCGGTCCGTCAGGTCAGGCGTGACGGAGACCACAGCGCTCGCCTTGCCATCTTCGGCAACCGCGATCAGGACGACGACAGCGGTCGCCATATCGGCCTTCGCCTCATCGGCCATGCCCTTCAAATCCTTGGCGTCGATGCCAGCCAGGATACGGCCGATGAAGTTGATGCCGTTCACCTGCTTTGGTGCCTCGGCACCGCCCGATGCGCCGCCACCCATGGCGAGCTTGCGCTTGGCATCGGCGAGTTCCTTCTCAAGTTTGCGGCGCTCGTCCACGAGGGCCTCCACACGAGCGACGACGTCGGTCGGCTGAACCTTGAGCGTCGAAGCGAGCGTCTTCACGCGCTCGTCCTGCTCGGCGAGATAGGCGCGCGCCGACTCACCCGTCAGCGCCTCGATGCGGCGCACACCGGCGCCGACGGCGCTTTCGCCGACCAGACGAACGAGCCCGATATCGCCGGTCGCCGACACATGCGTACCGCCGCAAAGCTCGGTCGAATAGGACTTGCCGGCCTTCTCGCCACGCAGCGCCGTTCCCATCGAGACGACGCGAACCTCATCGCCATACTTCTCACCAAACAGCGCCATGGCGCCCTCGGCAATCGCATCGTCAACCGCCATCAGGCGGGTGGTGACCGGCGCGTTCTGGATGATGATCTCGTTTGCCATCTCCTCGACCACCTTCAGCTCCTCGGCCGAGATCGGCTTCGGATGCGAAATGTCGAAACGCAGGCGCTCGGGTGCAACAAGCGAACCCTTCTGGGCGACATGGGTGCCGAGCACTTCGCGCAGTGCCTCATGCAGAAGATGGGTAGCGGAATGGTTCGAGCGCAGCCGCGAGCGACGGGCATGATCGACGTTCAACTGAACCGCGCCCCCGGCCTTGACCACCCCGTTCTGGACAGTCGCGACATGCACGAAGACGCCTTCACCCTTCTTCTGGGTATCGTTCACGGCAAGCGAGAAGCCTTCGCCGACGATCTCGCCGGTATCGCCCATCTGGCCACCGGACTCGCCATAGAACGGCGTCTGGTTGACGACGATCTGCACCTCTTCGCCGGCACTTGCCTGCTCGATCACCTTGCCATCCTTGACCACGGCCAGAACCTGACCTTCGGCGGTTTCAGAGCTGTAGCCAAGAAATTCAGTCGCGCCGAACTTTTCCTTCAGCTCGAACCAGACGGTCTCCTGCGCCTTGTCGCCAGATCCCGCCCAGTTGGCACGGGCTTCGGCCTTCTGGCGCTGCATCGCGTCGTTGAAGCCAGTGAGGTCGACGCCGATACCGCGGCCGCGCAACGCATCCTGCGTCAAATCGAGCGGGAAGCCATAGGTGTCGTAGAGCTTGAAGGCGGTCTCGCCGTCGAGGCTGTCGCCCTTGTCGAGCGTTGCAGTTGCATCCGAGAGCAGGGTCAGCCCGCGCTCCAGGGTCTTGCGGAAGCGGGTTTCCTCGAGCTTCAGCGTCTCGGAGATCAGGGATTCAGCCCGGACGAGTTCCGGATAGGCGCGACCCATCTGCTGCACAAGAACCGGCAGCAGCTTGTAGATGACCGGGTCCTTCGCTCCGAGCAGCTGCGCGTGACGCATCGCACGGCGCATGATGCGGCGAAGCACGTAGCCTCGACCTTCATTTGAAGGAAGCACGCCGTCAGCGATCAGGAAGGCCGACGAGCGCAAGTGGTCGGCGATGACGCGATGGCTTGCGCGACGCTCGCCTTCGGCCTTCACGCCGGTCAGATCGACGGAGGCGTCGATCAATGCGCGGAACAGGTCGATGTCGTAGTTGTCGTGTTTGCCCTGCAGGAGGGCCGCAACGCGCTCGAGACCCATGCCGGTGTCGATCGACGGCCGCGGCAGGTCGATGCGCTCTTCCTTGGTCACCTGCTCGTACTGCATGAAGACGAGGTTCCAGATCTCGATGAACCGGTCACCGTCTTCTTCCGGCGAACCCGGAGGGCCGCCCCAGATGTGATCGCCGTGATCGTAGAAGATTTCGGAGCACGGACCGCAGGGGCCAGTGTCACCCATGGCCCAGAAATTGTCGCTGGTCGGGATGCGAATGATCCTGTCGTCCGAGAGGCCGGCGATCTTCTTCCACAGGCCATGCGCCTCGTCGTCCGTGTGATAGACGGTGACCAGCAGGCGGTTGCGGTCGATGCCGAATTCCTTAGTGATCAGGTTCCAGGCAAGCTCGATGGCGCGCTCCTTGAAGTAGTTGCCGAAGGAGAAATTGCCGAGCATCTCAAAGAAGGTGTGGTGGCGCGCGGTGTAGCCGACATTGTCGAGGTCGTTGTGCTTGCCGCCGGCGCGCACACATTTCTGCGCCGTCGCAGCCGTGGTATACGGCCGCTGTTCGAGACCGGTAAAGACGTTCTTGAACTGCACCATGCCGGCATTGGTGAACATCAGCGTTGGGTCGTTGCGCGGCACCAGCGGGCTGGAGGAAACGACCTCGTGACCGTTCGTCTTGAAGTAATCGAGAAAAGTCGACCGGATGTCGTTTACACCGCTCATGTCACGCCCTTCATTCAGGCCGGAACCCGGCCAATTTGCAAAATCAATGGCTTTTATCGCCCGGCTTCATCCCTGTCCAGCAGCCGAAACGAAAACCGGCCGCGTCTCGAAGGAAACGCGGCCGACAAATCAGTCGAAGATGGACGGCAGTTTACGCGTCGTCGGCACCATCAGCGTCATTCGCGTCGGGCCCGCCATTCTGCAGGAACTTCTCGGCGATCAGACCGGCATTCTGGCGCAGTGCCATCTCGATTTCCTGGGAGACGGCAGGATTGTCGCGCAGGAAGAGCTTGGCGTTTTCACGCCCCTGGCCAAGACGCTGGCTGTTGTAGGAGAACCAGGCCCCGGACTTCTCGACGATGCCGGCCTTGACGCCGAGATCGACGAGCTCACCGGTCTTCGAGACGCCTTCGCCATACATGATGTCGAATTCCACCTGCTTGAAGGGCGGTGCCATCTTGTTCTTGACGACCTTGACGCGGGTCTGGTTACCGACGACCTCTTCGCGATCCTTGACCGCGCCGATGCGGCGAATGTCGAGACGCACGGAGGCGTAGAACTTCAGAGCGTTACCGCCGGTCGTCGTTTCCGGCGAGCCGAACATGACGCCGATCTTCATGCGGATCTGGTTGATGAAGATGACCATCGTCTTCGACTTGGAGATCGAGGCGGTCAGCTTGCGCAGCGCCTGGCTCATCAGGCGGGCCTGCATGCCCGGCAGGCTGTCGCCCATTTCGCCTTCGATTTCGGCGCGCGGGGTGAGCGCTGCAACGGAGTCGACAACGAGCACGTCGATCGCGCCCGAGCGCACCAGCGTGTCGGTGATTTCGAGTGCCTGCTCGCCTGTATCCGGCTGCGAGATCAGAAGGTTCTGCAGATCGACGCCGAGCTTGCGGGCATAGACCGGATCAAGGGCATGTTCGGCGTCGACGAAGGCGCAGATGCCGCCCTTCTTCTGCGCTTCGGCAATGGTCTGCAGCGCAAGCGTCGTCTTACCCGAGCTTTCAGGCCCGTAAATTTCAATGATGCGCCCCTTCGGCAGGCCGCCAATGCCGAGCGCGATGTCGAGGCTGAGCGACCCCGTCGAGACCGTCTCGACTTCGACCACGCTCTCGTTCGCGCCGAGTTTCATGATCGAGCCCTTGCCGAACGACCGTTCGATCTGCGAGAGCGCCGCTTCCAATGCCTTGCTTTTATCCACCGATTTGTCCTCTACCAGCCGCAAAGAATTCTGTGCCATTTGATCCACCTTTAGGTTATTGAGGCCGCATAGGCAATGAAGCCGCCGATGGGGAATATGTACTCTTTTTGTTCTAATTTTGCAAGAGCAAGCGAAGCGGTTGAATCTAAACCGTTTTCGAGCCCGTGTTCGAACGATGTTCCGCGCGGCGGTGCGAGCACGTCTGTGAGGGGCGCAGCTCCAAGGCAGACCGTGGCAAGCGTCGGTTCGATTCGTGTTTCGCCAATGCTGGAGGCAGGCCCATGACGACCGAAATTCTGGCGATCGGGGGCGCTCATATCGACCGGCGAGGCCGCATATTCGGTGACACGAAGCCGGGTGCGAGCAATCCCGGGCAATGGTTCGAGGAAGTCGGAGGCGGCGTCTTCAACGCGGCATGCAATCTCTCCCGCCTGGGCCACTCGGTCCGCCTGATTGCACCGCGCGGCGGGGATGCCGCAGGTCAGATGGTGGCGGATGCAGCCGAACGCGCCGGTCTCGACGACCAGCCCGTGATGTTTCTCGATCGCGCCACCCCGAGCTATACGGCCGTCCTCGAGCGAGACGGCAATCTGGTCATCGCCCTCGCCGACATGGCGCTTTACGACGCCTTTTCGGCGCGGCGGATGCGGGCGCGGTCGATGCGCGACAGCCTCACCGAGGCAGATCACGTTCTGGCCGACGCCAACCTGCCGGCGGACACCTTGACCGCTCTGGCGGCAAGTTGTCATGCAGCTGGCAAGGGACTGTCGGCCATCGCGATTTCGCCGGCCAAGGTGGTGAAGTTCGCGCGCGCCCTGCCCTTTCTCACCCATCTTTTCATGAATGGCGCGGAGGCCGAAGCGATTGCCGGCCAGCGCCCCGAGCGGGCTGAGCATTGGCCGCACCTGTTGCGCGCCAAGGGCTTGCGCGGCGGCAGCGTCACGAGCGGCGGTGGTCCCACCGTCGTCTTCGATGAAAAGGACATAGCCCTGATCGTGCCTGAACCGCTCGAGCAGATCGCCGATGTCACCGGGGCCGGCGATGCCTTCGCCGCCGGTTTCCTGCATGCCCGCCTGTCCGGCGCGACACTGGACGTGGCACTGCGCCAGGGCACGGCAAGTGCTGCGATCACCCTCGCCTGCCCCAATGCGACGGATGAAAATCTCTCATGCGAGAAGCTTGCACGTCAAATGGCTCTTGTCCCGCCGCCCCGTTTCCTGTCATGAGACCCTGAATTTCTAACGGAAGATCCCCCCATGACCCGTTCCATATCGCCTCTTCTGCCCATCACCTATTCGAGCGAAGTCAGCGCCGCCAAACAGCGCGGCGCACCGATCGTGGCACTCGAATCCACCATCATCACCCATGGAATGCCGTATCCGGGCAATCTTGAGATGGCCCGCAGCGTCGAGGACATCGTCCGACAGCAGGGCGCCGTGCCCGCCACGATCGCCGTCATCAAGGGCGTGCTGCATATCGGTCTGGAGCCGGCAGAACTTGAGGCGCTGGCGCAGATGGAGCATGTGATGAAGCTGTCGCGCGCCGATCTCGCCTTCGCGATCGCCGAGCGCCGCAACGGCGCGACCACTGTCGCGGCAACGATGATCGCTGCCTACCGTGCCGGCATCCATGTCTTTGCGACCGGCGGCATTGGCGGCGTGCATCGTGGCGCCGAAGAAAGCTTCGACATCTCCGCCGACCTCGAAGAACTGGCGCGCACGGCAGTGATCGTCGTTTCGGCGGGCCCGAAGGCGATCCTCGACATTCCGAAGACCTTGGAAGTGCTGGAAACGCGTGGCGTGCCCGTCGTCACCTATGACAGCGAAGACTTCCCTGCCTTCTGGTCGCGAAGCTCGGGCCTGAAGAGCCTCCTCAACTTGCAGAGCCCGGCCGCGATCGCCAATTTCCAGAAAATGCGCGACCAGCTCGGCATCGATGGCGGCATGCTGATTGCCAACCCGGTTCCGGAAGCCGACGAGATCCCGCGCGAGGAAATGGAAATCTATATCAGCCGGGCGCTTGCCAATGCCGAGCGCGACGAGATCGCCGGCAAGGCAGTGACACCTTATCTGCTCGACAATATCTTCCACCTCACCGGTGGTCGCTCGCTGAAGACCAATATCGCACTGGTCGAGAACAATGCCCGTCTGGCAGCCGAGATCGCCGTCGCCATGAACGGCTGATCGGCCAAACGCACGTCAAACAAAAAAGCCCGCCGGATCGCTCCGGCGGGCTTTTTTGTTTGTTGATGGACAGACACGAAAAGCCTCAGCCTTCGCCGTCCAGCATTTCGCGGACTGCCACAGCCAGTTGCTTCAGCGAGAAGGGCTTGGGCAGGAAGCCGAACTTGGCATCAGCCGGCAGATTGCGGGCAAAGGCGTCCTCGGCATAACCCGAGACGAAGATGAACTTCAGATCCGGATACTTCTTGCGCAGTTCGGTGAGAAGGGTGGGGCCGTCCATCTCCGGCATGACGACGTCGGACACCACGATGTCCACCTCGCCATCCAGCTCTTCCATGATGTCGAGCGCCTCGACGCCGGATCCGGCCTCGTGGACAGTGTAGCCGCGCGTCTCCAGCATACGTTTGCCGCCACGCCGCACCGCCTCTTCGTCTTCGACGAGCAGAACGACGGCAGACTTGCCGGTGAGATCCGGCGTCTCCTGGGCCTCGGCTGCCCCTTGAGCCGGGGCGACCGTGATGGTGTCACCATTGACGGTCGCGTTGACGGCTTGCCCTTCAGCAACCGGCTGCACCTCGGGCACATGGCGCGGCAGGAAGATGCGGAAGGTCGTCCCCTTGCCCACCTCGGACTCGGGATAGATGTAGCCGCCGGACTGCTTGACGATGCCGTAGACCATGGCAAGCCCAAGGCCCGTACCCTTGCCGACTTCCTTCGTCGTGAAGAAGGGCTCGAAGATCTTGTCCATGATCTCGGGCGCAATACCGGTGCCATTGTCGGCAACCTCGACCAGCACCATGTCTTCCGACGGCAGACCGCGATAACCGAAGCCTTCGGCCTGCTCGGCAGTGATGTTGTGGGTCGACACGGTGATCGAACCACCATCGGGCATCGCATCGCGCGCATTGACGCAGAGATTGATGAGCACCTGCTCGAACTGCGACAGGTCTGTTTTCACCGGCCAGAGATCGCGGCCGTAATCGACCTTGAGCTTGACATTCGTGCCCGAAATCAAGCGATCGACCAGCATTCTCAAGTCGCCGATCACGTCGGTGAGGTTCAAGACGCTCGGGCGCATCGTCTGCTTGCGCGAGAAGGCGAGCAATTGCCGCACCAGCACGGCGGCACGATTGGCGTTGCGCTTGATCTCCATGAGGTCGGCAAAGCTCGCATCCGATGGCCGCGCCTGCAGAAGCAGGTGGTCTGAGGACAGAAGGATCGCCGTCAGCACGTTGTTGAAGTCATGCGCGATGCCGCCGGCGAGTGTGCCAACCGCATTCATCTTCTGCGTCTGCGCCATCTGCGCCTCGAGCGCCTTCTGGTCGGTCACATCGACGGCATAGACGATCGCCGCCTCTTCCGGCGCCTCGTCGCTCTGGTCGATGACGGCGTTCACGTAGAAGCGGAAATGCCTGACGTCATTCGTCGGATGACGGCTGTCGATCGGCGAAATGTCGACCTGGCGGTCCATGGCGGCAGCGAGCGCGCCCCGGAAGCCCTCGCGTTCGCTTTCATGCAGCACCACCTCGATCAGCCCGTGCCGTTCGATCTCGTCGCGCGAGATGATGTCGGCAAAGAGCTTCATGAACGGGGCGTTGGTCCTGAGGATCCGGCCTTCGCCGTCGACGGACGCAATCGCCATGGGCGTATTGTTGAAGAAGCGGGTGAACCGCATCGAGGCGACAGAATCGGATTGGTCGCCGTTTTCGCTCTGGGTCCGCGCGAGGACGATCGAACGGCTCTCACCTGGCGCACCGTCGCGGGCAGCGCGGACTCGGTGCACGAGGCGTACGGGCAGGCTCTGGCCGTTCACGCGCCTGAGATCGAGGTCGAGCGTTTCCGTGCGGGCCTGGCCCGGTTCGGCCTGCACCGAATCGATCAGCGCCATGCCTTCCCCGGCCACGAGATCCGAGATTGTCATCGAGCCCGGGTTGAACTGGGTGAGATCGACCCCGAGCCATTCGGCGAGCGTCGCGTTCAGATAGTAGATCTCCCCCTTGCGGCCGGCGGAGAAGAAACCGGCCGGCGCATGGTCGAGATAATCAATGGCGTGCTGCAATTCCTTGAAGAAGCGCTCCTGATCGTCACGCTCGGCGGTGATGTCCGATATCTGCCAGACATGCAGCGGCTTGCCGCGTCCCTCGCCGGGCAACAACCGCGCCTTCAGCCGGTACCAATGGGCACCCGAGCCGTTGACCGTCTGATTGCCGAGCGGCTTCAGCAGCCGGAATTCCTCGTAGCTGTCGCGCCCCTCGCGAAGACCATTGGTCAGGCGGTAGAGCGCCTCGCTCGATTCCCGGTAGCGCGAGAGCAGCGCTTCGAGCGTCTGCACCTCAGTTGCCTTGCGCGCGCCGGTCATCGTGCCATAGGCCACGTTGGCGAAAACAATGCGGCCTTCGCTGTCGGTAATCAGCGTGCCATCCGGCTGGCTTGAGAGAAAACGGCGGGCCAGCGTGTCGCTGTTCGACTGCGGCATCACCTCGATGAAACCGATCACTGCCGAGACGATGAAGAAGATCCCCATCATCGCCAGGATACCTAGAACGCCGAGCACCACCTGATTGTCGAGCTGGTCGCGGAAAAAGATGAAGGCGGCGGATGCGGCGATCAGGGCAAGGGCCAGCAGCAGGATGCGCAACGCCATGCCGACGCCATTACGGCGATCGACCAGCGGGCCGTCTCCATCTTGATCATACTGCTTTCGTGTCATTGATGCCTCTTGCCTAACCGCACGGAAGATCCGACCTAGCGAGAATCGGCGCTTCCACCTGTTTATCAATATGCCGTAGCTGCAAAAAGCAAAGAAAGGGCCAGACGGCCCCGCTCGGCCGCTCCCCCACAGGAATGCCGCAATCCTGACCGATCTTGCCCGACCTTTCGCCCCCGCAACGTGGGCGCGGTCGCACGCAAGATTGCGGAAGGAGCCGTCTTCTGCCAGAAAGCTTGTCAAAAGGAGCACGCACATGCTGGATGAGCTGATCAACGCCTATGGCGACAAGTTTCTCGTGGCGGCACTCGGCGTCAGCCTCGCTTTGCTCTGCCTGTTCATCGTGCTCTGGCTCCTGCGCAACCGGGCGCCCTCGCCTTTCGTGCGCGGCGGTCGCAACCGCCAGCCACGTCTGCAGGTGCTGGATGCTGCTGCCGTCGATACCCGTCGCCGGATCGTGCTGGTGCGCCGCGACAATGTCGAACATCTGGTCATGATCGGCGGCCCGACCGACATCGTGATCGAAAGCGGCATTGGCGATGAGCGCCCCTACCTCAGCGCAAGGCCGATCCAGCCCCAGGCTTTGGCGGAGCAGCAGGATCTGGCTGAGACGACTGTTCGGCCGGCCCTTGCCGCCACCGAACCTGCCTCACCGGCAATCGCATCCGCCGCGGTCGCGTCCCCTGCCATCATGGCCAGCGCACCAGCAGAAGCGCCGGCCAGACGCCCGATGGCCGCGGAAACGCCCCGGCCAGCCGCCGTTTCACCGCAGGTCGATCCTCAGCCCATGCATGCGCCGATCGCCGAGCCACGTCGTCCGCAAGCCGCACAGATGCGTGGCCCAGAACCGGCCATCGAAACCGTGGTGACAGCCGCCCCGGTGGCAGCAGTTGCGACCGCCGCAGCGGCCCCCGTGGCAGCAGCGGCCATGACTGCACGCCCGGAAGTGGCGCCTCAGGTCCGGGTCCAGGCGCCCGCAGTCGAACCGGTCGCGCGTCCCGAACCGCCTGTCGAGCCGTCGCCGGTCCAGCCGACTGCAAGCCTCGAACCCATGATGGTCGCATCAGCGCCGACCGCGACCGCCCCGGTCGACATCGAACCGGTCATGCGCCGCAATGAGCCGATGATCGGCGTGGATGAGAGCCCCATGGAGGCCAAGACGAGCGGCACGCAGCCGATTGAAGCTTTCAGGATCGAGCCTGTCGAGCCGATCATGCGGAACGAGCTCGATGCCCGGAAGATCGAGGAGGTCAGGGTCGAACCACAAGTCGCAACGCCTAGCGTCATCGATGCGCCTGCCGCAGAAGATCTGCTGGAAGCGGCACGCCAACGGGTGCTCGTGCCGGTTCAAGCAACCGCCAGCGCGCGTCTCGTGGAACCGCAACGCATCGACCCGCAGGTGGAAAGCCAGCCCTCAGCCGGGCCGAGCGAACCCGAAGCGCGTGACATGAGCGACTTCGAGCGCGTCCTCGAAGAAGAGATGGCACTGCATCTGGCGACAGACCCGGCGCCGGCGCCGCAGCCTGCGCCTCAGACGCCCCAGATCCTGCCGGAAACCCGTGCCGACCGTCCGCGCCCGCCGATTGCCGCCATTTTGCCGGAAACAAACCGCGCAACGCCGGCTTCGCCTAACGCTTCGCAGCCGGCTCCAGAACCCAATCTGCAGAACGAGATCGCCCGGATCTTTGGCGAGATGTCCGCCAGCCGCAATCCCTGACGGGTCGGGGCACCTGCCGCGACGGCTCGCCGCAAAAAGAAAAGACCCGCCGGGGCGGGTCTGAATTCCTTCGAAATACAGGTCTGAGGTCTCGCCCTCACTCGTCGCGATAGACCTTTTCGCGGCGCTCGTGCCGTTCCTGTGCCTCGATCGACAGCGTCGCAATCGGGCGGGCATCCAGACGCTTCAGACCGATCGGCTCACCGGTCTCTTCGCAGTAGCCGTAAGTCCCGTCATCGATCCGCTGCAGTGCCGCGTCGATCTTGGAAATCAGCTTGCGCTGCCGATCACGGGCTCGCAGTTCGATGGCTCTGTCTGTTTCTGAGGAAGCCCGGTCTGCAAGATCAGGATGATTGGCGCTCTCTTCAGCCAGGTGGTCGAGCGTCTCACGCGCTTCGCGCAGGATGTCGTTTTTCCAGGCGATCAGCTTTGCCCTGAAATAGGCCCGCTGATTGGCGTTCATGAACTCTTCGTCCTCCGAGAGCACATAATTGCTAAGATTGATCTTCTCACTCAACGCGATTCTCCTGAAGAACATCTCAATGGGCGGGTGTATAACCTTTCAAGGCAACCGGTTCAAGCCTTCTGACTGTTTCCAAGCTATTTTTAAATCTGTTACATTTTTCATCTAAACTTCTATTTTTTAAGCATAAATTGCTTTCATCTCGATGGCGGATACATACTCCCCTACCGCGATGGGATGATACTGGCTTCGACGCGGCATGGTTGACGGCAAGGCCTAAGAACCGGTACGTCAGTTCACAAGCTCCATCGCATGTGGATACCTCAAGGATGACGCCCTCCATTCAGCTTCCCCAGCGCATCTATCTGCTGCGTCACGCGAAATCCGGCTGGGCCGAGCCCGGCGGTCGCGATTTCGACCGCAGCCTTTCGGATGCCGGCTTCGCCGAAGCGGAAATCCTGGCGGAAACAGCAGCCGACAGGGGCTATCGCCCCGATCTGGTGATATGTTCGACGGCTAAGCGTTGCAGACAGACGGCGGAGGCGATCAACCGCGTCTTCTCCGGCCTCGTCGAGTTTCGCTATGTCGACGCGCTCTACAACGCACCCGCCGAGGCCTATCTCGAAATCGTCAGCTCGACCCGCGGCGTCGAGGCCCTGATGCTCGTGGGCCATAACCCGGCCATCGAAGAAGTCTTTGCGCGGCTATGCGGAAACGACGTCATGGCCCGCACTGTGCCAGAGGGCTATCCGACATCTGGCCTCGCGGTGATCGACTCCATCAGCGAGGAAGCCTATGCGCTTCGGGACTTTCTGGTCGGCTGACCAGATCAGCCGAGACGCGTAGGTCGCCTCTTTTTTGCGCTGCACGCCCCGCCTATATGTAGAGAAATGGCGTTGACGGCCGCTTGCCGCCGATGAGCCAGACCCGCCACAGTCTCTGCAGGACGATGCCTTGCCCCCATCCCTCACCAGCCTGACCGACGAAGCCGCGATCGCATTCGACAATCTCGCCGACCGCGCCGCCCATCTGGTCAATCCGACCATCCGGCTCGGTGTGACGGGATTGTCGCGGGCGGGCAAGACGGTCTTCATCTCCTCGCTGGTGCACAATCTCCTGCATGGCGGTCGCCTGCCACTGTTCGAGCCGCTCCGTTCCGGGCGTATGGTCGGTGCAGCTCTGCAGGAGCAGCCCGATGACGCTGTGCCGCGCTTCCAGTACGAGGACCACATCCGCGCACTGGTGGAGGAGCGGGTGTGGCCGGACTCGACCCGTGCGATCTCGGAATTGCGGCTGACGATCGAATACAAGAGCGCCAGCACCTGGAACCGGATGCTGTCTTCGGGAAAGCTGTCGATCGACATCGTCGACTATCCCGGTGAATGGCTTCTCGACCTGCCCTTGCTGGGGCAGGACTACAGGACATTTTCCGAAAACACGGTCAACCTCGCCGCCTCCGGCGTTCGCTCGGAACTGGCCCGTGAATGGCTGGCGCTCGCAGCAGCGGTGGATCCCGATGGGCCGGCAGACGAGATGGTGGCAAAACGCCTGGCCGAAGCCTTCACCACCTATCTGCGGCTTTGCAAATCGGATGAGCGCTCCCTGTCGACGCTACCGCCGGGGCGCTTCCTGATGCCGGGCGACCTCGACGGCTCGCCGGCCCTGACCTTTGCTCCCCTTCCCATCCTGCCGGAGGGTCGCGCGCCCAAGGGGTCGCTGCGGGCGATGATGGAGCGTCGCTTCGAGGCCTACAAGTCCGTCGTGGTCAAACCCTTTTTCCGCGAACACTTCGCACGGCTCGATCGCCAGATCGTGCTCGTCGATGCCCTGCAGGCGATCAACCGCGGCCCCGAAGCCGTCCAGGATCTCGAACGGGCGCTCGGCGACGTGCTCGCCTGCTTCCGTGCCGGCTCCACCAATGTGCTGACGGCGCTTGTGCGCCGCCGGATCGACCGGGTTCTGGTTGCCGCCACCAAGGCGGACCATCTGCACCACGAAAGCCATGACAGGCTGGAGATCCTCACCCGACGCCTCGTCAACCGCGCGATCAAGACGATCGGTATGAGCGGTGCCGGCATCGAGGTTATGGCGCTCGCCTCCGTGCGAGCGACCCGCGAAGCCAATGTGAAACAGGATGGCCACGATCTGCCGGTTATCGTCGGAACTCCGATGGCCGGCGAGCGCATCGGCGACGAACTCTTCGACGGCAAGCGCAAGACGGCGGTCTTCCCCGGCGATCTGCCGCGCGATCCGGAAGCCTATTTCCGCTCGATCGACGAAAACGACGCCTCCGCTACCCTGCCGGATCTCAGCATCGTGCGCTTCAGGCCGCCCGAACTCGACGAGAAGCAGGGCATCACTCTGTCCGTGCCGCATATCCGCCTCGACCGGGCGCTGCAATTCCTGCTCGGAGACCGTCTCGCATGAAGAAACCGACCGTACCTCCGACCGGCCCACCTCCATCATCCCACCCTGATCCCCAGAGGCGGCCGGCAGCCTTCACCGTGGAGCCAGAGGCGCCGCGCACCCGCACGGCCGAAAACCGCGCGCCACGCAGCTTTGCCGGCGACGTTGTCATTGTCCCCGACGACCAGGACCCCTTCATCGCCGCAACCGAGGCCCTGCCCGAAGTGCCCGTCGCTGAACCGCGCCGCAGACGTTTCTCCTTCGCCAAGCTTGCGACCGGTGCCTTCGGGCTCCTCCTGTCGCTCGCCTTCGGCCTTTGGGTCGACCGTCTGATCTCGGATCTCTTCGCCCGGGCCGACTGGCTCGGCTACCTCGCGATTGGCGCCCTGGCCATCGGGCTTCTGGCGCTGATGGTCGCGGTCGGGCGCGAGCTCGTCGGGCTCTGGCGCCTCGATACCGTTCAAGACCTCAAGGTTGAGGCGGAAGCAGCGGCCGAGAGCGGCAAGCGGAAGCAGGCGGCCACGGTCGTGAAGAAACTGACCGCACTCGTCGCACATCGTGCCGAGACTGCGCGCGGCCAGAAGACGCTAGCGGCTGTCGAAGACGATATCATCGATGCACCGCAGCTGATCGAGCTTGCCGAACGGGAATTGCTGTCGCCGCTTGATGTAAAGGCACGCGCCCTGATCTTGAATTCGGCGAAGCGGGTTTCGGTCGTCACCGCCGTCAGCCCCCGTGCCGTCGTCGACCTCGCCTATGTCCTCTTCGAGGTGGTGCGCCTCGTCCGCAGCATGGCGGATCTCTATGGCGGGCGCCCCGGATCTCTCGGCATGCTGCGGCTGCTCCGCGATGTCTTTGCCCATCTCGCGGTCACCGGTTCGATTGCCATTGGCGATGGCCTTGCCCAGCAGGTGCTGGGTCATGGCCTTGCGGCGCGGCTGTCCACTCGCCTCGGCGAAGGGGTGATCAACGGCCTGATGACAGCCAGAATCGGCATCGCCGCCATGGACCTCTGCCGCCCCCTGCCATTCCGCGCCGCCAAGCGCCCTGGCATCGGCGACTTCATCGGTGACCTGACGCCGTCGATGAAGGGCAAGGATGGAACAAAGACCGGGTGAGGCAGACGGGTCACACCCGAGAAACCAGTGAGTTTTGCCGATTGCCGATCACCCGATTTGAGGGTATTGGCAAGGATGCATTAACCATTTTTCCGCTAGGGTCTTCGCGGGGTTTCTGGTTTCTCGTACCAAGGCAAATCGATGTTCTCTCGCTCTTCGACATTCGGCCGTTGCGCCGCGATCCTTGCCGTTGCCGCATTGATGCCGGTCACGGTCGCTGATGCTGCTTCGCGCGACAAGCGCTTTTTTGAATCCGTCGCCGGATCCTGGAAGGGACCGGGCGAGATCGTTGCCGGAAAATACAAAGGCACCAAGTTCACCTGCAATCTCATCGGCCTGCCGGCCGAGGGCAAGGAAACCGGCCTGAAGTTGGACGGCACCTGCCGCGTTGGCATGTTCAGCCAGCCGATGTCAGCGGTGATTTCTCAGGCCGGCGGCAGCTACAAGGGCCAGTTCCTGGATGGCGCAGACGGTAAGGGCCTCGACATCGTCTCGGGCCAGGTCACCGGCAACCGTGCGGTCATGGGCATCAATCGCGCCAAGCTGAACGGCGCCATGGTCGCGCGCCTCGAAGAGGGCGATGCGATGAACATCACAATTTCAGTGAAGGTCGAAGACCGGATGATTCCTGTCATCGGCCTCAAGCTGAACCGCCAGGCAACCGCCATGGCCGAGAACGACTGATCTGCCTGTTAACCTTCGGCTAGAAGTTCAACCGCGCCACCAGGCGCGGTTTTCGTTTGCAACGGCAATGCCGGTCCGATCGACCTCCGCGAGCCAGCTAGCGACCGCCCGCCCCTTCACCTGAAGCTGCGGATCGATGTCGGCAAGCGGCATCAGTACAAAGGCGCGCTCCGTCATCCGCGGATGCGGAACCTTCAGATGCTCCGCATCAATGACCCGATCACCGAAGGTCAGGATGTCGATGTCGATGGTCCGCGGGCCCCAACGCTCGACACGAACCCGTTTCATCGTCCGCTCGATCTCCAGACAGGCCGCCAGCAATTCCTGCGGCTCGAGAAGGGTCTCGACCGCCGCACAGGCATTGTAGAAATCGGCCTGATCCGTCTTGCCCCAGGGCGGCGTGCGATAGAGACGCGACACGGAGGTCACGCGACAATCGGACCGCTGGTCGAGACGGCGCAGCGCTTCGGCCATCGCCGTGACGGGATCACCGACATTGCCGCCAAGCCCAAGTGTCGCGGCCTGCCAGCGTTTAGTTTCTGAATTGCTCAATACTCACCTGCACATGGTCTAGGATGCCGGCGATCGGCGCACTCGGCTTGCGCACCGTGATCCGGCAGCGCAGCATTTCGGGGAAACGGTCGATCAGCCCGCGCGCAATCGCGAGCGCCAGCGCCTCGATCAACTGCCGGCGGCTGCCGGTGACGATGTCGCGGATCACCTCGAAGGCGATACCGTAATGCACAGTCCCGTCGAGCGTATCAGTCTCTGCGGCAGCAAGCGCATCAACGTCGAACTCCGCATCGACGAAAAAGCGCTGTCCGAGCACCCCCTCCTCCGGGAACACGCCGTGATGGGCGAAAAAGGCACAGTTCTTCAGGGTGATGGTGAAAACACCGCTCATGCAGTCTTATCCTTCATCGCAGCAATCCGCCGCTCGGTTGCGAGCATAGCATCGGCCATGACCAGGGCATCCCGGTTGATCGCGACATTGTGCACCCGGAAAACGGAGGCCCCCTTCAAGCGAAGTGCTACGGTCGTCGCAGCAGTTGCCACGTCCCGGTCGGCGGCATCCCGACCGGTCAGCGCACCGAGAAATCGTTTGCGCGACGTGCCGGCCAGGAGTGGCAGACCGAAGTCGTGCAATTCCTCGAAGCGCGCGATGAGCTCCATGTTCTCCTCCGGGCTTTCCTTGGCGAAACCGAAACCCGGATCGAGCACGATTGTTTCCAGCGCCACACCGGCCCGCTCGGCGATCGCAAGCGAGCGCTCGAGAAATTGCCGCTGATCGGCAATGGGATCGGCCAGCTTCTCGCGGCCGCGGCCGGTATGCATGATGCAGAGCCCGGAGCGATGCTCGGCCGCGACCTTCGCGATGTCGGGTTCCCGCTGCAGGCCATGCACGTCATTGATAATATGCGCCCCGGCCTCGACGGCTGCCTTCGCTGTGGCCGCTCTATAGGTGTCGATGGAGATCAGCGCGTCGGTTTTCTCACGGAGCGCCGCGATCACCGGGACGACGCGACCGATCTCGTCATCGACGCTCACTTCAGCCGCACCCGGGCGCGTCGATTCACCGCCGATATCGAGGATCTCGGCACCCTGATCGACGCAAGAAAGTGCGTGCCGGACGGCCGCATCGACAGAATTGTGCAGACCGCCGTCGGAAAAGGAATCCGGCGTCACATTGACGATGGCCATCAGTGCGCCACGCGCGGCGAGGTCGAGCGTGCGCCCGTGTCCTACACGCCAAATTGTATGCTCAACTCTGGCCACCAGACCTTCGGACCCCTCGACGGAAAAGCATGAAGCTGCGATAGTGCAGACCGGGTTGGCTATGCCCCAAGGGCGCGGCGAATACAACATTGCGGAAAAAAGAATGAAGCACTCCCGCCGTCTTCGGGCCGCCGTGATCATGGCAGTCCTGACCGGCCTATCCCTGCCGCTTTCGGCCAGCGCGGACGTCGTCGTCCAGAAGTCCATCACCTACTTTCAGATCGGCGGACGCACGGCAGCCGAACTCGATGCGGAACTGTCGCGCAAGGGGCCCTTCACCCAGTCAAGCGGCAGTCGCCATCCTGGTGCCACCCAGATCCGCTTCGGCGGCGACCTCACCTACACACGACGCGGGACCCGTTGCGCGATCGACGACGTGCGCGTCACCGTCGAAACAAAGCTCATCTTGCCGCGCTGGAAGAACCGCAAACGCGCCTCGACCGAGATGGCGCTCTTGTGGGATGCCCTATCGGCCGACATCAAGCGGCATGAAGAGCGTCATGCCGAAATCGCGCGCCAGCATGCAAAACTGCTCGAACAGAGGCTGATGAAGCTGCGGCCGGAGCGCAATTGCGAGATCCTGCAGGATCGGGTCGCAGTCGTCACCGACGAAGTGACAGCAGCCCATGACACGGCGCAGATGCGATTCGATCGTGTAGAGGCGAAGAATTTTCAGGACCGCATGCAGCGGATCCTGCGCTACCGCCGCGAATCCCAGGAAAATCAGTAGAAATCACCCCTGAATTCCGAGGGGAAGTGTTGCTGCGACGCTTCGGCTTGCACGAAGCTTGCGTGATGGCCTGTGAATAACCGGCGATTTCTGGGCGTGGCCCTTGATACAAATCTGAAATATAAGTGTCATCGAATACGTTGCATGAGCGTAACCGATTTCCCCGTTCTCCCGGCGCGTCCTGGTGCCACAGGTGTTTCCTCCCTCGCCTGGTTGGCGATGCGCCCGCTTGCCCCGCTTTCGTGAAAACGAAAGCGGGGCTTTTTTGCGCGGGATAGCGCTGACAGGTGGGCTTAGCCCTGGCGCTCGGGCACGTGGACGACCAGCCCCTCCAGAGCCGCCGTCACCTTGATCTGACAGGAAAGCCGCGAGGTCGGACGGACGTCGACAGCGAAATCCAGCATGTCCTCTTCCATGGCCGACGGCTGGCCGACCTTTTCGGACCATGCATCATCGACATAGACATGACAGGTGGCACAGGCGCAGGCACCGCCACATTCGGCATCGATCCCGGGGACCGAGTTGCGGACGGCGTTTTCCATGACCGTGGAGCCGTCGGCTGCCGCGATGTCGAAACGTGTGCCGTCGAATGCGATGATGCTGATGTTTGCCATGAGTTCCTGTCCAGACTTCGCCTTGTGAAAACCGGCGAAGTCATCTCCCAAATCGGAAAGTCAGTCAACTCACGGCGAAGCGATCATGGGATCGCTACTCGTCGCTATCGTTTCCAGCTCAGCGGGCGAGCTTGAGAATGAAGTGTTCGGCTTCGAGCACGGCAGCCGCAACGGATGCGAGTGCATCTGGATTGGCGCCCTTGGTCTCGAGGAGATCGGCCGCAGCGGCAACGCGCAGCGCACCGACGGCCATGGCGGCATTGCGAAGCCGGTTGGCGGCGGCCTTCACCTCTACCTTGCTCCGATCACCGGTGAGCACCACCAGGCAACCGCGAGCCTGACGCGCGAAGATCTGCAGGATCTCGCTCTCCACGGCCTTGTCGCCCTTGGTCTGGGTCGCCAGATGAACGAGATCGATCGGCCGCTGTTGCGCGGGAGTGAGGCCATGCAGGTTGTCCGGAGCCTCGAATGCGATATTGATTGCTGCTGCCATGCCCTTGATCCTGATTTCTTGCTCTTTGCTGCCGCCAGTTTGCGGCCGCCCTATGGGCATCGCGTTAAAAATGCTGAGGATGGCGGCAAAAAGCTAAAGGTATGGTTAATGGAAATTAAACCCCGGCTGGGATTGGCTTTTCAGCCGCAACCTTGATTGAAATACTGTTAACAAGAGCCACGGGACCAGGCACCGCGAAAGCGCATTAATTGTATCGGATGACCAAATGTGTCAGTACGATACGGTTGATTGGGCAAAAGTGCGTGAACTTTGCCCGCAAGCCAGTCGGTGCTAGATCTTCCGGCGGGAACGCCGGCTGTCAGCGGCCGCACTGTAAAAGAAGGAATTTCGTCTGGCGTGGCGGCAGGCGGGGTTTCAGGTAAACGGTGAGGTCCGGATACGGCATGGCGATGAGCGGCATCGCCGCTTCAGTCCGTCCTCCCGAGAGTAAGCGGTAACGAGGCGTAACCCTATGGCGAACAAGAAGACCGACTCGATTGACGAGAACGCGTTTCAGGCTCTCGAGGCGGCCCTGAGCATCGATTTCGACGGTGAGGAAGCCGCCGCGCCACCCAAGGCACGGTCTCAAGCACGCGCCCCGGAGGCAAATGTGTCCGATAGTATTCCGCGTTCCGCCGCAAAGAAGACGATCGAGCGGCGATCTGCCCGCGCCGGCGAGCTCAATCCTGAACCGGCCCCCAAGGCGCCCGCCTTCGCACCGGCCAATGACGGCTCTCGCCGCACACCGTCTGCCATTCTGAAGTCGCTGGACGGTGCGTCGCTGACCTCTGCTCTGCGCAATGCCGCCGTCGTGTCGGCGCTCTGGGTGGTCGGCGCCCTCGGCCTCACCCAACTTCTGTACGGCGGCACGATCTGGCAGGCTGGATCGATTGCGGACATCGTCGCCATGCCGGGCGTGGTCGCCATCGTCGTCGGCACCTTCCTGCCGATCATGCTGTTCTTCGCCTTTGCGATCATGATGGCCCGCGCCCATGACCTGCGCAATGCAGCCCGCTCGATGGCGGAAGTGGCGCTTCGTCTGGCAGAACCCGAAACGATCGCCTCCGAACGCATCATGACCGTTGGTCAGGCCGTCCGTCGCGAAGTGTCAGCGATGAACGAAGGCATCGAGCGCACCATTGCCCGCGCCACCGAGCTCGAAACACTCGTTCACTCCGAAGTGACCGCGCTCGAGCGCAGCTACACCGACAACGAGCTGCGCGTCCGCGGTCTTGTCCACGAACTCGGCGCCGAGCGTGACGCGATCGTCAATCACGCCGAGCGTATCCGTTCTTCGATCGTTGGCGCCCACGAGCAGCTCAAGGAAGAGCTGTCGCTGGCAACCGAAGAGATTTCCGTACGCCTGCAGACCTCCGGCGAAGCCTTCGCCTCGATGATCGACACCCGCGCGGCAACGATCATGGAGAAGTCCGACGCGGCCGTGACCGCACTCGGCTCTCTGCTCGCGCACAAGACGGAAAGCATGGTCCAGACGCTGGCCGCGTCCGGCATGTCACTGTCGAACGAGTTCGACACGCAGCTGCAGTCGCTGACCTCGACGCTCAGTGAGCGCGGCCGCGAACTCCTTGGTGAATTCGAAACCCGGGCCTCTACCCTCGACGCCAACACGGAAAAGCTGAACGCCGCCCTCAACGAGCGTGCCCGCCAGCTGAACGAAACGCTTGTCGAGCGTACGCGTGATATCGCCGAGACCCTCAAGGGCAGCGAAAGCGCGATCACCTCGTCGCTCGACGACGTGCTCGGACGCCTCAACAGCTCGCTCGACGAGCGTGGCCGCAGCTTCCGCCAGAGCCTGCAGGCAAGCGCCGACGACGCGATCGTCGATCTCGACCTGCGTTCGGGCCTGTTCGAGGATCGCTTCCAGACCACCATCGGCCAGATCAACGCGACCTTCGACCAGCGGGTCGCCGAGTTTGCCAGCGCCTTCGATCAGCGCTCGGGCTCGCTCGACTCCAAGCTGATGGAAAGCCTCGCTCGCATCAATGAGACTGTGAACGGCGGAACGGATTCGATCAGCGGCATCCTGAGTTCGAGCATCGAGCGTCTTGGCTCGACGCTGACCGACCAGTCGCTTGCGCTTGCGATGACGCTGAGCACCAGCCAGGAGATGCTTGACAGCTCGATGTCCGACCGCGCCCAGGAAATCGCGGAAGCGATGTCGGCACGCGCGGCGGCTCTGACCGAGAGCCTGGAAAGCGCCCAGAAGCGGATCGACCAGGTCATGGAAGAGCGCAGTGGCTCGCTCTACAATGCGCTGACCGACAACCAGTCGCGTTTCGAGCAGACGCTCTCGTCCCGCGCCGAGCACATCGTCAACGCGCTTGAAACCAATCAGGACCGTTTCGCCGAGACCCTCGACACCAAGGCCCGGGGCATCGCGAGCCTGGTCGAAGGTCAGAGCGAGCAGCTGATCGACGCTCTCAACACCAAGAGCCTCGAACTCGACCTGACGCTGACCGCCCGTACCCAGGATCTCTCCGAAACGCTGAACGACAGCCAGCGCCGGATCGACGAAACTCTGACCCAGCGCGCCTCCGCGATCATCGAGACGGTCGCCGATGCGGACCGTCGCATCGACGCGGCCTTCAGCGAGAAGGCAGAGACTATCCGCAACGCCTATGGCGAAAACCAGGAGCGGCTGGAACTTTCGCTTGCCAGCCACACCTCCTACCTAACCTCGACGCTGGAAGACGCCACCGGCGACATCGAGCGTAGCCTTGGCCAAGCCTCCGGCCATATCGCGGAAACTGTCGCCAACGGCATCTCCGAGCTCGAAACCCGACTGGGTGCGAGCCAGCAGCAGCTGGATACCCTGCTCACGACCGCCTCGAGCACGATTTCGAATACCGTCGCCGACAATGCGAGCCAGATCGCAGAAACGCTGAAATCCGGCGTCAACGACATCGACGGCCGTATCGCCGAGACCGGCGCCTATCTGCGCTCCAGCCTGGATGCCGCAACCGGCGCACTCGCAACCACACTTGGCGAAAACACCGACCGCATCGCCCAAACGATCGACCAGGGCGTCAACGCGATCGACGACCGTCTGGTCAACACCCATGACCGGATCCGCGCCACGCTCGACGACAGGACACAGGCGATCACGGCGGCCATCGGCGACGCACGCGATGCGCTGGATTTGAGCCTCGGCGAACATGCGACATCGATCGGCGCCTCCGTCGCCGCGAGCGCCGGCATGCTCGAAATGTCGCTCGAAGATCACGAGGAAAGCCTGCGCAAGGCGATCGACGAATCGAGCCGTGCCCTGGACGAGCGCCTGCGTGGCACCGCCGGCGCCTTGACGGAACAGATCCGCGACGCAGCCGACGACATCACCCGTTCGGCGCAGGGCTTCTCGGGCACGGTCGAACAGTCCGTCTCCGGCATGACCAGCCGCCTCGACGAAACCAGCACCCGCATCGAACAGAGCCTCGGCACGCTTGAAGACCGTCTGCGCAACGGCCTCGACGGCGTCGACGCCCGGGTCAACGATGCCGGCGAGAAGTTCGCTGCCCGCCTCGACGACAAGGTCGCGACGATCGAACGTGTCGGCGCAGAAGCCAGCATGCGCGTCGCTCAGGTCCTCGATGAAGGCACCACCCGTGTCGCCGAAACCTTCGACAGCCGCACGCCGGTCATCGAAGAGCGCCTGGCGACCATGGACCGCGCCCTCAATATCGGCCTCGAAAACGTCAATCGCACCATCGAAGGTAAGGCAGCCGGTCTCGCAACCGCACTGCGCAGCGCCGTTACCGACGCTGCCCGCGACCTCGATGCCGAAGCCCAGCGCTCGGTCGATCGCTTGGCGGCCACCACCTCGCAGTTTGCCGAGCAGATCGGCGAACGCAGCGCCGAACTCAACCGCACGGTCGAGGAGCGCTCGGAGGATCTCGCACGGCGCATCACCGACACCCAGAACCGCCTCGCCGGACAGGCTGCGACGATCGCCGAAACCTTCTCGCAGGCCGGCGATGTCATCAGCAACAAGGTGAACCAGGCAGAAGCGCTGGTCAGCGCCCAGGTGGCCAACCTTTCGGGTACGCTTGGCGAAGTCAGCACCACGCTGGAACAACGCGCAGCCGCCATCCGTGACGCGATTTCCGGCAACACACAGGAACTCGCCGCTGCCATGAACGAGGCAGAAAAGGCACTCGAGGCGCGCGGCAACTCCATCCGCGACGCGATTTCAGGCAATACCCAGGAACTCGCCACCACCATGAACGCGGTGGAGAAGGCGCTGGAAGCCCGCGGCAATTCGATCCGCTCGGTGCTCGACGACCGCACCCGCGAGCTGAACTCCATGCTCTCGACACGCTCGGCCGAACTATCGCGCCTCATCGACGAGAAGGCAGCCCCCGTGGTCGCCTCCTATGCCGAGACCGGCCGTGCAGCCGCTGAGCAGATCGCTGCGGCAGCCGAACAGAGCGCAGAGCGCCTGCGCGCCGAAAATGCAGCCCTCGTCGACGCGATCAACCAGCGCACCGACCGCGCTGTCGCGACGCTCGGCAATGCCGAACAGAACCTCGTTGCCAGTGCCTCGCAGCTCATCGAGCGCCTCGGCGACAGCAATGTCGGCCTGTCCACGATGATCGACCAGGCGGTCCAGAGCATCGGCTCGCTCGACAGCCGCCTCGGTGCGACGGCAAACCGTTTCAGCGAAACGGCGAACCAGGCAACCGACATGCTCTCGACCTCGAACCGCCTGCTCGACGACAAGCTCGGCCGCCTGACTGCCGTCTCCGGCGAGACGCTGCAGCAGGTATCGTCGATCGTCAGCCGCTTCGGCGACCACACCCAGGTGCTGGGCAAGGCCTCCGAACTTCTCTCAGCCGCCCAGTCGAACCTCGTGGGCACGCTCGAAGAACGCCAGCAGGCTCTCCGCGATCTCTCGATCGGCCTCGTCAAGCGCTCGGAAGAGATCGAAACGACGATGCAGACCCTCGGCAAGATGGTCGAGACCGCCTTCGATCGCGCCGAAGAGCGCTCAGGCCAGATGGCCGGCAACCTGCGCCAGAGCGTCCAGGCCTCCTTCTCCGATATCGGCCAAATCCTCGGCGAGACAGAGAAGCGCGCCCAGTCGACGGCTGCCACCATGCGTGACAGCGTCCAGGCCTCGTTCTCCGACGTCGGACAGATGCTTGGCGAGACCGAGAAGAAGGCGCAGATCACCGCCGCCAACATGCGCAACGCTCTGCTGTCTGCCGAACAGGAAGCGCAGGTTTCCATCGACAAGACGCTGACCGAGGCCGAGAAGCGTTCCGGCGAACTGGCAAACCGCCTGCGTGGCGGACTGGCAGTCTCGCTCAACGATATCGACCACCTGCTCGGCGAAGCCGGCCGCAAGTCGGAAGGGGCAGCCGCTGCCCTCCGCCAGGCCATGCAGGAAGCCGTCAGCGAGGCCGTTTCCCGCTTCACCGGTGCTACCGACGAGATCCGTCGCTCGGCCGTCGATATCCGCAAGGAACTCGACCTGACCCGCAACGAGCTGAAGCGCGGCGCCTTCGACCTGCCCGAGGAAGCCAAGGAAAGTGCTGCCCAGATGCGCCGCGCCGTGGCCGAGCAGATCAAGGCGCTGCAGGACATCTCCCAGCTCGTCGGCCGTACCAGCCAGACGCTGGAAATCTCCGAGCCGGTCGCCCGCCGCCTGGCCGAAGCCCAGCCTGAACCGGTCCGTCGCCAGCCAGCTGCAGCACCCGCACCGCAGCCACAGCCGCCGGTGCGCCAGACCGAGACCCTCGGCCTGCGCGGCAGCCTGGCAACCGAAGCCTATGGCCAGCAGAGCACGGCCACGACACGCGCCGAAGGCGGTGGCTGGATCAGCGATCTGCTGCGCGGTGCCTCGCGTGAAGAGCCGCAGGAAGCTGCTCCGACCCGCCCGGCCCCTGCTCCGCAGCGCCCGGTCGCCGAAAGCCAGCCGGCCCGCCAGGGTGACACCCGCAATCCGCGTCACATGGTCGAATCGCTGAACTCGCTCTCGGTCGACATCGCCCGTGCCATCGACCACGACGCCTCGGTCGATCTGTGGCGCCGCTACCAGCGCGGTGAGCGCGACATCTTCACCCGTCGCCTCTACACGCTGAAGGGCCAGCAGACCTTCGACGAGATCAAGCGCAAGTACGACCGCGAGCCGGAATTCCGCGTCGCCGTGGACCGCTACATCGCCGATTTCGAGAAGCTGCTTTCGGACGTGGCCCGCACCGACCGCGACAAGTCGATTACCCAGTCCTACCTGACCTCGGACACGGGCAAGGTCTACACCATGCTCGCCCACGCGGCCGGCCGTTTCAGCTGATGACCGGATAGGAGCCGGTTATCCGGCTCTGATGCATAAAACGGAAAAACCCCGGATCAGCTTACTGATCCGGGGTTTTCTTTTGCTCGTCTGAATTGGAATTGCCGTCGGTCAGATCGATTGCAGCGTCCAGGCAACGATGTCGGCCGTCACGCGGGCAAAAGCACGGTCGAGTGCCGCGACGTAAGCCGCATTGTCCGAGCCGGAGGACGGGACTTCGGCGCGGAAGACACGCTGTGCTTTGACGGTGCCATTGCGGTCGTTGAGCAGCTTCGCCGAGATCTCGACGACGCCGCGATCCGTTCCCTCGGCAGAGATTTCGAAGGCACGCACATCGGTGATCAGTTGGAAGTCGATCGCCAGTCCCTGCCCCGGCCGTCCGACGCCACCGAGGCGCCCGGTGTTTTCGAAGGCGACCACGAGTTTGGACTGAACAACGCGCGTGAGGCGGTCGCTCCACTGCGACTGCGACAGATAGCGGATCTCGGCGCCGGATACGCGCACCAGGATCTGCTCGCTGTCGAGCGCCTTGAGCGCCGACGGATCGGCCACCAGAAGCTGCCGGTTGCGGGCGCTGGCAGATGTTGCCACCTCGCTCACGGAAGCAGTCAGATCAAATGTGTCGTTGTTCGCTTTCGAGCCACAGGCCGCAAGGCCAAGGCCCAGGCCCGGCACGAGCACCGAGGCCAGAAGCAGCCGCCGGAACCGTGTCACGCCCGCCACCCGCTTCACGCCGATCCTGTCCATGCTGTCGTCCTTTTCGGTGCTGCTCGTCATCGGCGTGTCCGTCCGTCGAATTCCTTGACCGTATCGCCGCCGAAGAGCAGGCGCTGCGGATCCTGGTCGAAATTGGTGATCGCGTCGTTCAATCCGCGAACGGTGTTGCGCGTATCGTTGACCAGTGTCTGGATATCGCGCAGGCCCGTAGCCGAGAAGCGCTGCAGATTGGCGGCGATCGGTCCGATCTGAGAGTTGAGATTTTCGGCGGTCAATCGGATGGCCTCGAGCGTCTTTCGGGCTTCGACGCTCAGCGAATTTGCGTCCCCGGAGCCAAGGAACGCATCAACCTTCCTAAGGATCCCGTCAACCTGCTCGGACGAGGTGTTCAAGCGGTTCGCAAGCTGCGTGAAATCGTCGATCGCACGGTCGATATCGTCCTTGCGACCGGTGATGCTGGTCGACAGATCCCGGAAGCCGGCAATCGCCTCACGCGCATCAGCCGTTGCAACAGAGACATCGTCGACCACCCGGCCAATCTTCTGGCTATCCACTGCATCGATCAGACTGGAGACCTTTTCAAGCGTCTGATCGGCATTGTTGCCGAAGCGCTGGAAAGTGTCGGCAGTCTCGCGGAAGCTGTCGATCGCAGGTCCGATGCTCTTCGAGGCTTCCGCGAAGCTCGCGGTTGCCTGCTCGGTATTGGTCAGGATCTGATCGATCTTGTCGGAGTTGAGCGCCCTGAACAGATCTTCAGCGGCTGACAATGTCGAGTCGAGACGGCCGGACAGGCCGGAAACGGAATCGGAAAGGGCGCTGACACTCTGCAGGAATTGATCGATACCCTGGGCATTGTCGGCGAGCGACTTCGAAAAGGTCTCGGCGTTGCGCACGGTGTTCGTCAGCGGTGTCCGCGCATCCTCGATAAAGCCCTGCAACTCGGCCACGGCGCCGTCGGCGCGCTGAAGGATGCGGTCGGCCGTGGAGAGAAGATTGGTCACGCTCGACTGGTCGGCGGTCAGAATGGCTGGTTCACCGGTATCGAGCGCCCGCTGCAAGATCGCGTCGCCCGACCCCGGTCCGCCGCCGGAAAGCTCGACATAAGCCGCACCGGTCAAACCCTGAATCTCAAGAACGGCTCGCGTTCCCGAGGTCACAGGTGCATCAGCGCGCACCTCCGTGAAGGCGACCGAGAAGTTCGGATCCTCGTTGTCGATGTAGAGATTGCGCACCGAACCGACGGAGATGCCGTTGAAGCGCACCGGCGAACCGATGCTCAGACCGTTGGCGGAGCCAGGGATACGGATCGCAAGCGGCGCCATTTCTCCGCCCCTTCCATATTCCGCCATCCAATAGACAAACCCGAAGGCGGCCCCGATGACCAGCATCGTGAAAAAACCGACGATCGCGTAATTGGCTTTGGTTTCCATGGCTCACTCTACCGTATGTCCGGCGGATTGCTCCGGCCGGGGAATGGAACGGGCACGCTTGCCCCGGAAATAGGATTGAACCCACGCATCATCGAAGGCGAGCATATCGTCCAGCGTGCCCTCGACCAGAACCTTCTTCTGACCGAGGACTGCGATACGGTCGCAGACGGAGAAGAGGCTGTCGAGATCGTGGGTCACCATATAGACGGTCAATCCGAGCGTATCGCGCAGTTGTGCGATCAGTTCATCAAATTCGGCAGCCCCGATCGGATCGAGGCCGGAGGTCGGCTCGTCGAGAAAGACGAGATCGGGATCAAGTGCCAGCGCACGCGCAAGCGCCGCGCGCTTGATCATGCCGCCGGACAGTTCCGATGGATACTTGTCTGCTGCATCGGGATGAAGGCCGACCAGTTCGATTTTCAGATAAGCGAGCTCATCCATCAGCCATTGCGGCAGGTCCAGATATTCTCGCATCGGCAGCTGGATATTTTCCTTCACGGTCAATGAAGAAAATAGGGCGCCGTGCTGAAAAAGAACCCCTAGGCGCGTATCAAGCGCCATGCGTTGTGCGTCGTCGACCGCATCGTAATCCGCACCGAGGATCTCGATCGTGCCGGAGCGCCGCGGCAGAAGCCGGAGAACGGTGCGCATCAGGACCGACTTGCCGGCACCCGATGCCCCGACGAAGCCGAGGATTTCGCCCCGGTAAATGTCAAGATTGAGCTTGTCGAGAACGATCTTCTCGCCAAAGCCGACGGTGAGATCCTTCACCGACAGGATGGCTTCGCGCTTTTCGGAGGACGTGGAAATCATCTGGCCCTCCCTTAGAAATCGATGGCTGCGTAGAACATGGCAAAGAGCCCGTCCACGAGAATGACGACGAAGATGGATTTGACCACCGAGGCGGTGACATGCCGGCCGAGCGATTCGGCGCTGCCCCCGACCTTCATGCCTTCGACAGCCGCAATGATGCCGATGATCAGCGCCATGAACGGCGCCTTGATCATCCCGGTCGCGAGCGTCGAATAATCGACCGCCTCATGCAGGCGCGTGATGAAGACGTCGAAGGTGATTCCGGAATAGGCCCAGGCAACGACGGCGGCACCATACAGCGCCGAAAAGTTGGCAACGATGGTCAGGAGCGGCAGGGCGATGGTCAGCGCGACGAGCCGCGGAAAGACGAGGACGCCGATCGGATTGAGGCCGATGACCTTTAGCGCGTCGATTTCCTCGCGCATCTTCATCGATCCGATTTCTGCGGTGATCGCACTGCCGGAACGGCCGGCGATCATGATCGCGGTCAGGAGCACGCCGATTTCGCGCAATTGCAGGATGCCGACGAGATCGACGACGAAGACTTCCGCGCCGAAATACCGAAGCTGGAAGGCGCCCTGCTGCGCGATGATCGCGCCGATCAGGAAGGACATGAGGACGATGATCGGCACCGCCCTCACCCCCATGTGGTCGAGCTGGTTGACGACGGAGGCAGGCGACACGCCGGAACCGCGTCCAAGCTTGGTCTGCGCGCCACGCACGGCGGAGCCCAGAACGAACATCATCGCGACCGTATCGCCCCAGAGGCTGACCGTTACGCGTCCGACCGGTTCGAAAACCCGTTCGAAGCGGCTGCGATGGTCGACGGGCTTTTCTGGTGCGGTCACTCTTTCGGGAAGCGCTTCGATCAGCTCGCGCATACCGGGCGTGCCGCCGACGATCTCGACCGAGCCTCCGCCGGCGCGCCGCTCCGTAACGATACGACGGATCAGCCAGGCACCCGCGGTATCCATGTCGGAAACGCCGTCGAGATCGATCGTCTCACGGCCCGTCGCACCGGAATCCACCAGCGGACCGGCCGATTTGATCATCGAGCTCAGGCTGTTGTTTTTCCAGCGACCGGCAAGTCGGATCATCCGACCGTTGCCGTCCGGCTGTTCCTCGATCTCGATACGGGCGTTTTCGGGCTCAACCGGACTCAAAGTGGCGACTACTTCCAAATTCGCGCCGGGATGATCCGGATCCGCAAATCACGTGACAGATGGCTGCACACTATAACCATCGGTGTCCGCGAAGAAATCCTTTGCGAAATGTTAATTGCGTTTTCCCGCCCGATTGCATGCAGTCATGACCGCTTTGCAACAGAGATCGCCTCAGGCGGCGCGCACGCCGTCGTCCTGGGACGGTTCCGCGAGAGGCTTCGGCAAGAGAATCGGCACCAGCTTGCTCGCCCGCTTGCCGGCCGGCGCCTCGCTGACCTTGTGGCTCCACGAAATCAGTTCCAGACGGCCATCCGGGTGCTCGGCAATCGCCGTGCAGCTCTCGACCCAGTCGCCGGTGTTGACGTAGTGGATCCCGTCGATGTCTTCCATGACGGCGTGATGGATGTGGCCGCAGATGACACCATCGACTTCGGCGCGACGGGCCTCGTCGGCCACCACACGCTGGAATTCGCCGATGAAGTTCACCGCATGCTTGACCTGCAGCTTGGCCCAGGCCGAGAACGACCAGTAGGGCATACCGAGCCGGCGGCGGACGGCTGCCAGAATGACATTGATGGCAATTGCCGTGTCATAGGCCCAGTCCCCGAGATAGGCGAGCAGGCGGGCATTGCGCACCACGACGTCAAACTCGTCGCCGTGCAGAACCAAATATTTCTTGCCATCGGCCATCTCGTGCACGATGCGCTGCGCGACTTCGATGCCGCCGAAGTGAATGCCCGGGAAGTCGCGCATGAATTCATCGTGATTGCCGGGGATGTAAACGATACGCGTACCCTTGCGCGCCTTGCGCAGCAGCTTCTGCACCACGTCATTGCAGGACTGCGGCCAGTACCAGCTGCGCTTCAGACGCCAGCCGTCGACGATGTCACCGACCAGAATGATGGTGTCGGCCTCGTGCGTGCGCAGGAAATCCAGGAGAAAGTCGGTCTTGGCGGCTTTCGATCCGAGGTGGACGTCCGAGATAAACAGGGTCCTGAAATGGCGTGTTTCGCTGGCGTCTTCCACGGCACGATCCTCTTCGCTGTCTGACCAGCGCTAAATCAGACTCGTGTTTCAGGAAGATGACATCGGAAGATTTTCGGTGGATCGCCGGTTCGCCCATGCATTCCGCGCGGACAGGGGATCACGGAACTAAAGTCTACCACTCGCGGCCAATTCGTGTATGACGACAAGGAGTAAGTGAAGACAGGAATTGCCGGTGAACCGATGACTTCTCAGGACAAGAACAAGCCGCAAGTTGCAAACCCGACCGCTGATCTCGACGAACAGGCGCTTTTCTATCACCGCTATCCCCGTCCCGGGAAACTGGAGATCCAGGCCACCAAGCCGCTTGGCAACCAACGCGATCTGGCGCTTGCCTATTCGCCCGGCGTCGCCGCCCCCTGTCTCGCCATCAAGGACGATCCCGCAGCCGCCGATGACTATACGGCCCGCTCCAACCTCGTCGCCGTCATCTCCAACGGCACGGCCGTTCTCGGCCTCGGCAATATCGGACCGCTCGCCTCCAAGCCGGTCATGGAAGGCAAGGCCGTTCTCTTCAAGAAGTTTGCCGGTATCGACGTTTTCGACATCGAGATCGATGCTCCCGGTGTCGACCAGATGGTTTCGACCATCTCCGCGCTGGAGCCGACCTTCGGCGGCATCAACCTTGAAGACATCAAGGCACCGGAATGCTTCCAGGTCGAGGATCAGCTTCGCGAGAAGATGAACATTCCGGTCTTCCACGATGACCAGCACGGCACGGCCATCATCGTTGCAGCCGCCATCCTGAACGGCCTTGAACTCGCCGGCAAGCAGATCGAGGACGTCAAGATCGTCGCCTCCGGTGCCGGTGCTGCCGCCCTTGCCTGCCTCAATCTGCTGGTCATCCTCGGTGCCAAGCGCGAGAACATCTGGGTGCACGACATCGAAGGCCTCGTCTACAAGGGCCGCAACGAGCTGATGGACCCCTGGAAGGAAGTCTACGCCCAGCAAACCGACAAGCGTGCGCTGGCCGAAAGCATCGACGATGCCGACGTCTTCCTCGGCCTCTCGGCCGCTGGTGTCCTGAAGCCGGAACTGCTGGCCCGCATGGCGCCGAAGCCGTTGATCATGGCCCTGGCCAACCCGAAGCCCGAGATCATGCCGGAAGAGGCGCGCGCCGCCCGTCCGGACGCAATGATCTGCACCGGCCGCTCGGACTTCCCAAACCAGGTCAACAACGTCCTCTGCTTCCCCTATATCTTCCGCGGCGCACTCGACTGCGGCGCAACCACCATCAACGAAGAAATGAAGATGGCGGCGGTGCGTGCGATTGCAGCCCTTGCTCGCGAAGAAGTCTCGGAAGTCGCGGCAAAGGCCTATACCGGGGAAACGCCGACCTTCGGACCTGACTATCTCATCCCCTCGCCTTTCGATCCCCGCCTCATCTTGCGCATCGCCCCGGCTGTCGCCAAGGCTGCAGCCGACAGCGGCGTCGCCCGCCGCCCGATCGCCGATTTCGACACCTATCTCGACCAGCTGAACCGCTTCGTCTTCCGCTCCGGCTTCGTGATGAAGCCGATCTTCGCGGCAGCGAAGACGGCGACCAAGAAGCGTGTGATCTTCTCCGAAGGTGAAGACGAGCGCGTGCTGCGTGCAGCCCAGGTGCTGCTCGAAGACGGCATCGGCGAACCGATCCTGATCGGCCGCCCGCAGATCATCGAGACGCGCCTCAAGCGCTATGGCTTGCGCATCCGTCCCGGCGTCGATTTCCAGCTGGTCAACCCGGAAGACGATCCGCGCTACCGCGACTATGTCGATGACTACTTCGCCCTTGTCGGCCGCGCCGGCATCAACCCGGAAGCGGCACGCACGATCGTGCGCACCAACACCACCGTGATCGGTGCGCTGGCCGTGAAGCGCGGTGATGCCGATGCGCTGATCTGCGGCGTTGAAGGCCGTTTCGACCGCCACGTGCGCGACGTTCGCCAGATCATCGGAAAGCGCGCCGGCGTGCGCGACTATTCGGGCTTAAGCCTGCTGATCTCGCAGCGCGGCGCGATCTTCTTCACCGACACCTTCGTCACCGACGACCCGAGTGCCGAAGAGATCGCCGAAATGACGATGCTGGCAGCCCAGGAAATCCGTCGCTTCGGCATCGCGCCGAAGGCAGCGCTGCTGTCGCATTCGAACTTCGGCTCCCGGCCGTCCGCCAGCGCCTCGAAGATGCGCCGGGCGCTGGAAATCATCCGCGCTGGCGCGCCTGACCTCGAGGTCGACGGCGAAATGCAGGGCGGTTCGGCGCTGTCGGAAGTTCTGCGCAAGCGCGCCATGCCGGACAGCACGCTGACCGGTGAAGCAAACCTGCTCGTCTTCCCAAACCTCGACGCTGCCAACATTTCGCTCGGCATCGTCCGCATGATGATGGACGCGCTGCATGTCGGCCCGATCCTGCTGGGTGCTGCCCTGCCCGCCCACGTGCTGTCCACCTCGGTGACCTCGCGCGGCGTCGTCAACATGGCGGCGCTTGCCGTCGTCGAGGCTTCGCAGCCGGCGGTCTGACGAAGCTTTTGCGAGCGGCGATCAGGTTCGCCGCTCGCTTTCGCGAAATTTGCCATCTGGACAAGCCAAAGCTGTAGCCCCGACACTGCGCCCCTTGAAATCTCGGGTATTGTTGATGGGGCTCTCAGGCGCGTATTTCGATCTCTTGGAGTTGCTGGATCGGCAGGAGACGCTTGATCCCGGAGACTTCCTGGCAAGGCTTCAGAGCGCTTATCGGACGGGCCGCATCACCTATCTCGGTGGAATGATCGCAAGCGCACGCCTGCGCCCCCACAACATTCACGACAGCCACCGACGAAATTCCCTTCACCTCGCCCGCTCACTCAACCGCAGAGCGGCTTTTGAACAGATCGCCAGCCTCTTGCCAGGGCTTCAGCCTGTCGAGCTCAAGGCATGGCAGCGAAGCGCAAATCGTGACCACCGGATCGTCGGCTACCCTCTGCCGGGACGGCAGAGCTGTCTGCTGGTCGAGTTGAACGCCACTCCGGAGCGCCTGTCGGCCTGGCGCCGCGCCCATGACCGCGACATGCTGAGCCTCGGCACCTTGTTGAACGCGCGCCTGGCCAGAGCATCGACCGATGCACAGCTTGAAGCGGCCCGCGCCCGTCCTCTCACCCGCCGAGAACGCGAAACATTGGCATGGATCGCAGCCGGCAAGAGCTATTGGGAAACGGCCGTCATCCTCGGCATCTCCGAACGAACCATCCGCCATTTCATGGCCAATGCGCGCGAGAAACTCGACGTCGTCAACAATGCACAAGCTGTCGCGGAAGCCGTCTGGCGTGGCCTGATCCCACGGCTCGTGGAGCCAAATTTCCGTGATTAGGGCAAATCGCATCACGATATCATAGATTGTATTCCGCGAAGCTGGCGCCACCGCCAGTTTTAGCGCGTCCCCCTGCAACGCATGCTGCCTGTTCCGTTCTGCAAGAAGGAGCAAAGCATGATCAGGATCATCAACGGCACGCGTCGCAATCAGTTTCCCGCCGATATCGACGCGATGCACAGGTTGAGAAAGCGGGTATTCCATGACTTTTTGGGCTGGGAAGTCCAGGTGCGTGACGCCTGGGAGATCGACGACTACGACCGAGCCAACCCTCTCTATGTCCTGTCCTATGGCGACGAGGGAAGACTGCGTGGGTCATTGCGCCTCCTGCCGACGCTCGGCCCCAACATGCTCGACGACACCTTTCCCATCCTCCTCGGTGATGGACCACAAATCCGCAGCGCCGCAGTTTGGGAATCCAGTCGCTTCTGTATCGATCCGGAGATTTCCCAGGACCGGGCGAGCAACCAGGTGACGATCGCGGCGGCCGAACTGATGTGCGGGGTAGGCGAGCTGGGCCTTGCATCCGGTCTCAGTCACATCGTTACCGTCACCGACGTCTTCCTGGAGCGCATGTTCAAGCGCATGGGCTGCCCGGGCATCCGGATCGGCGAACCTCAGCGGATCGGCGTGGTCCAGGCAGTCGCGGTCTCCTGGGAGGTGTCGCAGGATCTGCTTGAGCGGATGAAGGCGGTGGCCGCCATCGACGGCAGCGTGCTCGAAGCGCCGATGACCCTGACGGCAGCGCAGGCCGCCTGACGCGAGACATGGCGGATGGCCGCTCGTGCTTCCGCCACGTCATCCGTCATTTTCATTTGGCCGTCACTCGGCTATCTTCAGATCACAAGGGTCGTCATATGCCTTGCAAACGACAACTGGGATCCGGATGTGCCGAGCAGGATAGTCAGTTCCATTGCCTTGCTGATCGCCCTCGGCAGCGCGCTGCCGAACGGGGCTGAAGCCTCGGCGCTCTGCGAGCGACTGCGCGACAGGCTGGTTCTGGTCGAACAGGGCGGACAGTCGCCTGAAATCAACAGCTATGCCAGTGCCATAGCCCAGCAGAACCTCGAACTGCGCAAGGCGCGCCAGGATCAGCGGCGGCTGCGCTGCCTGACCTCTTCCATAGTCCAGATCCGCCCGGATGGCGGCAATGACTGCAGCGATCTGGCATCAGCAATCTCCCGGATGGAGGCCAATCGCGACATCCTGGCGGCAAGACTTGCCGATCTCCGCGAGAACCGCGCAGAAGATGCGCGAGCAGCCCTGGTCACAGCACTTGAAGCGAATGGCTGCGGACCGGATCAAGCGGCTTACCCGGAGGACGCCGAACGCATCCCTTACCTCGACACGCTGACGGAACCCTATCGCCCGGACCGGGCAGCCGAAGCCGCCTATTCCGCACCGCCCCCGCAGATCAGCATGATGCCCAGCGGCAATGTGCGCACGCTGTGTGTGCGTACCTGCGATGGCGGTTTCTTCCCGATCTCGTCACAGACCTCGGCGATGAACTTCGCCCGCGATGCGGCGCAATGCCAGCAGATGTGTCCTGGCACGGAGACGGAGCTGTTTTTCCACGCGCCGGAGCGCAGCGAGACCGTGGACATGATCTCGGCAGTCAGCGGTCGCCCCTATCGCGATCTGCCCAACGCCTTCCTCTACCGCAACCGGCGCAGCGATGCGGAACCCGCCTGCGCCTGCAACCTTCAGCAATACTACCAGCGCATGACGCCACGTCCGGCCGTGCCGGACTACCAGTCCTCCGTCATCGAAGTTGCACCGAGAAAAAGAGAGGCTGCGTCGGCGACTGTACCTGCTACGGAGCGCGTACTGGATGAGGCCAGCCTCAACGTCCGCCGCGTTGGCCCTGCCTTCCTCCCTTCCGACAAGGGAACGATCGATCTCAGGAACCCGGCGACATCAGGTCCACAGCCGCTGCAGGAGTGATCGGCCGTTCCGCGATCTGCCCCCAGCTCTCCTCGAAGATCAAATCGTCGAGCGGCATTCGCTTGCGCCATCCCTTTACCTCAAGCTCCGGCGTCGCATAGAGTTCGTCGACATAGCCGAGGCAGAGGTAGCCAATGATCTGGATCCGCTCCGGAATGCCAAGGAGCGCCTTCACCTCCGATTCGTGGAAAATACTGACCCAGCCGAGCCCGACCCCTTCCGCACGGGCGGCAAGCCAGAGATTCTGGATGGCGCAGACAGTCGAGAAAGCGTCCATTCTGGGATCATGGGTCCGTCCAAGCACAACGGGCCCCGCACGATCCGGATCGCAAGTGACGCAGATGTTGAGCGGCGCCTTGCGGATGCCTTCCAGCTTCAGCGATCGATAGGCGTCGCGCTGCTCGACCGGAAACATCGCCTCCGCCTCTTCGTTCGCCCGTCGGAACGCCTGCCAGATCGCCTCGCGCTTTCGAGCAGAGCGGATCAGCAGGAAACTCCATGGCTGCATGAAGCCCACGGAGGGAGCGGCATGCGCCGCCTCAAGCAGTCGTCGTACCAGGTCGTCCGGCAGCGGATCGGAAAGGAACTGGTCGCGGACATCGCGTCGCGTGTGAATGGCCCGGTAGACGGCCTGTTTATCCTGATCGGCGAAAGGCGCCGTCCGGACGAGGAACTCGTTCGGTCTGTCGTGCATCGTAATCCCCACAATGCGCAACCACCCGCCGTCCACGCGGGAAAGGTCTATCTCGCCAGGCCGGTCTTCTGACTGGGCATCATCCAGGATGCGCGCCTTCCCGGATCGCTCCAGTGGCCGGGTTTCCCCTTGCGCATCAAGTCCGCCTCACAGCGTTGGGCACGTGCCGGATTTTCGCCGGCTTCCCGATTCTCTCACCTAACGGCAAGCACCTGACTTAGGATCAATACCGCAAGAACCAGCAGCGGGACAGACCCGAATGCGACAGGCTCAGGCCTCGACCGGGAAGTAGCGGACAAAGGCGAAAGCCGATCCGTCCGGCGCCCAGTTCGGCACATTGATCGAGCCCTGACCGCCGAAGAACTCGATGAGTGTTTCGACATTGCCGCCATCGGCATCCATCAACCGAAGCCGTACCTGCTTGTCGCGCGGATGGCCTTCGACATCGGCATCGTAGGAGAGGAAGAGCACCTTCTTCCCATCCGGAGAGGGATGCGGGAACCAGTCACCATAACCGTCTGAGGTCAGCTGCTGCAGGTCGCTGCCATCGATGCGCATGCGCCAGATCTGCATGGTGCCGGTCCGGCTGGAGTTGAAATAGATCCACTGACCATCAGGCGTATAATCGGGACCATCATTGTGCCCTTCGCCGTTCGTCAGCCGCCGCTCGGCCCCGCCCTTGGTCGAGATGGTATAGATATCGAAGGCGCCGTTGCGCTCGCCGCAATAGGCAAGCTCCTTACCGTCCGGCGACCAGCCGTGCCAGTAGGATGGCATTTTGTCGGTGACCTGGCGCGGCTCGTCGTCACCATCACCCAGCAGATAGATGCAGGACTTGCCGAAGAGCGTATGGTCGGAGAAAGCGATCGAGGCGCCATCCGGCGAGATCCCGTGATCATTGTTGAGACGCACGGCAAAACCCGTGTCGATCAGTTCCGGTTCGGGATCGTCTTCATCGAGCGGCAACGCATAAAGAAGACCATCGCCGTTGATGACCAGAAACTCGCCATCGCGCGACCAGTTGGGCGCCTCGACGAGGTCATCCGTCTGCCAGACGACCTCGCATTCTCGGGTCGTCATATCGTAGATCTCGACCGAACTGCGCATCATGGTCTCCTTGGAAGAATCAATCAGCACCTGAGCGATTTTCCATCGTCTGGCGCAGTTTGGCGAAGATCGCCCGGCCCGTCTGCTCAATGTGAGCATTGCGCCATTCGGTGTAGAAACCCCAGATCAAGCTGACGATCAGCGTGAGGAACCCGATGCCGAGCATCTTGAAGCTCCCGTCCCACAGACCGTAGCAGCCGATCGCCATCGAAGGCAGGAAGTAGGCTGCGCTTGAGAGCGTCCGGTAAACACCGCCATCCTGATTGTCATGCGCTCCGACAGCAAAGATGTAGCTGCGCTCTTCCGCCGTGAAATCAGGCAAAGCAGCCCGGGCGTCGCGGTTCTCTGTCGACACGCCTAACGATCCCGGAACCGGTTCGTGATCGGATAGCGGCGATCGCGTCCGAAATTCTTCTTGGTGATCTTCACGCCCGGTGCCGACTGCCGCCGCTTGTATTCGGCGAGATAGAGCAGATGCTCGACCCGGTGAACGGTCGCAATGTCATGGCCACGCGCGACGATCTCATCGACGCCCATCTCCTTTTCGACAAGGCATTCGAGAATGTCGTCAAGCACCGGATAGGGCGGCAGGGAATCCTGGTCGGTCTGGTTCGGGCGCAGTTCCGCAGACGGTGCCTTCGACAGGATATTGGCCGGGATCACCTCGCCTGACGGGCCAAGCGCACCCGGCGGCACGTTTTCGTTGCGCCAGGCCGAGAGCGCATAGACCTGCATCTTGTAGAGGTCCTTGATCGGATTGAAACCACCATTCATGTCGCCGTAGAGCGTGGCATAACCCACCGACATCTCGGACTTGTTGCCGGTCGTCACGACCATGGAGCCGAACTTGTTGGAGATCGCCATCAGGATCGTGCCGCGCGTCCGGCTCTGCAGGTTCTCTTCGGTAATGCCGCTCTCGGTCCCCTCGAACATGTCGGACAGCGACGAGAGAAACCCTTCGACCGGGTCCTGGATCGGCACGATATCGTAGTGGCAGCCGAGTGCCTTGGCGCAGGCTTCGGCATCGGCAAAGCTTTCCTGAGAAGTATATCGGTAAGGCAGCATGATCGTGCGAACCCGCTCCTCGCCAAGCGCGTCCACCGCGATCGCCGCACAGATGGCGGAATCGATACCACCGGAGAGCCCGAGCACGACGCTCTTGAAGCCGTTCTTGTTGACATAATCCCGGAAGCCCAGAACGCAGGCGCGGTAGTCGGCCTCTTCCTTTTCCGGAATGCGCGACATCGGCCCCTGATCGCAGCGCCAGCCATCCGCGGTCCGCTTCCAGGTCGTGACCGACAGCGTCTCCTCGAACTGGCTCATCTGGAAGGCAAGCGACTTGTCACCGTTGAAGGCAAAGCTCGCACCATCGAAAACGAGTTCGTCCTGACCGCCGAGCTGGTTGGCAAACACAAGAGGAAGGCCTGTCTCGATCACCTGGCGCAGCGCCACCTGATGACGGATATCGACCTTGCCGCGATAATAGGGCGAGCCGTTCGGCACGAGCAGGATTTCGGCGCCCGTCTCGGCAAGCGTCTCGCAGACACCGAGATCGTTCCAGATCTCCTCGCAGATCGGCACGCCAATCCGGACACCGCGGAAATTCACCGGCCCCGGCATCTCGCCTTCGGTAAACACCCGCTTCTCGTCGAATTCGCCGTAGTTCGGCAGATCGATCTTGTCGCGAAAGGCGAGGATCTTGCCACCATCGAGGATCGCGACGGAATTGTGCCGTCCCTTCTCCCCCTCACGCGGAAAGCCGACGATGACGCCCGGACCGCCATCGGCGGTGTCAGCCGCGAGCGCCTCCACGGCCTGCAGGCAGGCTTTCAGGAAGGAGGGCTTCAGGACGAGATCTTCCGGCGGATAGCCGGAAATGAAGAGCTCCGTCAGCAAGAGGAGGTCAGCCCCCTGCCCGGCCGCATCCGCCCGCGCTGCGCGAGCCTTGGCCAGATTGCCGGCGACATCGCCGACGACAGGATTGAACTGTGCCACCGCAATGCGCAGGACGTCGGAGATCTTCTTTGCTTCGCTCATGACACCGATTTAGCGGCTCGCCGGACGGTTCGCAACGCTGCTTCTTCGCGACCCCACCGGCTGGGTGCGCCAGCACGAACCCGAGCACAAACCGAAGCGCAGGAAATGACGGGAACAAAGGCTCATACGCCGCGGTTCATGTAGCATTCATGACGTTTATGTGACACCTATGCGAACCTTTCATGACACCCTCCCATGACCTGGAGTTCGACGTGGTCCAAACCAGCCCGAAATCGCGAATCGCAAATGTCGTTAGCGCCGTCGGCGTCCTGCGCGAGCGCGAAATCGGCAGCTCTTGGATCATCCAATTTGCGATTCAGCTGATAAACACCGGGCTTATTGCCGCCGCCATCGTCTTCCTGAGCGAGATTTTGGCGCGCGGCAGCATGGTCGATGTGGTTGACTACATGACTGCGTCGAACCGGCCGGGTCTGGTGGCAGTCGGCATCGTATTCCTGATACTCGCCTTTGCCGATGCGATCATCGGCAAGGCTTATCAGTCGACACTTCTCATCGCCCCGCTGGCAATCCTGCCCGCCTTTTTCTCCGGCCAGAAGCAGCTTTTCCTGTCGGATCCGCTCTTCCCCAGCGACCTTCTCTTTGGTCGCCAGATCCTGCAGCTCCTGCCGGCCATGGTCGCCGCAGAACCGATGAAGGCAGTCGCACTTGCAATTGGCGGCCTTGTTGCCGTTGCGGCCTTTTTCGCGCTCATCTGGAAGAGCCGGAAGGTCTTCCCGCGCCTCAATCTGACAGGCCGCGGAGTTCGGGTTGCTCTTGCGATTCCGCTGCTCGCCGGCTTCGCGTCGCTGATGGATCCGATGACCTACTCGGCCTTGCGTGATCGGCTGAAAATCGTGCCGATGATGTGGGACCAGAAGGAAAACTATCGCCACAACGGTTTCCTGCTCGCCTTCGCCTTCAACGTGCCGATGGCCAACGTCGCAGCACCCGACGGCTACAGCAAGGTCGCGATTACCGACATGCAGACCGATCTGCTGCCGGCCTCCTTCTTCTCCGGCCGTCAGGCGGATGTCATCGTCGTCATGAGCGAATCCCTCTGGGATCCGACCCGCATGAGCAGCATCCGCTATTCGGCGGATCCGATGCCAACCATCAGGGCGAGCCAGTCCGGCCACGTCTTCTCGCCGGAATTCGGCGGCATGACCGCCAATGTCGAATTCGAGGCCCTGACCGGCTTTTCGAACGCCTTCCTGCCCTATGGCAGCATCCCCTATCAGCAGTATATCCGCCGCCCGGTCCCCTCGCTTGCGACCTTCTTTGAATCCAAGGGCTATGTGACGAAGGCTTTCCATCCCTTCCAGGGCTGGTTCTGGAACCGTAACAATGTCTACCAGTCGCTCGGTTTCCGGCAGTTTCATTCGGAAGAGACCATGCCGGCCATGGACAAACGGGGCATCTTTGCTTCCGACGACGCGCTCACCCGTTACATCATCAAGGAGGCCGACAACACGGACGAGCCCTTCTTCTTCTTCGCCGTCACGCTGCAGGGCCACGGCCCGTACGAGCGCAACCGCTATGTGAAGAATACCATCGGCGTGGATGCCCCCACCCTGTCCGAGCGCAATGTCAGCGCGCTGGAGACCTATACACAGGGCGTGAAGGAAGCCGACGAGAGCCTCAAGGATCTGATGGACTGGGCCAAGAAGCGGCGCCGCGAAACGATCATTGTTCTCTTCGGCGACCATTTACCGCCACTCCACGAGGTCTATACCGAAAGTGGCTATATGGCGAATGTGGTTGCAACCCGCAAAGCCTCGGTCGAGACGATGAAGCGCGAGCATGAGACGCCGCTGGTCGTCTGGTCGTCCAAGCGCGGCGTCCAGAAGGATATCGGCTCGGTCAGCCCATCGCAGTTGCCCTACTATATCGTCCACATGGCCGGTTATCGCCACCCCTATTACACCGGCATGCTCGGTCGTGTGGCAGAACGTTACGCCGTCATCGACCGCCATCAGCTCATCGGCCGCAACAACAAGGCCCAGGCTGACTGGGCGCTGTCCGGCCGGATCGATCCGCTCATCCGTGACTATCGCCTGCTTCAGCATGACGTGATGTTCGGCGAAGGCTACGGAATGGAACGTTTCTTCCCGGAACAATCGGGTAGACTTCAGCCGAGCAGTTGAGCCGGCCGTTACTTGCGATCACAATTATCCATAAAGAGATTTTGACCGGGCGCTGCTATTGCAGCGCCCCACAATTTCGGCCATAGACTTTTTTTGTTCGACAAATCAGAGTTCTTGACAGTATTGCGACCACTGTCATGGCCCGACTGCGTTTGCAGCCGGCCACTCTGTTGGCACTCAAAGTTTAGAGACGAGCCATTGCCATGCCGTTTTTGACGCGCGCCGAAATATTTGCACATCCGCTTTACCCGGCCATCGAAAAACAGATTGCCCAGCACCTGATTGCGATCCACATGCGCACACCGCGCATGTCGCGCCTCAAGGCATCCCATCGCAAGTGGTTGATGACACAGTCGGTCTTTGCGCTGGCACTGCGGCGTACGCCCGATGATCCGCTGTCGGGCCTGACGGCGACCCGCTTCGTCGAAACGGTCATGCGCCTCGGCGCAGCCAGCCGCAACACCGCAACCGGCTACCTCGCCGAGTTGGTCGCCTACAAGTTCCTGCGGGATGTTCCCGAAGTGCCCGACAAGCGCGTGCGCGTCCTCGAGCCCACAGAACTCAGCCTGAATGGGCTTCGAAGCTGGTTCAACGGCCACCTCGCCTGTCTCGATCGCCTCGATGGCGGCAACCGGGAAATGACCTCGCTTGCGGAAGAGCGGATCTTCGTGATCGCCCAGCCCATTGGCGCTGATCTTATGGTGGGCGATCCGATTTGGCGCGATCCGCCAGATACGATCGGCCATTTCCTGTGGTCGGATCTCGGCGGAATCATTCTTCACGACATGATCGCGCGGCTTGATGACGTGAACCGGACGGCCGAGGCGCACTCCTGTGGCCCGGTCAGCCTCACGGACCTCAGCGAGACCTATCAGGTTTCGACCACCAACCTGAAACGCATGTTCAAAAAGGCCGAGACCGAGAACCTGCTGCATTGGGAACAGCCGCGACGCCGGGGCGATCTGATGCTGAGCAGCCGATTTGTCGAGGACTATTTCGCTTGGCAGTCCGCCAAGTTCGCCGCCGTCGATCTCTCCTACGACAAAGCCTTGGCGGAATTGGGTATCAAGACCTCGAACGCAGCTGCAGCCTGACTAAGCTCAGTTGCGGCTCGCGGCATATTGCGGCAGTCCGTCATTGATCTCGTAGAAGTCGCCCTTGTCGGCGCAGAAGATGTGGTAGCCGCCTTCGAACCCCGTCGGGTTCGGGAAAAGGCCGGCCATGAGCGACATCCTGCCCTCTCCATTACCCTTCCAGTAGAGTGCCGAGCCGCACTGGCGGCAAAAAGCACGTTCAGCGTCCGCGCTTGCGCGAAAGGTCCCGATGCTGTCGCGCCCCGTAATCTCGACATCGGAGATCGCGGCATCCGCCGTAGCATAATAGAGCCCGGTCTGCCGACGGCACTGCGAGCAGTGACAATAGCTGACCGGACCGAGTTTTCCCCGAACCGTGATCGTCACCGCGCCGCACAGGCAGCGCCCCGTCTTGTCTTGCATGATGTCACCTCCGAAACGCGAACCGGGCGAGCTTCATGGAAGCCCGCCCGGTCGTCAAACTCGGAAAGCTGAACCTATGTTTCAGCCGTTCGCAACCATCATCCGCTTTTCGTCGCGGCCGCTCTTCATCCGCTCGGCAAGCAGGAAGGCAAGTTCCAGAGCCTGGTCGGCATTGAGACGCGGGTCGCAATGGGTGTGGTAGCGGTCGGCCAGATCGTTGCCGGTAACGGCACGCGCACCGCCGGTGCATTCGGTGACGTCCTTGCCGGTCATCTCGATGTGGATACCACCCGGATGCGAGCCTTCCGCACGGTGGATCTGGAAGAAGCTCTCGACTTCCGACAGGATCCGCTCGAAGGGACGGGTCTTGTAGTTGTTGAGCGTAATCGTGTTGCCATGCATGGGATCGCAGGACCACACGACCTTGCGCCCCTCGCGCTCGACGGCACGGATGAGGCGCGGCAGGTGCTCGGCAACCTTGTCGTGACCGAAGCGGCAGATCAGGGTCAGGCGACCGGCTTCGTTCTGCGGGTTCAGGATGTCGATCAGGTTCAGAAGATCGTCCGCCTGCAGCGACGGGCCGCACTTCAGGCCGATCGGGTTCTTGATGCCACGGCAGTATTCCAGGTGTGCATGATCGGCCTGGCGGGTACGGTCGCCGATCCAGATCATGTGGCCAGACGTGGCATACCAGTCGCCCGAGGTCGAATCGACGCGGGTGAGCGCTTCTTCATAGCCGAGAAGCAGGGCCTCGTGGCTGGTGAAGAAATCGGTCTCGCGCAGGCTCGGATTGTTTTCCGAGGTGATGCCGACAGCCTTCATGAAATCCATGGTTTCGGAAATACGGTCGGCCAGCTTGCGGTAGCGCTCGGCCTGCGGGCTATCCTTGACGAAGCCCAGCATCCACTGATGCACGTTCTCGAGGTTGGCATAGCCACCCATGGCGAAAGCGCGCAGCAGGTTGAGCGTCGCCGCCGACTGGCGATAGGCCATCAGCTGGCGTTCCGGGCTCGGAATGCGCGCGTCCTCGGTGAATTCGATGCCGTTGATGATGTCGCCACGGTAGCTCGGCAGCTCGACGTCGCCAATCTTTTCCATGTCGGACGAGCGCGGCTTGGCAAACTGGCCGGCGATACGACCAACCTTGACCACCGGCAGCTGCGCGCCAAAGGTCAGGACAACGGCCATCTGCAGGAAGGCGCGGAAGAAGTCGCGGATATTGTCGGCGCCATGCTCGGCGAAGCTCTCGGCACAATCGCCGCCCTGCAGCAGGAATGCCTCACCCTCGGCGACCTGGGCAAGCGACTTCTTCAGGCGACGGGCTTCACCCGCAAAGACCAGCGGCGGATAGGTCGAGAGCTGCTGCTCGGCAGCCTTCAATGCATCGAGGTCCGGATAAGCCGGAACCTGCTTGATGGGCTTCTGTCTCCAGCTGCTCGGGGTCCAATTCTGCGCCATGGTCTTCACCTGTCTGAAACTAACTGCGGCAACCATCCCGGCCGCATCGGATGGGGGCTTATAAACGGTTAATCACCGCTTGCAAAGCCGTAGATTAGGGACTTTCGAAGGGTGGGACGCCGGGAGCGGGCACCGTCCACATGGGCGAAAAGTGACCTCACCCGAACGAACCTCGCGCGGTGCTTGATATGACATGAACGTAAACGTAAGATCGGAGTTGGCATCCGGAGCGGGAGGTTCGGCATGACGCAACACGTGATGGAAAAATTCGAGATCCAGTTCGAAACGACGGATCATTTTGCCCTGCACGGCACATTGATGCGCGGCAGCGGTGATGGGCCGCTGGCCCTGATTTCGTCGGCAGCCGCGGTCCCCCGCGGTTTCTATGCCCGCTTTGCCGAGCATCTCGTGACCCAGCACGGTTTCAGAGCGGCACTCATTTACGACTATCGCGGGGTCGCCGGCTCACAGGCTCCGCGCCACTGGAAACGTCCGTTGCTGATGCGCGACTGGGCGCATTTCGACATGCCCGCCGCCCTGCATCGGCTTGAATTGGAAGCGCCAGATCACCCGCTTGTCGGCATCGGCCAATCCTTCGGCGGACAGGTGCTCGCCCTTGGCGGACGCTCGAAGCGCTTCTCCCGCTATCTGATGGTGGCGACAATGACGGGCTACTGGGGCAATACCAAGCCGCGCTTTCGCGTCTTCAGCCAGATGAACCTCGTCGGCGTCCCCCTGGCAACGCTGCTCGGCAAGGTCCCCGGGCGGATCGGCCTCGGCCAGACCCTGCCGGGCACCATCTTCAGGGAATGGGCACGCTGGGGCAGACATCCCGAATATTTCTTCGCCGACCCGACGATGGATGCCGCCCGCCGCTTTGCGGAGGTTGAGACTCCGATCCTGGCGATCGGACTGACGGACGACCCCTGGGGCACGCCGAAAGCGCAGCAGGCGCTGCTCAAATACTACAACCGTGCTCCGACGGAGATCCGCTGGATTTCGCCGGAGGACGCTGGCGGCCGCGTCGGACACCTTGGCTTCTTCCGATCAGCCTTCAAAGACACATTGTGGCAACCTGCGATCGACTGGTTGAAACGCTAGACAACTGCTGCACTGCACCAACGTTACCCACATGATTCACAGGGGCAATCCTGTCGCCGCATCAGCATTTCCTTGCAAAGCAAATCATTGATGCCAGCATGTAATGTCTGAAGGCACTGTGAGTTAAGCAGTCGTTCATGGATCCGGTCCAAGGCAAGCTTCACGCAAGCCTCGACCTCTACCCCGGCCTCCGGGGGCGTAGCGTGGTGTTCGGGAAGTTTCGACTTCCCGCGTTGATCATGAGGATCGTGTGATGGCGTATGATTGGACTGGCGTACAAACCCGAAAGACCCGCAGGCTCCGGATTGTCCTGCTCTCTCTACTGACCCTGGCCGCATTGTCGGCACCCGTCTTGGGCCTGGACCTCATCTCGAAATTCTGAGTGCCGCAGGCGGGCCTTGTCGAGGCCCGCCCTGCCTCGTTCATCGTCGGAAGAAGCGACGGATCAGACCCGTTCGCCGTTCCTGATCCGATAGCTCGGCGCATACATCGTCACAAGTTCTTCCGCCGCCGTCGGATGAACGGCCATGGTCCGGTCGAAGTCGTCCTTGGTGCAGCCAGCCTTCAGCGTGATGCCGAGCAACTGGGCCATCTCGCCGGCGTCGTGTCCGAGTATGTGCGCGCCGACCACCTTGCGATCCGCCGCATTGACGATCAGCTTCATGATCATCTTTTCCGCCCGGCCCGACAGCGTCGCCTTCATCGGGCGGAATTGCGCACGATAGACCTCGATCTCCTCGAACTTCTTGGCGGCGGCTTCTTCGGACAATCCAACCGTGCCAATTTCCGGCTGCGAAAAGACAGCTGTGGCAATCAGGTCATGGTCCGGAGACGTCGGGTTGTTCTTGTACTCCGTCTCGATGAAACACATCGCTTCGTGGATGGCGACGGGGGTCAGTTGGACACGATCGGTGACGTCGCCAAGCGCGAAGATGCTCGGCACATTGGTGCGCGAATAGCTGTCGACCACGATCGCACCGCGCTCGTTGGTCTCCACACCCGCAGCTTCGAGCCCAAGGCCCGTCGTGTTCGGATCGCGGCCGAGCGCCAGCATCACCTGCTCCACGACAAGCCGACCATTGTTGATCGTCTCGACCTCAAGATTGCCGGCCGCCGACTTCGTCACCTTCTGAATGTGGTCCTGGCACACAATACGGATACCCTTGGCGACCATCGCCTCGTGCAAGCCGCGCCGCATGTCCAGGTCAAAGCGGCTGAGGATCTCCGCCCCGCGATAGATCAGCGTCGTCTCGACGCCGAGCCCATGGAAGATGTTGGCAAACTCCACCGCGATATAGCCGCCCCCGGCAATCAGGATCGAACGCGGCAGCGCCTCCAGATGGAACGCCTCGTTGGAGGAAATGCAGAGCTCGTGGCCGGGAAGTGCGGCATGGGGATTGGCGGCACCGCCAACCGCCACGACAATGCGCTCGGCCGTGACTTCCTTGCCGGACTTCACCAGGCGGACACCATGTGGCCCGGTCAGCTCGGCACGCGTCTCCAGGATCTCGACGCCTGCAGTCTCCAGCCCCTTGCGGTAAAGGCCTTCGAGGCGCGCAATCTCCCTATCCTTGGCAGCAATCAGCGACGGCCAGTCGAACCGGCTTTCTCCGACGGTCCAGCCATAACCGGCGGCATCTTCGAAATGTTCATGGAACTGCGACGCATAGACGAACAGCTTCTTCGGCACGCATCCCCTGATGACGCAGGTGCCGCCAAAGCGATATTCTTCGGCGATGGCAACCTTCTTCCCGAGGGAGGCCGCGACCCGCGCACTGCGCACCCCGCCGGAGCCACCACCGATGACGAAGAGGTCATAGTCGAATTGGCTCATGGGGAGATCTCCTGCCCGTTCGGGCTCTGCTTGCAACTGCGCCTGATATAGGAGGCGGGAGCACAAAAAGAAAAGCCCGGGTCTTTGCCCGGGCTTAAAAACCGACGTTGGTCGACTTAGGGCTGCGCTGCTTCGGGCGCAGGCTGTTCCGCCTGAACCTCTGCAAGCAGCGACTCGTTCGCCTGCTGCTCCAGATCGCGTGCGATCCCGGCGGTCCAGATATCCGCGGCCTTCAGCAGTTCGCGGGTGGCGATCGGACCGTCCTTGAGGAGCTTCTTACCGGTTTCGCTGCCGTAAAAAGCAGTGATCTCGTTCAATTCTGCGGCGGTGAAGGCCTTGGCGTAGACGACCGCGGCTTCACGCTCCAGATCGGCGCGACGCGCGGCAAGCTTCAGGGCTTCTTCTTCAACCTTCGCCGAAATGACGTCCTGCAGGTTCGGATAGGCCTGAATGAGCTGAGCAGTCAGGCGGTCGACGATGTTCGGCAGGATGGCGTCGAAGCGATTGGTGACGCCGAGCGCGCTGATCGCCTCGCGAGCAGCCTGCAGATGCTCTGCCGGCACATCCTGCGCCTTGGCGGAGACTGCACCCAGCATGACGCTGCCGGCAATCACGGCGATCGAGGCGAAGCGGCCCATACGCGTAAAGCTGATCATGAAATTCTATGCTCCTGTTAGTTCTTCGGCTCCATCACACGCGCACCTGCCGGTCCGGCGATGATCGCGAGCGATGCCAAGTTTATGAAGAGGCCGTGTTCCACCACGCCGGGGATTTGATTGAGCCGGCTTGCCAGTGCGTCTGCATCAGGAATGCGGCCAAAAGATGCGTCGAGAATGAGGTGTCCGCCATCGGTCATGAACAGGCTCTCGTCCGACCGGGTCCTCAGCTTCATCGATCCGGAAAGCCCCAGTTCGGATGCGAGCCGCTCGATCGCCAGGCGCGTGGAAGCCTGGCCGAACGTGTTGATCTCGATCGGCAGCGGGAACGCGCCGAGCGTCTCGACGAGCTTGGTTTCGTCGGCAATCACGATCATGCGCGTTGAGGCCGCAGCGACGATCTTCTCGCGCAGCAGCGCACCGCCGCCACCCTTGACCAGACGGAACTGCGGATCGATCTCGTCCGCGCCGTCGATGGTCAGATCGAGTTCCGGCAGCTCATCGAGTGACTTCAGGGGAACACCGAGTTCGAGGCAGAGCCGCGCCGTGCGCTCGGAGGTGGGTACGCCCTGCACCTTCAGTCCACCGGCGACCCTCTCGGCCAGCAGGCGAACGAATTCCTCTGCCGTCGAGCCGGTTCCGATCCCGAGGCGCATGCCGTCTTCAACATGCTCCAGCGCCGCAGCTGCGGCCTTGATCTTCATTTCGCGGGCGTCCATGCGCCGAAAGCTCCCGTCCGTTTCGTTGGAAGCTGTTTACACGCCTCCTCGACCGAGCGGAAGCCCTGCATCGCCATGCGACATTGCGTTTTCAAAGGATTTCCCATAACCCGACGACACCTTGGAACTGCCTCGGGAGAACCGGCTTGACCACCACGACCATCGTTTTCGACCTCGACGGCACCCTGATCGACACCGCACCCGATCTCGTGGAAAGCCTGAACCACACGATCGCGGCCCGCGATCTCGCACCCGTGAGCTACGAGGACCTGACGCATCTCGTCGGCCAGGGCGCGCGTGTCATGATCCAGCGCGCCTTTGCGCTGCGCGGCGCACCGATTACAGATGATGAGATCCCTGCCCTGCTCGACCGCTTTATCGCCCACTATGAAGCCGGCATGCCGGGCAAGAGCCGCCCCTATCCCGGGCTGATCGAAGCACTCGAGCGACTGAAGGCTGCCGGCTACATTCTCGCTGTCTGCACCAACAAGATGGAAAGGCTGGCCCTCCCGCTTCTCGAGCGTCTCCATCTGACCGGCTATTTCACCGCGATTGCCGGCGGTGACACCTTCGCCTTTCGCAAGCCGGATCCGGCGCATATCCTCGCAACTGCCGAGCGGGCCGGTGGCAATGCCGGCAAGGTCCTGATGATCGGTGACAGCATCAATGACATCCTCGCCGCCCGAAATGGCAACATCCCCTCGATCGCGGTACCCTTCGGCTATTCCGACGTCGCCGTCGAAGAGCTTGGCGCATCGCACATCATCGGGCATTTCGATGAGCTCACAGTCGAACTCGTCGAGCACCTGGTCGGCTGACACGGCCAAATGCAAATGGCGGACCAAAGGCCCGCCATCCGTCATGTCATCAATCTGATCGCCGACTTAGACCCGCGGCGCCCGTGCATCGGTCGTCGCCTTGAACGCCTTGGCCGTATGGTCATCGCGGCTGTAGACATCATCGAAATATTCGATCACGCCATCCTTGTTCGGCCAGGCCGTAAAGTAAGAGACGTAAACCGGGAGCTTCTGCGGAACCTGCACGGCGCGGTTCTGGCCCGATGCGATCTGCTTGCCAATCTCCTCGACCGTCGTGCCCATGACGGCGGCCGCCATTACGCGCGGCTCGGCCAGACGCACGCAACCATGGCTCAGCGCGCGCATATCCCTGTTAAAGTAGCTCTTCGACGGCGTGTCATGCATGTAGATCGCATGTTCGTTGGGGAAGAGGATCTTCAACTCGCCCAGCGCGTTGTCGCCGCCGGGCGGCTGGCGAACGTCGACGGCATGAGTGGCATTCCAGTTGACCTGGCTCGAGGCCACCTTGCGACCGCCATAGGAAACCTCGTAGCCGAGGCGATCGAGATAGGACGGATCGGCCCTGAGCTTCGGCAGCATTTCGTTGACGATGATCGACTTCGGCACGCCCCAATACGGGTTGAACTCGACGGTCTGGATCTGATCCTGGAAGAAGTAGGTCTGGTTCGCCTTGGAGCCGACGACCACCCGCATCGAGAACTGCTCCTTGCCGTCGTTGACGTAGGTCGCCTCAAAGGCCGGTGCGTTGATGAAGACATAACGCGAACCGAGATCGGCCGGCAGCCAGCGCAGGGCCTCCATGGCGACTTCGAGCTTGGCAATCTTCTCGGCATTGCTATGACCGGTCATCGCACGGATTGTTGCAGGACCGACGACGCCATCCGGCTTCAGGCCCTTTTCTTCCTGGAACTGTTCGACCACAGCGACGAGTTCAGGCGTGTAGTCCGGCGTGCCGGTATAGGCGGTCAGCGTCGCCGAATGCTGCGTGAGCACCGCTTCCGACGCCACCTGCTTCAGGGCACCGATGACCTGAGCCGTCTCCGGCTTGCTCTGTCCAGGCTTCAGCAGTGTGCCGGGCGCAATCGTGATCGCCTGCGTTTCAGCTTCGGCATCCTCTGCCTTCAGCCGCATAAGCTCGTCGCGCAGCGCCACGAATTGCGGGCTCTTTGGATCGCGGTTACGCAGATAGGCCGCAACATCAGGGCTCTTCCGCAGCATGTCGAGCACGGGGGCAATATTCACGCCCTTGCGTTTGAAGTCATAGTAGCCGGAGATCTTATTCGGATCGATACGGCCGCGAACCGTGTCCTGCACGTAAGTGAGGACCTTAGCGGAGAGAGCAACCTCGAAGGCCATGAGTTCGCGCTGACGCTTTTCCGGATCCGCCGGGTCAGCGTTCTCGGTCGGCATCGCCACGAGATAGTCGTCTGGCGACAGACCGACCGTATCGGCGCCTGCGAGCGCCGAGATCATGGCGCGACCACGCTCGGAAATGCCATCCTCGCTGGTCCAGATCAGCGGCTTGTTGGGATCGCCGTAATAGCCCTCGACGGTCTTGGCGACCTCGTCCGTGGCCCGCACGGAAACGTCGGACAGAAAACGGCGGGCGCCAAGCACCTCCGCAGACGGCGCTTCGGTCGATCCGGCCGCGGCGTCCGTCACCGGCAGCTTGATCTTGATCGCGCGCTGCGCCTCGGGCTTGTAGGTATAGTACCGAGGGCCGGCGACTTTCGGCAGTGGCTCGGGATCGCCCATTTCGAGCCCACCGCGTGCCTGACTTTCGAGAGAGGCGGGAGCCGCCTGCTGTTTTGCCTGGCGTCCTGGTCCGCCCCGGAGAAGATCGAGAAGCGTCGTGGCGGCAGCATCGCCCGGAAGAGTTCCGACCGCAGTCGTCGCAGCGAGGAGCGCGGTGACTACGAATTTCCTGTTTCTCGTCATTCTCTGTTCCATTTCCCGGTCCGAGTCACAAACGGACTCGAAGCACGTTTGGTCATGCGCGGATCACTAGCGGATCGGCATTTCATTGAAAAGTTGGACAATGTCATGCGGGCTCACCCGTCGGCCTCAACTTTGCGTGACCCGACCGGCGATGTCCGCCATCGCCTCCGCGCAAACTAAATGGAAATATTCGTTAAATTTTGATTGACGTTAACAAATCCTGCACAGCGACGGTGGGCGAACCGTTTCCAGTCGCGGACAAATAGTCGTGAGACGTGCCGGAAAGGACACAGGCACCCGACACGAGGCGAGCGTCCACGGCGCGAGAAATACTTGACAGAAACTATCGACTTCTGTTCATCGGCTTGTATCGCATGCGTCACTCCCTAAATGCAAAGCACCGCTTCACGACCAGCCACATCCACCATCCCACAGGCAGGAAATCCCATGACCCATCGCACAGAAACCGACACTTTCGGCCCGATCGAGGTCGCCTCCGACCGCTATTGGGGCGCACAGGCTGAGCGGTCGCTCGGCAACTTCAAGATCGGCTGGGAAAAGCAGCCTCTGCCGGTGGTGCGAGCGCTGGGGATCGTGAAGCAGGCCGCCGCCCGCGCCAATATGGCGCTTGGCAAGCTCGATCCGGCACTCGGCGAGGCGATCGTCACGGCCGCCCAGGAGGTGATCGACGGCAAGCTCAACGATCACTTTCCTCTGGTGGTCTGGCAGACGGGCTCTGGCACGCAGTCGAACATGAATGCCAATGAGGTAATCTCGAACCGCGCCATCGAGATGCTGGGCGGGGAGATGGGCTCGAAAAAGCCTGTCCATCCCAACGACCACGTCAACATGAGCCAGTCGTCGAACGATACCTATCCGACGGCCATGCATATCGCGGCGTCAGAGCATGTCGTCCATCATCTGCTCCCGGCCCTGAAGCACCTTCATGCGGCGCTGGATGCCAAGGCGAAAGCCTTCGCACACATCATCAAGATCGGTCGCACGCACACGCAGGATGCGACGCCGCTGACGCTTGGCCAGGAGTTCGGCGGTTATGCCGCTCAGGTTGCCTCATCGATCAAGCGCATCGAAATCACCCTGCCTGGCCTCTACGAACTCGCCCAGGGCGGCACGGCCGTCGGCACCGGCCTCAATGCCCCGGTTGGCTTTGCCGAAAAGGTGGCCGAGGAAATCGCCAAGATCACCGGCTTGCCCTTCATCACCGCGCCGAACAAATTCGAGGCGCTTGCCGCCCACGATGCCATGGTCTTTGCCCATGGCGCCATCAATGCAGCCGCAGCTGCCCTCTTCAAGATCGCCAATGACATCCGCTTCCTTGGCTCCGGTCCCCGCGCCGGCCTTGGCGAACTCGCACTCCCGGAAAACGAGCCCGGCTCGTCGATCATGCCGGGCAAGGTCAACCCGACCCAGTCGGAGGCGCTGACCCAGGTCTGCGCCCATATCTTCGGCAACCAGGCGGCCATCACCTTTGCCGGCAGCCAGGGCCATTTCGAGCTCAATGTCTACAATCCGATGATGGCCTATAATTTCTTGCAGTCCGTCCAGCTCCTGGGCGATGCGGCCGTCTCCTTCACCGACAATTGTGTCGTCGGCATCGAAGCCCGAGAAGATAACATCCGCAAGGGAGTGGAAAATTCGCTGATGCTGGTGACGGCTCTCAACAGCCGCCTGGGCTATGACACCTGCGCCAAGATCGCCAAGACCGCCCACAAGAACGGCACCACCCTGCGTCAGGAGGCTGTCGGCGGCGGCTATCTGACCGATGAGGAATTCGACCAGTATGTCCGGCCGGAACTGATGATCGGACCGCAGTGACGCCTGTCATCAGGTCCGCGCATGCGAGGGGTGCGAGCCCCTCGCCCTCAGGGCTTCAGCGTTTCCAACCCGGTGCGTAGCGTATCCTTGGCCCTGAAAAGCGCCATGTCTGCCCGGTGCAGCAGATCGGCCATCGCTTCGTCGGTCCGACGCGGAGCAAGGCCGAAGGTCAGCCGAAGGCTGCCCGCCGCGAGGGGGCCAACCTCGAGTTGCTCCACGTTTTTTCGGATGGCCTCACAGCAGGAGTGGATGACGGCGATCGGATCATCGGCAAAAAGCAGCATGAAGGTCGTTCCCGACATGCGTGCTGCAATCTGTCGAGGCGCGAAGTGCAGGCGCACCAGATCTCCGACGGCAACGAGCACCATATCGGCCACCTCGCGGCCATGCTTGGCACTTACGGCCTCGATCGTTTCCAACTCGAAAACGGCGACATAGATGTCGATGCCGCCCTCGGCTTGTGCGGGAAGCCTCGGCAACGGCACGCTATAGACGGCGCTGGCGTTCATGAGACCGGTGAGCGGATCAAGTCCCGGCTCTCCGTTCACCCGTTCCGCAAGCGCCGAAATCTCCCCGACCATCCCGCAGACGGCGCGCGTAACCACCGCAATTTCGTCTTCGCCGTATTTGCTCAATTGGTCCTCGCTGAAGGCGCCCCCGGCACGGTACTGGCTGATGGCCTTTGCCAGATTGCGCAGAGGCAGCGTCAGCCACCACATTGTCGCTAGGCAGGCGACAGTACCGATCAGCGTAGCCACCAGAACGACAAGACCGACGGACAGCGGGTTCGAACTGGCTCCCGTACCGAAGTTCAACAGCAAGGCGATCAGCGGGATATGGATGCAGACGAAGCAGACCAGAAAAATCTTGACGACGATCGAGCGGCGCCAGTTCGTTCCCTTCGCCACATTCAAGCTCATGATGCACCTCCGAATCCATCGCACGCAACGCGTGTCCGGACCGGGGTTTTTCAGATACGCCACCACCCTGTCAACGCTTGAGCCTTCGGCTTTCGGCGCATTGAAATCTTAAGGGCTAACGCTTAAACCACCGCAAACTCCAAGCTGATGCCACGAAAGGCCCTGTGATGGCAGACGATCTGTTCCCAATTGGCGAAGACACGACCCCCTACCGCAAGATCACGTCCGATTATGTTTCGGTCGAAACTTTCAAGGGTCAGGAGATCCTGACCGTCGAGCCTGAGGGCCTGCGTCTCCTCGCGGAGACCGCGCTTTCGGACATCAATCACCTGCTGCGTCCCGGCCACTTGAAACAGCTTGCCTCGATCCTCGAAGACCCCGAGGCGACCGACAATGATCGCTTCGTCGCCTTCGACCTCCTGAAGAACGCCAACATCGCCGCCGGCGGCATCCTGCCGATGTGTCAGGACACGGGTACTGCAATCGTCATGGGTAAGAAAGGTCGCCGCGTCTGGACGGATGGTCAGGACTACGCTGCACTGGCCGAAGGCGTGCGCGACGCTTATGAGCGCCGCAATCTGCGTTATTCGCAGCTCGCGCCGATCAAGATGTTCGAGGAAAAGAACACCAAGACCAACCTGCCAGCCCAGATCGACCTCTACGAAGAGGGCGAGGACGCCTACAAGTTTCTGTTCATGGCGAAGGGTGGCGGTTCGGCCAACAAGACCTTCCTCTACCAGGGCACACCCTCGCTTCTGACCCATGACCGGATGATCGACTTCCTCAAGGAGAAGATCCTCACGTTAGGGACGGCAGCCTGTCCTCCCTACCATCTGGCGATCGTCATCGGCGGCCTTTCCGCCGAGATGACGCTGAAGACCGTCAAGCTCGCCTCGGCGCGCTATCTCGACGACCTCCCGACCGAAGGTTCCGAAAGCGGCCACGCCTTCCGGGACATCGAGATGGAAAAGGAGATCCACAAGCTGACCCAGTCGATGGGCGTCGGCGCGCAGTTCGGCGGCAAGTATTTCTGTCATGACGTGCGCGTCATCCGCCTGCCGCGCCACGGCGCATCGCTGCCGATTGGCCTCGGTGTCAGCTGTTCCGCCGACCGCCAGGCCAAGGGCAAGATCACCAAGGACGGCATCTATATCGAGCAGCTGGAAACCGATCCGTCGAAATACATGCCCGAGATCGACGATACCGCCCTGTCGTCTTCGGTGGTCAAGATCGACCTCAACCAGCCGATGAGCGGTATTTTGGCCGAACTCACCAAACACCCGGTCAAGACCCGCCTCTCGCTGACCGGCACGATCATCGTTGCCCGGGACCTCGCCCATTCCAAGATCCGCGATCGCCTGGAAAAGGGCGAAGGCATGCCGGACTACATGAAGAACCATCCGGTCTATTACGCCGGTCCGGCCAAGACACCAACGGGTTATGCCTCAGGCTCCTTCGGACCGACCACCGCCGGCCGTATGGACAGTTATGTCGACCAGTTCCAGTCTTTCGGCGGCTCGATGGTGATGCTGGCCAAGGGCAACCGCTCGCGCGCCGTGCGTGAGGCCTGTAAGACCCATGGCGGCTTCTATCTCGGCTCGATCGGCGGCCCGGCCGCCCGTCTCGCCCAGGATTGCATCAAGAAGGTCGAAGTCTTGGAGTACCCAGAACTGGGAATGGAAGCTGTCTGGAAGATCGAGGTCGAAGACTTCCCGGCCTTCATCGTCACCGACGACAAGGGCAACGATTTCTTCCAGGAATTCAATCTCGGCTGAAACTCGTCGAAATAATGCTCGCACGTTGCGGAGGGAAACCTCCGCAACGGAAAATTACCGCTTGTTTTACAAGAGGTTGCGCAAGTGAGCGCTGAGTGCTCATTTTGCGCCCGTCACTTCTCATGGCGAGAAGATTAAACATTTTCCAATCATTTGCCGCTAATTGAATCTTTGGACCCTTGAATGTCTCGAGTGACGACCATTGGAGTTGGCCGAATGAGCACGGCAACACCGCCAAAGACGCAGGCACCTGACGTCGCGGCACAGATCACATATGCGATGCGCTCGATGGGGGTCGCCCCGATCCCGCGCAATTACGAGCTGTTCTACGAAGCCTATATCGGCTCCAACCCGTCACTCACCCGCGAGCTGGCAGCGCTCGGCAGTCGCGCCAACCAGGACGAACTCGACGCGCTCGGAGAGCAGTATTTCGGCAGCCATCAGGGCCGCGCCATCGAGAATGCCCATTCCAAGCTGATCGGCGAACTGGATGGATTGCTGCGTCTCTTGCAGCAGGAACAGACATCGCTGCAAAGCTACAACCGCCTCCTCGGCGAAACCTATCACCGGATCAGCTCGAAGAGCACGAACAGCGCCGACATCCTGCGCAGCGCCATCAACATCCTGACGGAAGCCACGGGCTCAACCATGGCGCATGGCGAACAAACCGTCGTCAAGATGTCCGAACGGTCGAAAGAGATGGACGAAGTCCGTCGCGAACTCGATGAATACAAGCGGATTGCCAACACCGATTCCCTGACGCGCATTGCCAATCGTCGCGCCTTCGACGAAAAGCTCGCCGCCGTCTACACGAGCGATGCCAGACCGCTGGCGGCTCTCGTGCTCGCCGATATTGATAACTTCAAGAAGGTCAACGACGCCTACGGCCATCCGGTCGGCGACAAGATCCTCGCGACCGTTGCCACCGTGATCCGCAGCAACGTCCGCAAGGACTGCTTCGTCGCCCGCACGGGTGGCGAGGAGTTCGCGATCATCATCGAGGGCAACACCGCAGAAGAAATCTTCCAGACTTGCGAACGAGTGCGCAGTGCGCTTGAAACGACGCCTTTCAAGAACTCCAAGACCGGCGTCAATTACGGCCCGATCACCATATCGCTCGGGTTCGCCATGGCCGCCGATGCGGAAGATGCCGGCGAACTCTACGCGAAGTCCGACATCGCCCTTTACTGCGCCAAGAATGCCGGCAGGAACCGGACGAAGCCCTATGAAGACGGGATGAAGAAGGACTTCACCAAGAGCTGGCTGATCTACAAACGGTGATCCCCTTCCGAGATCACCACATCGTCTTTGCTGCACGCTCCGGCCATTCGCGATCATAGGTTTCGCGATCGAAGTCCTGCTTTGCAGCCTTCAGCATCTCGCCGGGCGTCGGCAGGTCGTTCGCCGCGACCTGTCTTTCAACATTCCAAAGTTCTGCCCGCATCACGGCCCGCGCACACTGGAAGTATGCCTCGTCGATCGTCACCACGACGACGCTTCGCGGATGGTGTCCATCCATAACGAAGCTCTCGATGAGCTCGGGCGCGACCGAAACCACCGCCCGGCCGTTGATCCGCATGACGCTGTTCGAGCCCGGAATGAGGAACATCAGCGCCACGCGGGGGTCGCGCACGATGTTCACTAGCGAATCGATGCGGTTGTTGCCACGCCAATCCGGAAGCGTGATTGTCCGGTCGTCTTCGATGCGCACCACCGCGCCGCGATCACCGCGGGGCGAGCAATCAAGCCCCTCCGGACCGACCGTCGCCAGCGCCACGAAGGGCGAGCGCTCGATCATCGTCCTGTAGGCCGGCGTCAAGAATGCGGTGACCTTGGCGGTCGATGCCTCGCCTGCCTCGCCGTAAATGGCCTTCAGATCCTCGATCGTCGTTATCACTGTCATGCTGACTCCTCACTCCCCCCAAGCCTAGCGGCAGCTCCGGGTTAGGCAAGAGCCATGACGGGACTATGACACCTTGCGGTTCCCGGCCCTCGACGCGCCCTCGGCGCCTGCCAGGAAAGAGGCGACAGCAGAAATCACCTCAGGCGCACTGACGATCCTGCGGTGTCCGTGACCATTCGCCCAGAGATGACGGACATGCGGCGACACGCCGATATAGCGCTGCGCATGGCCGACATTGACCTCCTTGTCGTCTTCCGCGTGCACCACGAGCAGCGGCCGGTCGATACGCCGCGCCACCGCGACGCCATCCAAGTCTTCGACCTGCGCGCCGACCAGATCCATGGCCCGAATGCGCATGGCGCCGACGCTGCCACGTCCAAGCCCCACTATGGAAGCAAAGCCGTTGAACACCTCGCCCATGCTGGAAGGTGAGCCGATCAGTGCGATCCTCGGCGCATTCAAAGGATGCAGTTCCGGAAACACGCGCCCTGCCGCCATCATGACGGCGGCACCACCGAAGGAGTGGCCGACAACACCGTCGAACCGCCCGAAATGGCGCTCGGCGGCCACGATGGCCTCGGCCGCAATCTTGAGGTCGAGCCGACGGCCGCTGGACGCGCCGTGTCCCGGCAGGTCAAGGACCACCACTTCGGCACCCGTTTCACGCAATCCGAGCGCCATTTCGGAGAGATACTCCGCACGCGAGCCCCAGCCGTGGACTACAAGAAACCTTGGGGCAGAACCGCTCCCCTCCTGCGAGCTGAGATGATGGGCTGCCGCCATGCCGCGCGTCAGTGCGAGACGAACGGTCGAAGCCTGTCGCAACCGACTGCGTCCGACGGTGAAGACCTGTTTGGCCTTGTCGCCTTTTGGGCGACGGCTCGGGGTTCGACAGAAAAGCTCGAAGGCAATCCGGCCGGCGACCGTCGGCGAGACCTTCTCCAGCTGCGCGAAAGCCAGGCGGGTGACCTTGAGAGGAAAGGATGGCATAGTCGGAATCCCATCATAATGTTCAATGCTGAACAATAAAGTACAAGAATGAACGAAAAGCAAGCCTTCCCCTGGGACCATCCTCGTTTTCGCAGTTGGATATCGGTAGCGCGCGCCTGTCAGCTCATGCAGCAGGCACTCGCACGCGCGCTGGCACCCCTCGACATCAAGCCGCCGCACCTGGATATCTTGGTCAATCTCTATCGGTTCGAGGGGATTTCCCAGCAGGAACTAGCCCGCAAGCTGCTTGTCGGTCGTTCCAACATGAGCATGCTGCTGCCGCAGATGGAAAGGCGCGGGCTTCTCGAGCGCAGGGCCGACCAACGGGACAAGCGAGTGCTGAGACTTTTCCTGACGGAAGGAGGCCGGAGCCTAAGCGAACAGGCGATGCGCATCCAGACGGAGCTCATCGAGCGGACGCTCTCTGCAACACCGCTCGACGAGTGCCAACACCTCGCCGAGACGATGGACCTCTTGATCCAGCGTATGCTTTCCTCGGACGGGCTCGTCGATCCTGACCTCAGCGAGGATCGCGGCTGAGTTTCTTCTCCGCCAGTTCCTGTTCGTAAGCCGCGAACTTTTCATCGCCGGTCTCGCCGAGTTCGCGCAGGTAGTTCCAGGTGAAGATGCCGGTATCATGGCCGTCGTCAAAGGCGATGCGAACGGCATAATTGCCGGTTGGCACCATCTGCCGGATCGCGACATTGCGCTTGCCTGGAACGGTGACTTTCTGACCTGGACCATGGCCCTGGACTTCTGCCGAGGGCGACAGCACGCGCAACATCTCGGCAGGAAGCACGGCTGCGACACCGTCATTGAAGCTCACGGTCAGCAGGCGCCTGTCCTTGGACACCTTCAGTTCGGTCGGCCAGATCTCGGTCATGCAGTCCTCGCAGTGTTCCAGGCGGTTGGCGCAGACCTAGGTCGAACCCGCGCCGTTTGCAATCCGAATTGATCGCACAGGGCGGTGTCAACTTGACGCCTGCTAGCCTTGGCACCACATTGCTCCAAACACCGGGAGAGTTTTTTTGGATCATAGCCCCGCCGATTGGCGCCATGCAGAACCGCTTGTCGATCGAGCAAGCCCGATGATCGACCCCTTCGGGCGCGCGGTCACCTACCTGCGCGTCTCCGTAACGGATCGATGCGATTTCCGCTGCAGCTATTGCATGGCGGAAAACATGACCTTCCTGCCGAAGAAGGATCTCCTGACGCTGGAAGAGCTCGACCGGCTCTGTTCCGCCTTCATCGCCAAGGGCGTGCGCAAGCTGCGCCTGACAGGTGGCGAACCGCTGGTGCGCAAGAACATCATGCATCTCGTACGCGGCCTCTCCCGCCATCTCGGCAGCGGTCTGGACGAGCTGACCCTGACCACCAACGGCTCGCAACTCGCCCGCCATGCCGCGGAGCTTGCGGATTGCGGCGTTCGCCGCATCAACGTGTCTATCGATACGCTTGACCCTGCAAAGTTCAAGGAAATCACCCGCTGGGGCGAATTGGACAAGGTGCTCGAAGGCATCCGCGCAGCGCAGGCAGCCGGCATCGGCATCAAGCTCAATGCTGTCGCTCTGAAGGATTTCAACGAGCACGAGATACCTGAGCTGCTGCGCTTCGCCCATGGCGAAGGCATGGATCTGACACTGATCGAGACCATGCCCATGGGCGAGACCGGCGAAGATCGCACCGACCAATATCTGCCGCTCTCGCTCGTGCGTCAGAGGCTCGAAGAGCAGTTTACCCTTGATGAAATTCCCTACCGCACCGGCGGCCCAGCCCGTTATGTCGAGGTGAAGGAAACCGGCGGACGCCTCGGCTTCATCACGCCGCTCACGCACAATTTCTGCGAAAGCTGCAATCGCGTCCGCCTGACCTGCACGGGCACGCTCTATATGTGCCTGGGTCAGGATGATGCTGCGGATCTCCGCACCGCACTGCGCGCCTCTGATGACGACGCCTATCTCTCTGCCGCGATTGATGAAGCGATTTCGCGCAAGCCCAAGGGCCACGATTTCATCATCGATCGTAACCACCGCAAACCGGCGGTGGCCCGCCATATGAGCGTCACCGGCGGCTGAGTGCCGCCGGCTAGTTCTTCACGCTTACGCCGACCGGCGATAGACCTGCGGCTGACCGCGCTCAGTGTCGGTACGGAAGCGCGATATCTTGTGCATCAGGATATCGACCCGCTGACGCAGGCCCTGGATCTCGGCATTGTTCTCCTCGACCATGGCGGCATTCTGCTGCGTGATCAGCTCGACGTCACGCACGGCCGACGTCACCTCGCTGATACCGGTCGACTGCTCGCGGGTTGCAGCCGAAATGCGCTCGACCAGCGACTGCACTTCTTCGACCTGATCGATGATCGACTGCAGCGCGACACCGGTGTTCTCGACGAGTTCGACACCCGACTTGACCTGATTGCCGCTGACGGAGATCAGCGTCTTGATCTCCTTCGCCGCATTGGCGCAGCGCTGCGCAAGGTCACGCACTTCCTGGGCGACGACAGCAAAGCCACGACCAGCTTCGCCGGCTCGGGCGGCTTCGACACCCGCATTCAGTGCCAGCAGATTCGTCTGGAAGGCGATCTCGTCGATGACGCCGATGATGGTCGAGATCTTCTCGGAGGAACGGCTGATTTCAGCCATGGCCTCGACCGCCTTCTTGACCACCACGCCGGACTGGCGGGCGTGATCGCGGGCCGACTGCACGGATTGTGCGGTGCGCCCTGCCCCATCGGCTGTCGAGCGTACGACATCGCTCAGATGCGAGAGCGCCCTCACGCTTTCCTCAAGCGCCGCGGCCTGCTGTTCGGTCCGGCGCGCAAGATCATCGGCGGAAACCGCAAGGTTCTCGGTGCCGGCATTGATGTCGACGCTTGCCGCACGAACCTCTTCAAGCGTCGCCCGCAGGGCTTCGACCGCCTGGTTGTATGTCGAGGCCATGGCGACGAAATCGGCCGGCAGGTCGTCACGCATGGAGACGTTGAGCTGGCCGTTGGCAAGTGCCTGAAGCACAGAGGACAGAGCTTCGAGCGCAGACCGCTGGTCGGCCTCGACGCGGGCCCGGTCCTGGGCACGCTGCGCGCTTTCCTGCTCCGAGCGCGTGCGCGCAGCTTCCGCCTCTTCTTCCAGGCGGCGATTTTCGAGCGCCGCATCACGGAAAACGGTGACCGACCGCACCATATCGCCGATTTCGTCGCCGCGATTGCGGCCCTCGATCGGGACGGACAGGTCGCCGCTCGCCAGTCGCGACATCACGCCGGTGATCCGCTTGAGCGGCGCGCGCAGTGTCTCGACCAGCATCAGACCGCCGATGATCGCGAGCAGCGTGCCGACGACCATGGTGATGACGGAGATCGTCGCAGACCGTTCGCTGTCCTCGCGGCCGATTTCCTGCGCTTGGGCGACGAAATTGCGAAGCGATTCCATGGCTGCCGACACGGCCGCATTGGCGGCCAGCCGTTCGTTCTGCCAATTCAACCCTGCGTCCAGCATCGCCTGGGACTTTTCGGTGATCGCGACCACATGCGGCGCAATCTTCTGGGGGAAGTCGCGAAGCGCACTGTTCTTGGCACCGAGCTCGGAGATCCGGCCGGCCAGTGTCTGGAGTGCTTCCATCTCGTTGATGACCACCACACGGCGTGCGTCGTCCAGCGAACCCAGCATCTGCTGCACCCGCAACTCGATGGTAGCAACACCAAGTGCGGCGGCATCGACGAGGGCCATCAGCTCCTTTTGCTCGGCGACGAGCCGGTCAAGGCTGACGAAGCGGTCGGCGGCGACATCGCTGTTCTTGGCGGCCTGCAACGTGATCTTCTGCTCGATCTCGACGAGTTCGGAAAGCACGAGGCCGAGTTCTCGGGCCCTGGCATCAACTGGGCCAGTCTGCCCGAGGATCGTTTCGATCTTGCCGATCGCAGTGCCGACTTCGCCGACCAGAACCCTGCCCTTTTCGGAAGCGATCTCGTTGGCCTTGACCAGATCCTTCTGCATCGGTGCGAGATAGAGTTTTGCTTCGTCCAGCTGTTCTTCGGGAGTGAAAGCCATCTGCACGCCGACACGCAATTTGCCGAGACGGTCAAGCAGCGTCTTGAAGGCAGAGGCGTCGAACAGCAATTCCTTCGCGAAGCGCTCCTTGCCGGCGAGATCGTTGCGGACGAAATCGACCTGCTTGACGATCTGCTGGCTCTCCGCCTGCAAGGCGGCAACGGCCGCATTCAGACCGGAATCCAGTTGTTCTCGCGCGGTCTTGTTGTCCCAAAGCGTCGACGTCTGAACCCGCATCTGCGCCGGCAGCTGCGTCAGCGCCGAAAGATCGGCCGTCTGAGCCTGCTTGGCGAGCACGCCGTTCAGGACGCCGAGCCCCCTGTCCTGGCCGTCGATGGCCGAAAGAAGAGCTGCCCTGCTCTCCTCCGTCGGATCCAGGCTGAACTCCTGCAGGCCCTGCTGCAGCTTTTCCAGATCGCTGATATTGCCGATCGTGGCACGTGTGACGGTCATATGGCCGTTGAGGGTGGTGGCAGTCCAATAGCCCAGGAGGCCGACACCGGCCATGAGCAGAACGAGAGGAACAACAAAAAGCAAAACTTTGGTGACGATCCTGCGACTTTGCAGGAGGCGATCAATAAAACTCATGAGACCCTCGGGAAGGCCGAAATCCCGCGAGCTCATCGCGCAGGATCGAAGGAAAGGAGCCGCCTCATGCAGTTCCATCGGCGAGCTTGTCTTCGGGAGTTTGAACAAAGGTTAACCGGCCACCGCGTTTTTGGCACTGCAGCATCGTTTCAGGGCCACAACAGCGGGAATAAGGTTTCTCGCGCGTGCTCCTTGGTCTAGAACCAGCGGGTACGCACGGGAATCGAGCATGGCATTATCCGAGAACACCCGAGGCGCCCTTCTGATGGCGATCTCGATGGCGGGCTTCACCTTCAACGACGCTCTGACGAAATCGGTTACCGCGGAACTGACCGTGGCGCAGATCATGTTCGTGCGCGGAGCCTTCACCGCCGTTCTGGTCTATATCGTTGCGCGCCGCATGGGCGCGCTCGACCACATCAAGAACATCCTGCAGCCCCTGATCCTGATCCGCATCGCCTTCGAAACGGTCGCAGCCGTCGCCTTCCTAGCCGCGCTCGGCCAGGTGCCGCTCGCCAATGCCTCGGCAATCCTGCAGTCCCTGCCTCTGGCCGTGACCCTTGGCGCCGCGCTCTTCTACAAGGAGCCGGTGGGCTGGCGCCGATGGACGGCGATCGGCCTTGGCTTCATTGGTGTGCTCGTCATCATCCAGCCCGGCCCGGAGGGCTTCACGCTCGCCTCGCTCTACATAGTCTTCTGTGTCATCACGGCAGCCGGCCGTGATCTCGTGACGCGCCGGATCGATCCGAGCATCTCGTCGCTCTCCGTCACGCTTTTCACCGCAGCCTCCATCTCCTTTGCCGGCCTGCTGCTCATTCCCGTCTTTGGCGGCTGGCAACCCATGTCCGGCAGCGCGCTCGGCAAGCTCGCCTTTGCCTCAATCTTCCTGTTTGCCGGTTACCAGGCGATCATCATGGCCATGCGCACCGGCGAGATCTCCTTCATCGCGCCCTTCCGCTACACCAGCCTCCTCTGGGCGGTTCTGCTCGGCATGCTCTTCTTCGGCGAAGTGCCGGATATCTGGATGGTCGTTGGCGCCGCTATTGTCATTGGCTCTGGCCTTTACACATTCTATCGCGAGAGCAAGCGAAAGGCGGCCCTCGCCCGCCGCGCCGATCCGGCCTCCCCGGGCTGATCACGTTTGCAGTGCAAGGACATTTGAGCGTGCAGCAGCAGTCTCGCTTTCTCGACAGGACCACGGCCCCGCATATCGTCAGTCTCGTGGCGGTTGCCGGGCTGTCGGCATTGACGATGAACATCTTTCTGCCGGCGCTGCCGGCCATGGCCCTCGATTTGCGCGTCGACTACGACCGGGTGCAGGTCCTGGTCTCAGGCTATATTGCGATGACCGCCCTGGTACAGCTGGTGATCGGCCCTCTGTCCGACCGCTACGGCCGGCGTCCGGTGATGATTGGCGCTCTGCTGATCCTAATTGTTTCCTCGCTGGTCTGCCTACTGGCAAGCTCGATCGAGATCCTGACCTTCGCCCGGATGATCCAGACGGCCGTGGTCGCCGGCCTCGTTCTCTCCCGCGCCATCATCCGCGACATGGTCCCGATGGACGAAGCCGCCTCGATGATCGGTTATGTCACCATGGGCATGACGCTGATCCCGATGATCGGCCCGACGCTTGGCGGGGTGCTCAGCGACAATTTCGGCTGGCGCTCGAATTTTACAGCCATCCTGATTGCAGCCCTTGCCGTTCTGTTGCTCGTCTATCGCGACCTCGGCGAAACCAACCGGCAAAAGAGCGGCAGTTTTTCCGAGCAGTTCCGGGCCTGGCCGAGACTTCTCGCCTCGCCCCGTTTCTGGGGATACACCATGGCTGGCACCTTTACCTCTGGCGCCTTCTTCGCCTTTCTCGGCGGCGCACCCTTTGTCGGTGGCACGCTGCTGGGCCTGACACCCAGCATGCTCGGCCTGCAGTTCATGTTCATCGCAGCCGGTTATATCGCTGGCAATTATCTCTCCGGACGTTTCGCCCGTCGTGCCGGGATTGATATGATGATGCTGGTCGGTGGCGTGGTCGCCCTGGTCGGCGCCGCCATTCCGATCATCTTGCTTGCCCAAGGATACGTCTCCTATCTGGCCTTCTTCGCCCCGCAGGTCGTCGTCGGCTTCGGCAATGGCCTCTCCCTGCCGAGCACCAATGCCGGCATCGTCAGCGTCCGCCCGGAACTCGCAGGCTCCGCCTCCGGCCTCGGCGGCGCAATCACCATGGGTGGCGGCGCTTTCGTCTCCTGGCTGGCGTCCCGCATACTGTCGGTCGAAACCGGCGCCATGCCCTTGCTGCTCGTCATGCTCGCCTGCTGCCTTCTCGCCCTCGTCGCAGTGGTTTTCCTGCGCTTTGCCCCGGGCGAAGAGCGGTGACCCCATGACGCAGGACACCCGCCCCCCGGCCGTCATTCTCGCTGGCGGCCTGTCGCGCCGAATGGGCCGGGACAAGGCGGAACTGATCCTGGGCACGACGCCGCTTGCCCTGAGGGTTGCCGACCGGTTGCGGCCGCAGACTTCGGCGGTCTACCTCAATGCGTCCGAAGGTCATCCGCTGGCCGCACGCCTTCCCCTCCTCCAGGATACGAGGCCAGACCGACCCGGCCCCCTCGCTGGCGTGCTCGCAGGCGTGAAGCTATTTGCCGAACTACCTGGCGGACCCACACATATTCTGACTACACCGTGCGACAACCCCTTTCTGCCGTGCGACCTGGTAAGGCGCCTGCAAGACGGGGTGAGAGGCGACGCGATCATGCTGGCTGCCTGCAACGGCCGCAACCATCCGATTACGGCGCTCTGGCCGGTCACGCTGGCGGAAGATCTCGACCGCTGGCTAGACGACCCCGATCACCGCCGCGTCTTCGACTTCGTCGCCCGCCACCCAAACGAGACCGTGGAGTTCGCATCCTTCGAAGGACCCTTCGGTCCGGTCGATCCCTTCTTCAACATCAACACGCCCGAGGACCTCGCAATGGCCGAGGCCATCATCGAACAGGGTACAGTATGACGAACGCTCCGCGCATCTTCGGCATTGCCGGCTGGAAGAATTCCGGAAAAACCGGGCTTGCCGTGCGGCTCGTCGAGGAATTCACTCGCCGCGGCTACAAGATTTCGACCATCAAGCACGCCCATCATGACTTCGACATCGACAAGGTCGGCGCCGACAGCTACCGGCACCGGGAGGCCGGCGCCCATGAAGTCGTCATCGTGTCCGGTACCCGTTATGCCATCATGCATGAGCTGCGTGGCGCTCCAGAACCGAGCTTCGAGGAAATCCTCGCCCGCATCGGCCCCTGCGACCTCGTGCTGATCGAAGGCTATAAGCGTGAGCCCGTGCCGAAGATCGAAGCGCGGCGGGAAGCATCCGCAAACCGTGAACACTTGGCGCCATCCGATCCGCACATCCGCGCGATCGCGGCTGATCACCGCGTCGAGGACACCGATCTGCCGGTCTTCGACCTCGATGATACCCTGGCGATTGCCGACTTCATCGCCACGGTCACGGGGCTCCCACCCCGGTCCTGACATCTCCCCAAAAGAAAAGGCCGCCGGATCGCTCCGGCGGCCTTCTTCCATTCGTGAGCGTGGTCGATCAGTTGTTGCTCGACACGTTTGCAGGGCGAACCAGCGTAGTGACGCGGCGGATGGCGACGCGACGGTTTTGCTGTTCGGCGGCTTCCGTGCGGATCTTCAGGAAGCGCTCGCCGTAACCCTGGACCGACATGTTTTCCGGCGGGATGCCGTAGACTTCGGTGAGCAGGTTGGCGACGGTTTCTGCACGCTTGTCCGAAAGGATCAGGTTCGAGCGATCCGAACCGACGGCATCGGTGTGGCCCTCGATCAGGAAGACTTCACCCGGATCGTTTTCAAGCAGCTTTTCCATGGCCTGAGCCACGCGGCGCAGCGTCCTTGCCTGTTCGAGCGGGACTTCAGCCGAACCCGACGGGAAGGTGATCGTATCGAGGTCGATACGACGGACCTTGTCGCGGATTCGAGCCGAGGACTTGACTTCGTCGATCGAGTAGACGCGCTCGACACGCTCGACCGGCGGGCGGGCGAGGAAGTCGTAGTAGTCACGATCGGGCGAACGCGTCGTGCTGACGATATAGTCGTCGACCGGGATGGTCAGACGCATCGGCGGCAGAGACAGACCGACGTCGACATACATCGCGGGACGCTGGCCATCGGCTTCCGGCGAATACATCAGGACATATTCGCGTCCGCCCGGCGAAATCCGCGACCGGATGATGATGTCGCCGTAACGGTTGTAGACCGTTACCAGCTTGCTGCCATCGGCACGTTCGATGGTCTCACGCGTGCGGCCACGCGACAGCTGCTCGTAATAGGTCTGCTGAGCATCGTAGCCTAGGCGCCGGCGATCATCGCCACGCACGACGATCTGGTTGCCGACATTGATGACGGTGCGGTTGTCGATCTGCTCGATGACCCGGACTTCCGTGACCTGATTGACCACGTTGTTCTGGATAACCGTGTTGTTGGTCACGTTGTTGTTCGTGACATTGCTGGTGACGTTGTTGGTCACGGTGCTGTTGGTCACGTTGGTAACCGTGGTCGGCACTTCGAAGGTCGGCGCGGCATCCATGGTGGTGCCTTGCTCGGAGACCGTTGCCTGCAACGTCTGCGGATCGAAGGCCACGGCTTCGGACTGGGCGTCGGCATCCGTCTCCGGCGCAGGAGCCACGTCTTCCTGTGCCCGCAACTCGCTCCGTCGCTGACGGACATTCTCGCCACCGCTGTTGTCGGCATCCTTGTCGCTGTCGAGAACAGCAGCACCGTTGTCGACCGGAAGCACCACGGTTTCAGATGTCTGCGACGGGTCTTCGGCGATAGCCTCCTTTTCCTCGGCGGTCCGGGTATCGGTGATCTGCGGAACCGGCTGATTCTCCGTAGGCTCGACCGCAGGCACGAGAACCTGCTCGCCTTCCGGCTGGGCTTCGGCGGGGACCTCTTCTCCGGTTGCCTGCTCTTCGGTCGGCAGTTCTTCGGTCTGTTCCGGAGCAGCCGAATCCGGCGTCGGCTGCACCTCTTCCGCAGGCTGCTCTTCGGTCTGGGCCGGCTGCTCATCCACCGGCTGTTCTTCCGGCTGGGCAGGTGTTGCGCACTCTGCTTCAGAAGCGGCCTGCGATCCATCGGCGCAGGTAACTGTGGCGGGCTGCTCTTCGACGGCCGGCTCGGCCTGCTGAGCCTCTTCAGCTGCGCGCTGGGCTTCGGCCTCTGCTGCGCGCTGTGCCTCGGCTTCCGCTTCAGCTGCACGCTGCGCCTCGGCTTCAGCCTGCTGCTGGGCTTCGGCTTCGGCCGCACGCTGGGCTTCCGCTTCCGCCTCGGCAGCGCGTTGAGCCTCTGCTTCTGCGGCTGCCTGAGCTTCGGCTTCGGCCTGACGCTGTGCCTCTGCCTCGGCAGCGGCCTGGGCTTCCGCTTCCGCCTGACGCTGAGCTTCTGCTTCGGCGGCTGCCTGGGCTTCTGCTTCAGCCTGACGTTGAGCTTCTGCTTCGGCCGCGGCCTGAGCTTCGGCCTCGGCCTGACGCTGAGCTTCCGCCTCTGCGGCGGCCTGCGCTTCTGCTTCAGCCTGGCGGCGCGCTTCTTCCTCGGCCGCAGCCTGGGCATCGCGCGCAGCACAAGTATCCGCGTCAGGCGCTTCCGATCCGTCATTGCAGGTGACGGCCTGGGCCAGCTGGATCAGCTGTTCTTCAGCCTGTCGCGACTGCGTCTGGCGTTCTGGATGTCCGGTGACAGCCGCAGCGACCGGTTTTGCCAATACCGCGACGGACAGGACCGGGATTGCCACCGTGTTGAGCAATCTCTTGTTGAACATACCTTGCGTTTCCTTCCCTACGCACGGGCCGGTGACAGTGTCATCCGGGTCCGTGCTGTTGAATGCATGCTCGATTGTGCGAACCGAAGCTGCGGCCAAATTAGATTTCGCATAATTAACCGTGCCTGAACGAGTTGGAACGGCTTTTGCTCCACCACACAACAGCGATTGGAACAAAAAAATGTCTTTCATGGCCCCTAGTGGATTTACGGGGGCAAATTTTAGCGATCACGCGGTTTGTTGTTGATTTCGGCTTTAAAAACGGACGAATATTGGGCCCAAGTGTGGTCGACCATTCCACACGATCACGGACAGCCGCCTTACAACAACAAACGGCGTCCACCCAACAGAGAGGATCTCATGCGTATTCCGACACGTTTTCTGGCCGCAGCATCGATCGCTGCGCTGTCGCTCTTTGCCGGCTCGACCATGGCTCAAGAGAAGCTGATCATCGGCACTGAAGGCGCTTACCCGCCCTTCAACAATCTGGAAGCCGATGGCACCCTCGTTGGCTTCGACATCGACATCGCCAATGCGCTATGCGAAGAAATGAAGGTCTCCTGCGAATTCGTCACCCAGGATTGGGATGGCATCATTCCGGCCCTGCAAGCCAAGAAGTTCGACGCGATCATCGCGTCCATGTCGATCACCCCAGAGCGCCTGGAGAAGGTCGACTTCTCGAAGAAGTACTACAACACGCCGCCGGCCGTCGCCGTTCCGAAGGACTCCCCGATCACCGATCTGGCCGGCCTGAAGGGCAAGGCAATTGGCGCGCAGTCCTCCACGACCCATGCCAACTATGCCGAAAAGCACATGGCGGACAGCGAGCTGAAGCTCTACCCTACTGCTGATGAATACAAGCTCGACCTTGAAGGCGGCCGCGTTGACGCCGTCGTCGATGACATCGTCGTGTTGTCGGAATGGCTGAAGTCGGACGCCGGCACCTGCTGCAAGATCCTGACCCCGCTTGAGGTGGATGTCGAGATCAATGGTGAAGGTGCAGGCATTGCAGTGCGAAAGGGTGAAACCGAACTCGCAGACAAGCTCTCCGCTGCGATCGAGGCCATCCGCGCAAACGGCAAATATGCCGAAATCAACAAGAAGTATTTCGATTTCGACGTCTACGGCGAGTGATCCCGGCATAAACCGATAAAACCAAGTGGCGGAAGTCGAACACTTCCGCCATTTTGCATTTGAACTGCAATGACATGAAAAAAGGCGGGAAAAACCGCCAAGGGGGAATGGCATGGGCGGATTGTCTTCCGCGCTCGGCTCGATCTGGGACTGGATCAACTATACGTTCGATCCGCTCTGTGGTCCCGTCGGGCTCTTCCGGCTGTTGGCGACCGATACGCTTGTCGGCTGCGGCGACACCGGCTGGGGCGACGAGATCGCCTTCGGCGTCAAGGTGACGATCTCGCTGGCACTTGCGACCCTGCCCGTGGGCCTTGCCCTCGGCTTTCTGATTGCGCTGGCGCGCCAGTCGGGAGAATGGAGCCTGCGGGCAGCGACCGGCGTCTACACGACCATCTTTCGCGGACTGCCCGAGCTGCTGACCCTCTTCATCGTCTATTTCGGCTTCCAGATTCTCGTTCAGTCCATCTTGTCCTCGCTCGGCATCGACCAGCGCGTCGAGATCAACGCATTTGTTGCGGGCATGATCGCGCTCTCCGTCGTTTTCTCGTCCTATGCCTCGGAAGTTCTGCTCTCGGCGTTCCAGGCCATCCCGCGTGGTCAGTACGAGGCCGGCAGTGCGGTCGGTCTGAGCCGGCGCAAGACCATGTGGCTGATCATCGTGCCGCAACTGATCCGCATCGCGCTTCCGGGCCTCAGCAATCTCTGGCTTGTGCTCCTCAAGGATACGGCGCTCGTCTCGGTCATCGGCCTTGCCGACATCGTGCGGCAGACGGGTGTTGCGGCACGCGTCACCAAGGAAGCCTTCATGTTCTACGGGATCGCCTGCCTTCTCTATCTCGTTCTTGCCACCGTCTCCTCGATCGGCCTCAACGCCATCGCACGCTGGGCGAACCGCGCGGAGGCAAGCCGATGAGCCATGCGCTGGACATGATCCCCGCCCGCCCCGCGCCGCCGACAAAGGCAAGCCGCATCAACCTGGCCCGCGTCGCCGGCTATGCCATCCTCACTCTCTGGGCTGTTCTCGGGCTTGCCCTGGTCTGGTACCTCGCATCGAGCTGGGACCCGGCCAAGATCGAGCGCTATGGCTGGCGGTACCTGGACGGTCTCGCCACGACCTTGATCCTGACCTTCGGGTCGATCACGCTCGGCGCCCTTCTCTCCGTCCCCGTCACATTCGCGCGCATGTCACGCAACCCGATCCTCAACACGATCGCCTATGCCTATGTCTATGTCTTCCGCAGCACGCCGATGCTGCTGCAGATCTTCCTCATCTATTATGGCCTCGGCTCCTTCCGTGCGCAGATCGAGGCGATAGGCCTCTGGTGGTTCTTCCGCGAGGCCTGGTATTGCGCCCTGTTTGCCATGACGCTGAACACGGCCGCCTATCAGGCGGAGATCCTGCGCGGTGCGATCGAAAGCGTACCGCGTGGTCAGACGGAAGGTGCAAAATCCCTTGGCATACCAACCTCGATTACCTTCTGGAAGATCATCCTGCCGCAAGCCCTGATCGTCGCTCTTCGCCCCTATGGCAACGAGATCATCTTCATGATCAAGGGCTCGGCCGTCGTCGCAGTCGTCACCGTTCTCGATCTCATGGGCCAGACCCGCTACGCCTTCTCGCGCACCTTCGACTATCAGACCTACCTCTGGGCAGCGATCTTCTATCTCGCCATCGTCGAGGCGCTGCGTCATACATGGGGTGCGATCGAGGCACGCCTGACCCGTCACCTCAAACGATGACTATCGGGTGGCGACCCGGCCTGGATCGCCCCTCAACTCCATTAGCACTTCCTTCACCAACAGATGTTTCCATCATGTCAGGGCCCGCGTCGGTCGCGGCCCCGGTCGGTCGCGGAAGCGATGACACCGCCCGCGTCGATCCGTCTTCCACGAGAACGGGGAACGCCGGCACATGAACAGCGAAATGGAACTGATGCTGAAGGGTTACGGGCTGACAACCGCCCAGATCCTTTACCGCCTGCCCGATCACCCTTCCCTGCTGCAGACCTATATCTGGCAGCACTACGATCTGGCTCCGGACTTTCCGGAGATGCGTGGCTTCCTGCGCTTCTGGCAGGACAAGATCGAGGGGCCGCTGCACTCTGTGACCTATGTGCACAAGAAGATGATCGCGGCCAGCGAATGGCGCTCGTTAAAAGGCGAGTTCATCCTGCACTGAGCTCAGACATGCACCTCGCCATGGGCAATTTCCCCATCTTTCGGCTTCCGATAGAGGATGGCGAAGAGTAACGCAGCATAGAAGGCGCCGACCAGCGCCAGCACGACGCCGCCATACAGCGGTCCTAGATGGGCGTTCTGAACGATTTGGTACAGACTGCTGACGAACTCGGCGGGGGCTTCGTTCTGTTGCAGCTTCGGGCTTGATATCTTGAGCGCCCAGGCAAGGAGCAGGATGAGATACATCCAAATGTAGTTACGGCGAATGCGACGAAAGAGCGCTTCGCGGTATGCCATCAGGAATACGGGCCGTCGAAGGCTGGAAGCAATTGCTTCCGCCCAATCGGGCTTCAATTCGGCCTGCGGGCAGAGCGCCTGGGAGAAGTAGTGCCGCTCGAGCTGGCGCACCCTTGCCCGGTAGACGTCGAAGAAGCGATAGCGCCGCGCCTCGATCAGAAGAAAGACCGAGACGAGCAGCATGGCGAACAGCACGACACCATGGTGCGACGATGGCGTCGACAGTGACACGGAAAGTAGGCCGGCCACCACCGTCATCGACCAGTTCGTGGTCCGATCTATCCGGTCGCGCCAGCTCGTCATCCGACCGATCTCACCGCGATAATAGTGGATGATCATATTGGCTTTTTCAGCCGAACTGGCTGGCAGCGCCGGCGCGAGGCGCGCGGGCGTTGCGCTCTCCAGCGGTAGTATACCGGCTTTGTCTTGTGCGGTTTGTTCCATGCTTGGCTCCATATCAAGAAAACACCAGGAACCGCCCGCGGTTCCCTTTTCATTGCCAAGCCCGGCCCGACCCGCTAGACGACCGGCAAAGGCCCGATGAGCGGCCAAGAAAACAGGAGCCTCACATGGCCAAGATCGACGAAGAAGCCCTGGCGGAAGCCTATAACCGCGCACTCGCCCTCGAAAAGTCCGGCGATGTAGATGCAGCCGTGAAGGCCTATGAGGAAGTGCTGGCGATCGACCCCGACGACCACGGCGGCGCATCGGTGCGGATTGCCGCACTTGGCCGTGGCGAGGCCCCGCCGAAAGCGCCCGACGCCTATGTCGAGACGCTCTTCGATCAGCACGCTGATGCCTTCGAGGACATTCTCGTCGAACAACTCGGCTACACCGTGCCGATGATGGTCCGCCAGCGTCTGCAAACGCTCGGTCTCGGCCCGTTCAAGCGTCTGCTCGACCTAGGCTGCGGCACCGGCCTCACCGGCGGCGCGCTGCGCGACGTCGTGGACGATATGACGGGCATCGACATTTCCGAAAAGATGGTCGAGATCGCCCATGAGAAGGACCTCTACGAGACGCTCTATGTGGCGGAACTCGAGGACTTCCTCGAAGACAATGACGACGAACCCTTCGATCTCGTCACGGCAACCGACGTGCTGCCCTATCTCGGCGCGCTGGAACCGCTCTTCTTTGGTGCTGCCGAGAACATGACCGACGGCGGCATCTTTGTCTTCTCTTCCGAAACCCGGCCGGAAGACGTCATGGCCGGCCGTCCCTTCATGGTTGGGCCGCACCAGCGCTTCGTGCATGCGGAGACCTATGTGCGTGAACGGCTGGCCGCGACAGGCTTCGAAGTGGTCGAAATCACCGACATCAACGTGCGCATGCAGGACGGTGAGCCCTCTCCTGGTCATCTCGTGGTGGCGAAAAAGACGAAATAGACAATCCTTGATTGAATCTTCAATCATAGATCGCGCCTAATTGGTAGTCAGCTACCATCAAGAGTTTAGGCTTCCCTCAGAAAAAGGGGGAAGCCATGCAAACAGAACTTGCCGCTCAAGCGATCACCGATCCCTCATTGACATGGACGGTGGTCGTCGCCTTCGCCATATCCCTGATTACCGTCTTCGCCTTGATCTTCGGCCGATACGAGATCAGGCTCCGACGGCTCCGTCTCATTCGCGATTACGTGAAAACCTTCCCTGTCATCGACCTGGGAGAGGAAGGCACCAGCCCGTCTTTCGAATTCGTTCGCAGCAAATACGCCGCCGATGTTAGCAGCGATGACGAACGGGAAGTGAGAGCTTCGAGCGGCAACCTCCGATCGGCGGAGGACATCATCAGCGAGATTAATGATACGATCTCTAGGACCCGCGTCTTTCTGAACCGGGGCGACCTGCGGCTGTTGACCGCTGCAATTCCCTATCTTCTCGTCGTCACGACCGGCTTCATCCTCGCCTTCTCGGGTTTCGGTTGTTTCGAGACGGCGGCGACCTGTCTTGATGGAACGACCTTCAACCTGCTGACGGTAGGCGGCATGAAGTTCTCGGATCAAACCGCCGCAGTTGACGTCAGACAACTCGCCGAAAACGTCCTGACGGTCGCGGCCATCACATTCATTGGCGCCTACCTCTCGTCCTTGCGCTATCTCGTCCAGGCGCTCGCCGTCTTCGACCTGAACGGCTATACGATGATAAGGCAGGCGGCAATGATCGTGATTTCGGTGCTGGCCTCGGCCACGCTCTACCGCGCCATTCCCGACTTGAGCGCTCTTCAGGCGGCCGTGAGCATCGACCGGACCACACCGATCGGGGACCTGCCAGCGCTCTGGATCCTTCTCGGCCTCGCCTTTGGTCTGCTGCCGGGCAGTGTCCTGCAGTTCATCCTGGTCAAGATCGGCACCCAGATCAACTGGATCAAGCAGTCGGACAATCGGTTCATCGACATGACCCGGGTCGTCCCTCTGGATGCCATCGATGGTATAGACTTCTTCACCCGCTTCCGCCTTGAAGAATGCGGCATCTCAGACGTTCAGTCGCTCGCCACCTATAATCCGATCATGCTGCATATCGAGACGCCATACGGGATCTATCAGACCGTCGACTGGATCGCCCAGGCACAGCTCTGCTGCGTCGTCGGCCTCGACCGCTTCCTTTTGCTGCGACAATTCAACGTGCGCACGATCTTCGACCTCGAACGTGCCTTGAAGCAAAATCGCAGGGACGACAGTGAGGCTGACAAACAAGCGATCGATGCCTTCGATCGAATCTACGCATCCGTCCTGTTTGCACCGACCGGCCCGATGAAACTCATCCTCGAGAAGAGTACGGCGAAATTTCTCATCCCCGGCGCAGATGGGCAGATCATGGAAGTCGACGCGAAGGACTTCAGCATTTGGGCGCTCACCACCATCAGCGAGACCAAGGCGATGTCCTCCCGGGCTGTCGAGCATCTGATGGACTGGATCGGCGATGACCTCCACGTTCGCCGCCTCCGACGCCTGTGGAACGAGATTTCGGGCCGCCTTGGACAGTTGAGCCTCGAATTGACGCCGGACCACAAGATTGGCGCCAAATCCGATACGCCGGACCCGCCGGATTGAGGGAGCCCGGCCCTTTCACCCTGCCTTGCCATCGATTATGCATGTCTCATACCGCAAGGCAGGAGAGACGAAATGGCAAAGGTCGCATTCATCGGTTTGGGCGTGATGGGTTTTCCCATGGCAGGTCACCTGAAGGTCAAGGGTGGCCACGAGGTGAAGGTCTATAACCGCACGACAGCCAAGGCAGAGGCCTGGGTGGCGAAGTTCGGCGGTAGTCATGGTCTCACTCCTGCGGAGGCGGCCGAGGGCGCAGACTTCGTCTTCACCTGCGTCGGCAATGACGACGACCTGCGTTCTGTCACCACAGGCGAAAACGGCGTGATTGCCGCGATGAAGCCGGGTGCGATCCTGATCGACAACACCACGGCGTCCGCCGAGGTCGCACGTGAACTCGCCGAAGCGACAGCTGCCAAAGGCTGCGGCTTTATCGATGCCCCGGTTTCTGGCGGCCAGGCAGGTGCGGAAAACGGCGTGCTCACCGTGATGTGCGGCGGCGAACCGGACACTTTCGACCGCGCAAAACCCGTGATTGACACCTTTGCCCGCATGGTCGGCCTGATGGGCCCGGCCGGCGCCGGCCAGCTGACCAAGATGGTCAACCAGATCTGCATTGCGGGCCTCGTCCAGGGTCTGGCCGAAGGCGTGCATTTCGGCAAGAAGGCCGGCCTCGACATCGAGAAGGTGATCGAGGTCATCTCCAAGGGAGCGGCTGGCTCCTGGCAGATGGAGAACCGTCACAAGACCATGAACCAGGGCAAATACGACTTCGGCTTTGCCGTCGACTGGATGCGCAAGGATCTGGACATCGTCCTCTCGGAAGCGCGCCGCAACGGCGCGAACCTGCCGGTCACGGCGCTCGTTGATCAGTTCTACGGCGAGGTGCAGAAACTCGGCGGCAACCGCTGGGACACCTCGTCCCTGCTGGCGCGGCTGGAAAAAAAATGATCGGCCCCTCCTCCACCGCAGCCGAGATCATCGCATCTCTGCGCTTAATGCGGTCGGAGGAGAACATTGCCGGCATGGCTCGCTACGGGATTGTCACCGACAATGCCCTTGGCATCGGCAATCCCGCCCTGCGGCAGATCGCCAAGGTGATCGGCCCGAACCATTCGCGTGCCGAAGAGCTCTGGGCATCCGGCATACGCGAAGCGCGCCTGTTGGCGATCTGGACTTTCGTCCCGGCGCTCCTGTCACCGGATGACATCCGGCGGCTCGTTGCCGATTTCAACTCTTGGGAAATCGTCGATGCGGCGGCCGATCTGCTCACCGAGACGCCCTACTGGCGCGCACTGGTGGACGACTTCGCGGCAGATGACCGGGAGTTCGTCCGCCGAGCCGCCTTTGCCATGATCGCAGGCGCGACCGTTCACAACAAGAGTGAGCCGGACGCGACTTTCCTCGAATGGTTGCCGCTGATTGAGCGACACGCGACCGATCCCCGCAACTTCGTCAAGAAGGCCGTGAACTGGGCTCTGCGCAACACGGGCAAGCGCAGCCGCACATGCCACGCAGCTGCTATTCTTCTGGCGGAAAGACTGGCGGGAGAGAGCGATGCAACAGCCCGTTGGATCGGCAAGGATGCCTTGCGTGAACTGCGCGACCCCAGACGGATCGCGAAGCTCAAATGATACCGGCGCGGTTTATTCTTCGCCGGCCTTGTGATTGTCGATCATCATGTAGTCGAGCGGGAGCTCGGTCGTATACTTGATCTGTTCCATGGCAAAGGCAGAGGACACGTCGCGGATCTCGATCTTGGCGATCATCCGCTTGTAGAAGGCATCATAGGCCGCAATGTCCGGCACGACGACACGCAGCAGGTAGTCCACATCACCGCTCATGCGGTAGAACTCGACCACCTCCGGAAACTCGGACACGACCTCGGAGAAGCGCTTCAGCCATTCAATCGAGTGGCTGGATGTGCGGATCGAGACGAAGACCGTCACCTTGGTGTTGACCTTGGCAGGATCGAGCAATGCGACGCGCCGACGGATCACACCGTCCTCTTCCATCTTCTGGATGCGCCGCCAGCAAGGCGTAGTGGACAGCCCGACCTTCTTGGCGAGATCGGCAACGGCAAGCGTGGAATCTTCCTGGAGAATGCGGAGAATTTTGCGATCGAGGCGGTCCATGAAAAACCCTATAAAACTGATTTTTCTTGATATAGCCGATTTCATAAAAATTATGGAAAATCATTTCAAGCTATCAACAAGGAAACCTCTCGCCGCAGCACGGGCAGCACCTCGGCCTCAAACCAGGGGTGCCGTTTCAGCCAGCCGGTATTGCGCCAGCTCGGATGGGGAAGCGGCAAGACGCGCGGCCCCTCGCGATTGGCGAGAAGGAAGTCCCGCCAATGGGTGACCGTCTCGGTCATGGTCTTGCGGCGCAAACGTCCGAGATGCCAGGCCTGTGCGTATTGCCCGATCGCGAGGATGAGCTCGACCTGCGGCATGGCGTCCATCACCGTCTGTCGCCAATGCGGCGCACATTCCCGGCGCGGCGGCAGATCATGTCCGTTTTCGTCATAACCGGGAAAGCAGAAGCCCATCGGTGCGATCGCCAGTTTGCTGCGGTCATAGAAGGTGTCGCGATCGACGCCCAGCCAGTCTCGCAGGCGGTCGCCTGAGGCGTCGTTGAACGGAATACCCGTTTCATGCACCCGAAGCCCCGGCGCCTGCCCGGCAATCAGCACCCGTGCCGTCGAGGAAAGCCAGGCAACCGGCCGAGGCTCATGCGGCATCCGCCGCTCAGGCCCACCGGCCGGACAATCGCGACAGATGCGACAACGCGCAATCGCGCTCGACAAGACGTCGATCGTCGGCGGCAAGTCACCGCGGGGCATGCTCGGCGGCGAAGGATTGTCAGCGGCCATTGTCTCTTTCGTCCTCAAACCAATGTGTCAGCCATCGCGGCAGTAACGCCTCGACCCAACCCGTGAGTTCCGCCTCCTCGATCTGCCGACGACGCCGCCAGTCGGCTGGGCGCTCGAATTCGCCCCGCCAGATCCCCTCGCCCGCCAGCCGGGCCTTGGCCTCGCTTGCAAGATAACGTCCATCGGCAAAGACAGAACCGGTCTTCACCAGCAGATCGCCGAGATCGTCGAGGCCACGTTTGCAGACCACGAGCAGCCGGCCATATCGATCACGGCCGGTGCCGCTGCATTCGAAGTCACGCCCGGACACGAGCGCTGCCAAGGCACGACGCGCCTCCTCGCCGCAGGCATAGGGCGACCCATCCGCCGCCTTGCAGAGCTGAGCAAGCTCGGGTGCATCAATGCCCTCGATCCGCAGCCGTTCGCCGTCTGCGCCGAGCGTGTCGCCATCGATCACCGAGAACGAGCCGGAAAAGCGCAGCGCCTGTTCGTTCTCGAGCTTGGCGATGACAAGCAATGCGAGCGCCACGATGGCGAGCCCTAGCACCAGGTCGCGCAGCCGCCGAACGTGTCTCGTCACATTTCCACCCACTTCAACAACAGATCCTTTTTACACATGGCAAACAAAACCTTCCAAGACAGGATCTTCTTAAGATTTCGCCGCTAGGGTTCACCAAGGCGCGGAAGACTGCAACGCAATGAGTAACGGCGTAGACACATCGGCGGACAAAAACGTTCTCGACCTGACGCGACACAATCGCAACAGGGCAACGAACCGCGCTGTCCGCTCCACCCGTGAACGTCTGCAGACGGGTCCGGGCACCTCCCCCGCCTTCGATGCCGAGATCCTCGCCATGCATGTCGGCGCCTGCCTGCAGGGCGCGGCCGTCATCCCGATCACCATCCTTCTGATTGCCGCCTCCGGCGCCTATTTCACCACCCAGCCACATATTCTCATCTGGGGCCTTTTCGCGCTGACTATGCATGCGATCGGCATCCTGATCGTCAAGCGCGCATCGAAGACCGAAATCACGCCCGAGAACCAGATCAAATGGCGTCGCATCCTGCTGGCCGCACAGGCCGCCATGGGACTGTCCTGGGCGATCTTCGTGCTCCAGGACTGCGCGAGCTGCAATCCGACCGCCTTTACCTTCTACAAGGGCGCGGTGCTGTTGGTGGCGCTTTCCATCACGGCGATGGCAAGCATGCTGTTGCGCCAGGCTGTGCTCTTCGGTTTTCTGCCCACCGTGATTGCACTCACGGCCGTATCCATCTCCGGCCGCAACATCCTCGATATCGGCCTGACGGCTGTCTTCACCACTGCGCTGATCTTCTTCATCTACATCACCAACCGACTGCATCAGGCCAATCTCAAGCTCCCGTCCTTTCAAACGGAAAAGGACGACCTGATCGCGGAACTGGAAGTCGCCAAGTCCCTGTCCGATGAGGCAAGGCGTAGGGCCGAAGAGGCCAATATGGCCAAGTCGCGCTTCCTCGCCTCCATGTCCCACGAGCTTCGCACGCCGCTCAACGCCATCCTGGGCTTTTCCGAAGTCATGGCAACGGAAGTGCTCGGGCCGCTGAACAACCCGCTCTATAAGGAATATGCTGGAGACATCCACCGCTCCGGAAGCCATCTGCTCGAACTGATCAACGAGATCCTCGACCTGTCGCGCATCGAGGCCGGCAAATACGAACTGAGCGAAGAGAGTGTGTCGCTCCTGGAGGTGGCCGAAGACTGCATCGGCATGATCCAGCTGCGCGCCAAATCGAAGAACATCCGCATCGAGCAGCAATTCGAGAAGGCGCTGCCGTCGCTCTGGGCCGACGAAAAGGCTCTGCGCCAGGTGATCCTGAACCTCTTGTCGAATGCAGTGAAATTCACGCCCCAGGGCGGCGAGATCATGGTCAAGGCCGGCTGGACCGCCGGCGGCGGACAATACATCTCGATCCGCGACAATGGCCCGGGCATTCCGGAAAATGAAATCCCCGTGGTCCTATCCGCCTTCGGTCAGGGCTCGATTGCGATCAAGAGTGCCGAACAGGGCACGGGACTTGGCCTTCCGATCGTCCAGGCGATCCTCGCCAAGCATGGCGGGGAATTCAAGCTGAAGTCGAAGCTCCGGGAAGGCACAGAAGTCATCGCCATCCTGCCATCGAGCCGCGTGCTCGAAAGCTTGCCTGCCGTATCGGAAGTCAAAGCCGTCGAGCCCCGCCGTCGGCAGTTCGCCTGATCAGGCAAGGAATAGCCGGCTGATCACGACGTAAGCAGCGAAAGCGCCATTTGCCACGATCAGGCAGAAGACGGCGAAGGATCCGAGATCCTTGGCATTGCGTCCAACCGTCGAGATTTCCGGCGAGATGCGGTCAACCAGTTCCTCGATCGCCGTATTGAGCGCCTCCACAGAAAACATCAGCATCATCAAAACGACGAAGCCGAGGAATTCAAAGAGGCTCGCACCGACCAGACCGAACACGACCAGCCCGCCGACAAAGCCCAGGAGCTCATGCCGGAAGGCAGCTTCCTGGATCAGACGTCGAAATCCCTGGGCCGAATACTGAGCGGCGGCAAACAGATGCGCGATGCCGGTCTTCTTCTTGATGACTGCCGAGGCGAGCGGCTCCGCATCGCCGGGCTTTGATGTGCGATCACTCATGCGACTTGTTGGTTACCCCAGCCTGTTCGAAGGTTGCCATGCCGGAATGGCAGGCCGCCGCCGCCTTGACGATGCCGGCCGCAAGCGCCGCACCGGTGCCTTCACCCAGTCGCATGCCAAGCGCCAGAAGCGGTGTCTTGCCGAGGCGTTCAATTGCACGCAGATGCCCTGGCTCACCGGAGACATGACCGATCAGGCAGTGATCGAGCGCGGAAGGATTGGCCGCCTTCAAGATGGAGGCAGCGGCGGTTGCCACATAGCCGTCGATCAGGACGGGGATTTTTTCCATGCGGGCGGCCAGGATCGCACCAGCCATGGCTGCGATCTCGCGCCCACCGAGGCGGCGCATGACTTCCAGCGGATCGGAGAGATGTTCGCGATGGAATTCAACCGCCTGCTTGACGGCGGCCACCTTGCGCGCCAGCACGTCGCCTTCCGAGCCAGTTCCCGGACCGACCCAGTCCTCCGCCTCGCCGCCATAGAGCGCGAGATTGATCGCAGCTGCGATCGTCGTATTGCCGATACCCATTTCACCGATGCAAAGAAGATCAGTTCCGCCCGCAATCGCCTCCATGCCGAAAGCCATGGTCGCGGCGCAGTCGCGCTCCGACAATGCCGCCTCGCAGGTGATATCGCCCGTCGGATAGTCGAGCGCGAGGTCGAAGATCTTCAGGCCAAGATCATGCGTCACGCAGATCTGGTTGATGGCAGCGCCGCCAGCTGCAAAATTCTCGACCATCTGCTGGGTGACCGACGGCGGGAACGGCGTGATACCATGCTTGGTGACACCATGATTGCCGGCAAAGATCGCGACCAGCGGACGATTGACCGCAGGGGCCCGTCCACTCCAGGCGGCAAGCCACATGGCAATCTCTTCGAGCCGTCCAAGCGCGCCCGGCGGCTTGGTCAGTTGCTTGTCGCGTTCGCGCGCAGCCACGAGCGCCGCAGTGCTGGGTCCCGGCAGGTCACGCAGCAGCGTGCGGAAATCGTCGAATGGCAGGCCGGTAACGCTCATGGGTCTGGCTTCCTTGTATTCTTCCAGCAAATCAGGCTTTGTGGCCTCTCTCATAGAGACCGGACCCGCGCTGCTCAACTCAAAAAAGCGACGCAGTCGGTCGAGGACAAACGGAAAGGACCCATGCAGGTCGTCGAGAACCTCGTCACGGAAACGGCGCGTGCCATTTCCTTCCTGAGCCGCCTGCCGGTCCCGGATCGCTTCTTTGCAGGCCATGACGGAAGCCTCAGCCGGACGGTCGCTGGATTCCCGTTGGCTGGCCTGATCATCGCGCTGCCCGCAGCCCTGACAACTGGCCTCCTGTCGGCCTCCGGTGTCGACCCGGTCCTTGTGGCACTCCTGGGTGTCGGGCTGCAGATCATGCTGACCGGCGCCTTGCACGAGGACGGCCTGTCAGACACGGCGGACGGATTGGGCGGCGGTCGCAGCCGCGAAAAGGTCCTGGCGATCATGAAGGACAGCCGCATCGGCACCTATGGTGCGCTGGCGCTGATCCTGTCGGTCGCGCTCCGCGTCGCGGCGCTCTCCATCCTCATCGGAACTCTGCCACCGCTCGCCACGGCTCTTGCATGGCTGGCAACGGCGATCCTCAGCCGAAGCCTGATGGTCTGGCACTGGTCTGCTCTGCCCTCGGCCAGGCCTGATGGTGTGGCCGGATCGGCCGGTGCCCCCGATCCGGAGGCGACGCGCATGGCCTTGGTTCTCGGTGGCGTATTGACGGCCGGCATCGGCCTCCTCGCTCTTCCGTTTCACGCGTGGTTTGCAGCCGGCCTGATAGCGGCCAGCACGGTGGCTGCTTTCACCCGACATTGCCGCAAGCGCATCGAGGGGCAGACCGGCGACACGATCGGCGCCAGTGAACAACTCTGCGAGATCGCCTTCCTCGTCACCCTTGCCATCATTCTCTGAGCACCCGATATAGGAGCGAAACCAAAGGGCTCGCGATGGAATCTCCCTGCATTCTCGTCTGTTCGATCGATGACAAGACCGGCTACTGTTTCGGCTGCGGCCGCACACGTGAAGAGATCGGCCTGTGGACGAGCTATAGCAGCATCGAGCGCCGCACGATCATGGCCGAACTGCCGGCACGGCTCGAAAATGTCGAGCGCAAGCCCCGCCGCGAGACCCGCCGCACCCGTCTGGTGCGTGAGCGCGAGGGCGGCTGATGCGGTTTGTTATCGGCATCGCCATCCTCGCCATCGGCCTCGTCATTCTCGTGATGAACCATGACAGCGGTCAAAGCTTCGGCTTGGACAACGAAGCCTTCGGCCGCCTTGTCGTGGCGCTGCCGATCCTCCTGATGATCTCGGCCGGCATTCTGGTCGGTCGGCGCAATCTGGTCCAGAGCCTGCGCCAGATGGCGATATGGGTGCTGATCGCTCTCGTGCTTGTCACCGGCTATCTCTATCGCGGCGATTTCCGCAGCGTTGGCGAGCGGGTCCTTGCAGGATTGATCCCGGGACGGGCCATTACGGTCACGACAGCCGATGGTTCCGCCGAAGTGATCCTGCACAAGGCGCTTGGCGGACATTTCGAGACCAGGGTCGAGATCGGAACCGTCTCCGTGCCCATGCTGATCGACACCGGCGCGAGCTCGATCGCGCTGCGTTACGAGGACGCGATGCGGATGGGTATCGATCCCGGCGAACTCAGCTTCACCCGCACGGTGCTTACCGCCAACGGTCGCGCATCGGCCGCCCCCCTGCGCATTCCCGAAATTCGGCTCGGCCCGATCGTGCGCAGAGGCGTGGATGCCGTAGTGCTCGAAGAAGGCCTGCTCGACCAGAGCCTTCTCGGCATGAGTTTCCTCTCGACGCTGAGTTCCATGCAGATGCAAACCGACGAACTCAGGCTGCGTGATTAACGGATCAGTTCAGGGTCGGAGTTTGTAGCCCGTCTTGAAGATCCAGGCGAGGAAACCGAGGCAGGCGGCGAGGAAGATGCCGATCATGCCGAGGCTGATGAGCGGATGCACGTCCGACACCTCGAAGAAGCTCCAGCGGAAGCCGCTCACCAGGTAGAGCACCGGATTGAGATGGCTGACCGCCTGCCAGAAGGGCGGCAGCATGTCGATCGAATAGAATGTGCCGCCCAGGAAGGTGAGCGGCGGGACGACCAGCGATGGCACAAGGCTCAACTGCTCGAAATTCTTCGCCAGGATGCCGATGATGAAACCAGCCAGGCTGAAGGTGATCGATGTCAGCACCATGAAGAACAGCATCAGCGCTGGATGAGCGACCTCCAGATCGACGAAGAACATGGCGGTCGCCAGGATGATCAGGCCAATCATCATGCCCTTCGTGGCGGCAGCGCCGACATAACCGATCAGGATTTCCGTCATCGCCACCGGCGCAGACAGGATCTCATAGATCGTGCCCGTGAACTTCGGGAAATAGATGCCCGCCGAACCATTCGAGACGCATTGGGTGATGAGCGCCAGCATGATCAGGCCAGGCGTGATGAAAGCACCATAGGAGACGCCGCCGATCTCTTCCATGCGCGAGCCAACGGCGGCGCCGAAGACGATAAAATAGAGTGCGGTCGATAGCACCGGCGAGATCACGCTCTGCAGCAGTGTGCGGCGCATCCGTGCCATCTCGTAGACATAGATGGACTTGATCGCTTCGATGTTCATGCAGCCTCTCCGATCAGCGAGACGAAGATGTCTTCCAGAGACGTCTGACGTGTGGAGACATCGCCAAACTTCAGGCCGGCGGCATCGATCGCCGCCAAAAGCCGTGCGATCTCCCCGTCTTCGCTTCCGAGTTCATAGTCGTAGACGAGTTCACGCCCGTCTTCGCCGAGTGCGAGCAAATAGCCGGCAAGCTCTGCCGGTATCGCCTGGATGGGTTCGGTGAGTGTGATCGTCATCTGCTTGCGCCCGAGCTTGCGCATCAGCGTATTCTTCTCTTCGACCAGCAGCAGCTTGCCACGGTTGATGACGCCGACACGATCCGCGATCCCCTGCGCTTCCTCGATGTAGTGGGTGGTGAGGATGATGGTCACGCCCGTCTTGCGCAGCCGTTCGACGAGCTGCCACATGTCCTTGCGCAGCGCCACATCGACGCCGGCTGTGGGCTCGTCGAGAAAGAGGATGCGCGGCTGGTGCGACAGCGCCTTGGCGATCAACACCCGCCGCTTCATGCCACCCGACAATTCGCGAAGCGCATTGTCGCGTTTCTCGTAGAGGCTGAGATCCCTAAGGATCTGGTCGATATAGGCGGGATCGGGCTTCTTGCCGTGCAGGCCCCGCGAGAAACTGACGGTGTTGAACACCGTCTCGAACATGTCGGTCGTCAGTTCCTGCGGCACCAGACCGATCTCGGCCCGGGTCTTGCGAAAGTCCTTGACCACGTCATGCCCCGACACGGTCACCTGACCCCCGGTGGGATTGGTCATGCCGCAGATGATCGAGATCAGCGTCGTCTTGCCAGCGCCATTGGGACCGAGAAGCGCGAGGATCTCGCCTTCTTCAATGTCGAAACTGACACTATCGAGCGCCTTGAAACCGTTGGAATAGGTCTTGGAGAGAGAATTGATGGAAATAATGGGAGCCATTTGACACTCCGGGCTGCGGAAGGTCGCACACATATAGGCACGTGCCAGCGGCACGACCAGAGCGCAATGGATTTCAGGTCAGGAAAGCATGGTCTCGGAATAGACACGGTTCCGGCCGTAGCTCTTCGCGAGGTAAAGCAACTGGTCGGCCGCTGCGAGATAGTTGCTGAAACTCTCCCGTCCGGCGATTTCCGCAAGCCCGATCGAGATGGTCACATTGATATCCTGGTCGTCGAGTGCCACCCGCAGGTTTTCGATCTCGCGCCGCAACGTCTCGCAGAGCGCTGATCCCTTTTCGACATCGAGGCCCAACATCAAGACGCTGAACTCCTCGCCACCGAGCCGGGCCAGAAGGTGTCCGCTGCCGTCGAGCCGGCGCGCGAGCTTGGCACCGACCGCCTGCAGAACCCGGTCGCCGATTTCATGACCATAGGTGTCGTTGAGCTTCTTGAAATGATCGATGTCGAGCATGGCGATACAGCACGGCTCGTCCCGCTCAAGCCGTCCTGCCACTTGCGCTGGTCCCTCATCGAAGAAGTAGCGACGATTGGGCAGGCCCGTGAGATAATCGCTGAAGGCGGCCACGCGGAGCTGCCGAAGCTGCGCAAGTGTTTCGATATTGTGCTGGATACGGCACTGCAGCTCCTCGATGACATAGGGACGATAGACGAAGTCGTTCGCCCCGGCCTTGAGGAAGCTTGCCGACAGTAGGCGGTCGGCGGACGAGGAAATGCCGATGATCCTGAGACGGTCGCTGTTGTGATCGCGACGGATCCGGCGTGTCAGTTCATAGCCGTCCATGTCGGGCATGTTGTAATCGGTGATCACGAGCTCGATATGCGGCTGGCGCGCGAGGATATCCATGGCCTGATATCCGGTGGCCGCCTCGTAGACCTGGAATTTCTGCACACGCAGGAGATCGGCCAGCATCGCCCGGGCTGAAGGCAGGTCGTCGACGACGAGCACGCCGACCTGTCGATTGCCAAGGAGGCGCAGGACGGACGAGACGACAAGATCGATCGCGCCTTCATTATTCTTGACGTGGTAATCGGCGACGCCCTTCTGCAGCAGACGCTCGCGAAGGTCACGATTGAAGTCGGCAGTGAACACGACCGCCGGAATTCCTTGAGCGATCACGGCATCAAGGATTTCGCCGTCCGATGCACCGGGCAGATTGAGATCGACAACGGCGACGTCGAACGTGTCGCCGGCGCGCATCACGTCGCGAAAGACGTCTGCCGAGGCGCATTGGGTCACCTGGCAGAAGAAGTCGTTTTCCAATCGGTGACGCATCACCTGGGAGACCGCGCGGGAATCCTCGATGATCAGGACTCGGCCCTGCTCCGCGCGTTTTGAACCCACGACAGCGGGCTTGGTGTCAAACTGCTCAGAAAAATACATAAAATATCCACCGAATTCCCGAGGTCGCTCAATAAGCGACCTCCTCCCTCGGCAGAACACTAGCGACCTTAATTATAAGTCGCACCTATTTTTTGCGGGCTTGCGCCGCTTTAATCTGAACAAGCGTGTCCAGGTTCTGATTCACGCGGCAGTAGAACTCTTCGTCGATAAACGGACGCAGCATGAAGTCGTTTCCGCCAACCTTCAGGAAGCGGGCCGACAGCAGTCGGTTGGTCGATGACGAGACGCCGATGATTCGCAGCTCATGCGACCCGCGCACTGAACGGATGCGTCGCGTCAGCTCGAAACCGTCGATATCGGGCATGTTGTAGTCGGTGACCACGAGGCCGATATCCGGATTGGCCTTCAGGATCTCGATCGCCTTGGCGCCACTCTCGGCAAGGCTGACGCGGAAATTGTAGCGGCGCAGGCGGCTGGACAGAAGGGCGCGTGCGGTCGGACTGTCGTCGACGATCAGCACGTGGTGACGGTGGTTGGTCAGAAAGCGATAGACCGACTCCGCCAACATTTCGACGGCGAAGACATTGTCCTTGAGGATGTAGTCGACAATGTCCTTGGCGAGCAGCTTTTCGCGCATCTCATCCTGGAACGTGCCCGTGAAGACCACGGTCGGGATGTTGCAGTCGATCAGGTATTCCAGCGCTTCGCCGTTTTCGGCGCCCGGCAGGTTGATGTTCGAGATCGCCAGAACCACCGGCTCCTGCGACAGCTCATTGGCCATCTGCAAGTCCTCGAACGTGCGGCATATCTCGATGTCGACACCCATCAGCTCCTTCAGGCGCTGACTGATCATCTGCGTGAAGACATTGGAGTCCTCACCGAGAACGATCCGAACATCGGGGAACGTCTCTCCCGAATACTGCATTCCAGAAATGCCGAGAACTGCCATGACCAGCCTTCACCGTCTTGTTTATTTGTAAGACATCTAACAAAGGCCGTTTGCGGAAGCGTTAACTCAGGCTCTTCGCCTGCATCAACAATCCCGCATAGTTAAGCATTCAAGAATATCCAAGTACTCCGGCGAGCAGTGCTGGAACCGGTCACTTGATGGTGGCGATACCATCCTTGATTTCGACGGTTTCTTCGCCGGTGAGCCCGATCCGGTCTCCGTTGGGCAGGGTGAGGAAACACCCGGATGCGCAGATCGTGTCGGAGCCCCCGGCATCGAGCGAAATCTCGGTTCGTGTACCCTCTTCAACCACGACGATAACCACGGCGGAGCTGCCGGTGTTCAGCACCGATGCCGCCAGTGTCGGCCCCGCCACCAAGCTACTAACCACCACGACAACCAACTGCGCATAGAACTGCTTCATGCCGATAGCGGAGCCAAAGGCTCCGTCCTCTCAACCGCGCCCGGTACACCTCCGACCGCTCCTGCCCCTCTTGTGCCCCATTTCGCCTGAATGGCTGCTGAATGCGGCGTTCATGGCAGGAGTTTGTCATCATCCGGCGCTGGAGACAATTCCTCTGCGAGTTCGGGACGATCGTCCGCCCGGGTCTTGCGCCGGACAAGAGCTTGCCGGTCATGCTCCTGGATATGCAGCATGACGTCCTGGTGCGGGTAAGGCATGACAATATCGCGGGCGCGGAAACGCCTGAGGATCTCGATACGGACTTCGTTACGCACCCGCAGACCGTTGGCAATGTCAGCGAGATGAAAGCGCAGTTCGAAATCGAGCGAGGATGCACCGAAACGAAGGAACTCCACATGCGGCTCGGGATTGCGCAGGACGTCGGACCGCTCGTTGACCACGGCCAGGAGCACGTCGATCACCTCCTGCGGATCCGCATCGTAGGCCACACTGACCGGCACTTCGGAGCGCTGCATGCGGTTGCGATGCGTCCAGTTGCCGAGCGGCGAGTTGATGAGCTCGGAATTCGGCACGATGATCGACTGCCGCCGGAAGGTCTCGATTTCGGTCGCGCGCACCGAGATCCGCTTGACGATGCCTTCATTGACCCCGGTTATCACGTGGTCGCCGACCTTGAAGGGCCGCTCGACCAGCAGGATCAGGCCGGAGACGAAGTTTGAGACGATGTTCTGCAGGCCAAAGCCGATACCGAGGGAGAGTGCACCGGCAACAAGCGCCAGGCTTGAGAGATCAATACCGGCTGCGGAAATGCCGATGATGCCGGCAATGCCGGTACCGAGATAACCCACACCGGTCTTCACCGAATTGCGCACGCCGCCGTCGATATGGCTGCGCGCCATGACATTGCCGTCCAGCCATTTCTGGAACCAGCGCGTCACGACTAGACCGGCAGCGAACAGCAGGATACCGCCGAGGATTCCGAAGATCGAGATGCGGATTGTGCCGACATTGATCTCGGTGAACAGGTTGAAGAGCCAGAGCTGCAGATCGCGCGGCTGGAAGCCCCAGGACATCAGGATGAGCGGAATGCCGGTCACCAGCGCAAAGGCGTAGATGATCAGACCGGCGCCGATGCCGCTCTGGTCGAGGCCAACGGCCGAGAGGCGGAATCGGCGTCCGATGAACTGGCCGACCCTTGTTTCCCCAAACTGATTGGGCGCGGAGATCGCCTTGCCGGTCAGGATACCGATATACATCGTTGCCAGAACCGCGCCCGTGAGCACGATCTGGGTCGCGAGGAAGCGCGCGAGCCCGACATAGCCGATGGCCGCCGCAAGGATCAGGACGGCACCGACAATCCGAAGCGTGATGGCCACCGCCCGTGGCCAGGGCCGTCCCCGGACTGCGGGATCGCCTGACTCGGCCAGCACCGGCCGCAGGAAGGACATGAAGAAGAGCAGCAGGCCGATGACCACGGAGGAGGCAAAGCTGCGCATCACGGTCAGCACGACCGGCGAGCTGTAGCTCTCGTTCATGACGGACACGACATAGTCGAGGCCGTTGACGAGCGCCATCAGGAAGATTGCGATGCTGAGGTCTCGTGCACCCTTGTTTGAAAGCTTGACCAGCCGCCAATGGGGCGCCGCCGGCGCAAGCACCGCTCTTGAAATCGCCATGACGAAAAAGACAAGACCGATCAAGGCAAAGACCGACGCGATGATCGGAGCGATGTCGGTTCTCAGCACATTGAACGTATCGAGCAGGAAATAGGTGGAAGCCAGAAAGAAGCTGAGTGCCAGGGACGGCAGGATCGTCGAGAAGAAGGCAACCGAGAAACGGCTGAGATAAGAGGGCGATTCGATGGACAGGTCACGCCTGTTGATCCGCCCGAACAGCCGGTACTCGACAAACAAGATCAGCGAAGCGAGCGCCATAGAGAGAAGCACCGCGATGGCCAGCGGCAAGGCCTTGAACTTGAAGACGAAGGTCAGCCAACTCAGGATGCTCCGTTGAACCCGCTCGACATCGGCCGAGAAGGACTGGAGCGCATCCTCAAGCACGCTACCATTGATGTCGGTATGCTCAAGCAGCCGGCTGGTGAAGAGCGCACGGCGTGTGTCAGAGATCCGGTCGGACAGTGTCTTAGCCTCGATCGACAGGTCTTCGGCCTGACCGGTGAGCGCATTCACTTCCGCCCGCGCGGCGTTGAGCCGCGACCTCTCCTCAGCGACGCTCGCGCTTTCGGCCGGCTGCCCCTCGGCGGGCGGCGCGCCCAATTCCGTCAACCGACCCTGAATGGCATCGATCCGCGGACGCAAATCGACGGTAATAGCCAGCGCCTCCCGCACCAGCGCGTCGGCCTTCACCTTCAGGTCTGCAAGGACGCCGTCTTCCTGCAGGTTTTTCTCGACCTGCTCGCGCAGGCCGGTCAGCCGTGTCCGAGCCTCTTCGACGCGCCGCTCGGCAGCGACGATCTGCTCATCGCGTTGTGGCGGCGGTGCGACCGGGGCGGCAGCCGGGGCCGCAGTCGGCGCCAATGTCTCCGGTTGCAGCTGCGGCCCCTCGGGCGCTTCGACCGGAGCCGGCTCAGTCACCGCCGGCGCAGCATCGGTGTTCTGTGCTTGGCCAACGCCTGGCGAAAGCAGGAAAGAAGACCCCGCCGCCAGAAGGCAGAGCGTGACAGCGAAATAAATCGAACGGAATCGGATCAAAACATGGTCCAGTGCGTGGATGAAAGCCGCAGGACAATAGATCCAGTTAAAGGCAAAAGAAAGAAGGGCTTAATGGAAGAACCCGCCGTCCCTGACAGTCCGGCGGGGAAGAGTTTATCCGTCAGGCGACGGTCTGTCGCAAAGCTTCGAAGCGGGCGACCTGATCTTCCAGGAGATTGCGCTCCTTGTCGCGACGGACGAAGACCTTGAACATGGCCTTTCCGTCAGCATTCATGAACCAGACGGAACAAGACCGGCGCCCATGGAAGCCGCGATCGACGAAAGCGATCGAGACACAACGTTCTTTGCGGATGTGACCGCCGATCGGACTGTCGCCATGGATGTTGAACCAGCCATGCCCTTCGCTGCCTTCGGGAAGACTGCCTTCGACCTCGAGCACGATGTCGTCAGTGTGGACGATCATCAGGATCTCGCCCCAGGAGGTTAGGTCCTTCCAGATCGGCTCCCACTTCTCGGAGGGCACCACCACGGCGGCCCCGTCCGGCAGGATGGCGAGCACTTCGGCAGGCGTCACCTCAGCCTTGGCGGCGATCTGTTCGATCACGCCGTCAGGCTTTTCGGCGAGCGCCGCCAGCGACCGCTCGCGTCTGTCACCGTTGCTTTGCGTCAACGTGTCCATCAGAGCCTCACGCGGCTTCGGAAGCCGAGCGCTTGCCCGAGCGGTCTTCATGAATGATGACGTCGAAGCCCTCGAAATGCGGGCCGGAGAGATACTGCACCTTGCTCTCGCCGGCACGTGCATGCGCGGCGCGGAACTGCTCAGACTTCGTCCAGGCGACGAAATGGCCATGGGTCTCCCAGACGGTATGCGAGGCATACAGCGTATGGTCTTCGGCCTTCGGACCCTTCAGCATGTGGAATTCGATGTAACCCGGCATTTCAGCAAGCCGGCCTTCGCGGGCCTTCCACTGGTTCTCAAAGGCTTCCTCGAAGCCCGGGACGACGCGAAAACGGTTCATGGCGATGTACATGGGTCTGCTTCCCTCTTTGCAAGACAAGATCTGATCGTCGCGGTAGGTCATGGGCTCGGCTGACGAGTTTACCCCGAAATCCGGACCACTGGAACAACCGCGATCTGTTGCCTTCCTATTTAAACTTGTGTAGCACAGTCAAGTTAAATGTCGGGAGCTTCCCGCACATGAGCACTCTCATCATCGGCGATCCAGAGCGGCATCGTGCCTGCCTCCGGGCGCCCGGATCATAGGTTCGAGCACATCCATGTTGTCCCTTCGCCCATCCCGCCGCAAGCTCCTCTCCGCCCTCGCCTTCGCCCTGTCCTTGCCGCTCGTTCTGCCACAGACGGCTGTGGCCAAGGATGCCCAGCGGATCGTCGCGATCGGCGGCACTGTGACGGAGATCATCTATGCGCTCGGCGAGGGTGACAGGGTGGTCGCCGTCGACACGACAAGCCTCTATCCGCCGGAAGCAACCGCAAAGCCTGACATCGGCTATGTCCGCCAGGTCTCGGCCGAAGGCGTCCTTTCCCAGAGACCCGATCTGATCATCGCGGAAGCCGGTGCCGGCCCGGTCGACTCGATCAATATCCTCAAGGCGAGCGGCCTCAGCTTCGTCAGCATCCCCTCGCCGCCCGAGACATCGGCGATCCCCGACAAGATCCGCGCTATCGGCCAAGCAATCGGCCGCGCCGAAAAGGCGGAGGCACTGGCGACATCGGTTGAAGCAAGCCTGAAGGCCATCGAAGACAAGGTGAAGGCCTCAACAGGCCCGAAGAAGAAGGTGCTGTTCGCTCTCTCCCTTGCCAATGGCCGCGTCATGGCGGCTGGCAGCGAAAGCTCCGCCGACGCGATGATCCGCCTTGCCGGCGGCGAAAACGCGGTCTCAACCATCTCTGGATACAAGCCGCTGACCGACGAAGCGGTGATCGCCGCAGCCCCCGACGTTATCCTGGTGATGAGCGGCGGCGCACAGCATCTGACGGCCGAAAAGGCCTTTGAGCTCCCTGCCCTTGCAGCAACCCCGGCCGGCGCGAACAAGGCCTTCCTCACCATGGACGGCCTCTATCTCCTCGGTCTCGGACCGCGTGCTGCCGACGCCGCCCGTGACCTGAACGCCATGCTCTATCCGGAAGGGCAGTAACCGTGAACACGCTGGCCCTGATGTCGACCCTCGGCAGACGTGACGGAGATCGCTCTGCTCTCGGGTTTATCGTTCTTGCCCTGCTGGCTGTGTTGCTTGCGATTGCCGTCTTCGTTTCGATCGTGATCGGTCCGACCGGCGTCGGCCTGCCGCATCTGGTCGCCTATCTGACCGGCGATCATGCGAGCATGGATCAGCAGAACCTGATTATCCTCGAAGCCGTGCGCCTTCCACGCACCGGCATGGGCCTCCTGATCGGCGCAGCACTGGGTGTCTCCGGCGCCATGATGCAGGGCCTCTTCCGCAATCCCCTGGCCGACCCCGGCATCGTCGGGGTCACCTCCGGGGCAGCACTTGCCGCCGTGATCGCCATCGTGCTCGGCCCCACCCTCCTCTTTCCGCTGCAGGTCGTCTTCGGCGAACAATTCCTGCCGCTGATGGCTTTCCTCGGTGGCCTCGGCAACACTTTCCTGCTCTACGTCATCGCCACCCGTAACGGCCAGACATCGACGACGGCCCTCATCCTCTCGGGGATTGCGATTGCTGCCATGACTGGGGCTGCCACCGGCCTCCTGATCTTCATCGCCGATGACCGGGCGCTGCGCGACATCACTTTCTGGTCTCTCGGCTCATTGAGCGGCGCGACGACGGACAAGATCATCGCCATCCTGCCCTTTGTTCTCTTCGTGCTGGCGATCATTCCCTTCGTCGCACGCGGATTGGACGCGCTGATCCTCGGCGACGCCGCAGCCTTCCACATGGGCGTGCCCGTGCAGCGGCTGAAGCGCATGACGATCCTCGCCGTGGCAGCCGCCTGCGGTGCCACGGTTGCGGCTGCTGGCTCGATTGGCTTCATCGGCATTGTCGTGCCGCATCTGCTGCGTCTCGCGATCGGACCGTCACATCGCTTCCTGCTGCCGGCTTCCGCGCTCGGCGGGGCAGCCTTGCTGCTTCTCGCTGATACGGTCGCCCGCACCATCGCCGCACCGGCAGAACTGCCGATCGGCATCATCACCGCGATCCTCGGCGCGCCCGTCTTCCTGATGCTTCTACTCGGCAAACAGGGCCGCCAGGCCATGGAGGGATTGTAATGATCCGCGCACACGACATCACGATCAGCCGCGGTGGACGCGTTCTCGTCGACAAGGTCAGCCTGCATCTGGAAGCGGGCAAGGTCACCGTGATCATCGGCCCCAACGGGGCGGGCAAGTCCACCCTCTTGAAGACCCTTTCGGGCGAGATGCGCCCCGACCACGGTGACATCCTATACCAGGACCGGCGTATCGCCTCGCTGAGCCCCGTGGAACTCGCGCGAGAGCGGGCAGTGCTGCCGCAATCCACCGCCCTCTCCTTCCCCTTCACGGCGCTTGAGGTGGTGCGCATGGGCGCCGTTGCGCACGGCAGCCGCGATCCTAATGTTGCGGGCCGCCAGGCGCTTATCCGTGTAGGGCTGGGTGGCTTCGAGGGGCGCAGCTACAACGCGCTATCAGGTGGCGAGCAACAGCGCGTGCAGCTGGCCCGCGTCCTGGCACAGATGCCCGATCCTGTTCTTGATGGTCGTCCACGCGCGATCTTCCTCGACGAGCCGACGGCAAGCCTGGATATCGGTCACCAGATCTCGGTTCTTGAGCTCGCCCGTGACTTTGCCCGACGCGGCGGTGTCGTCCTGGCCATCCTGCACGACCTCAACCTCGCCGCTGAATTCGCCGATCACCTGGCCGTCCTCCACCACGGCAAACTGATCCGTGAAGGTCATCCCAAGGAAACGATCGACGACGAGACGATTGCCCATGTCTACGGCATTGCCGGCAGCGTCGGACGGCTGCCAAGTGCTGCGATCCCTTATGTTCTGCCCCAGGCCCGGTTCAGCGCGACACGCTGAGCCGGCTACCTTAGTTGTCCACAGTTATCCACAGGGCAAGACCGACGAACGCGCACAAAAATCCGCAACAAACCCGGAACATGAGCGACGGCACTGGAGAACGTATGACGAACATCGGCGCCCAGAGCGAAAGATGTCCGCCCATTTCTTTCCGCGACATTTTGATAGCCGGCTAAACTGATGTGTGCCTAGGCCAAGAACGGCTTGCCGAACGACCAATCGGCTCTGTTATCGCCATCCAGCCACGCCCTGAGGACACAACAAACCCGATGCGCGCAGAACTCCGCCGAAGGACCACATATTGTTTTGAAGAATAAAATGGTGGGTGATGTAGGGCTCGAACCTACGACCCGCTGATTAAGAGTCAGCTGCTCTACCAACTGAGCTAATCACCCGCCTGACACCGTTTCCGGTCTCGTCCGCCCCGTTTCTGGTGGCGTGACCGGGCGTATAAACAGGATCTGCGACCTTGTCTAGCGCCGCTGCAAAAATTCTTGGCCCTTTGGTCAAAAAAATTTCAAAAACCGGGAAATATCCAATCTTTTCAAAGGTCGAGCATTCCGACTGCCAATCGGACGGCCTGGCCACCGATCCGCGCCCGCGAGACCGCACCGTCCTTCACATCGATATGCAGGTGAATGTAGGAAGGCCGTCCCATCTCCACTCCCTGCTCGATCATCATCGGGTGATGACCGTCCGGCAGCGCGTCAAAATGATGGATGGCGCCTGAAAGCGCGGCCACCGCAGACCCTGTCGCCGGATCCTCATGAATGCCCATATCGGGCGAAAACATCCGCGCATGGAATTTTGCGGCATGATGCACCCCGCCGCGACAATAGATGTAGGCTGACGTCAGCCGTCCCTCGCTCATCGGCGCCACGCGTTCCCACAGTTGCGGCTCAAATTCGACGCTCTCGATCGTCGCAAGATCGTGCAGAGGCACGAGAAGAAACGGGACGCCGGCACTCCACACCATCGGCACATGGTTTTCAAACCCAATGGCGCTGGCCTTGACCGACAACGCATCGGCAAGCCCTTGCCGATCCAGTTGCAACTCATGGCGGCTCGAGAGGCGCGGCAGGTCGAATTCGGCGAAACTTGCCTCACCCGGCCTGACCCGGACCGCACAGCGCACCGGACCGATGGTCTCCTCCAGCACGGAGACGAGATCCATGTTGGCGGTCTCGCCGCTATAGGCGCGCTCTGCCAGCGCAATCGCGGTACCCACCGTCGGGTGCCCTGCAAAGGGCAGTTCTCGGCCAGGGGTAAAGATCCGGATCCGGGCGGTGTGCGATGCGTGATCAGCGGGCTGGACGAAAACGGTCTCCGAGAGGTTCATCTCTCCGGCAATCGTTTGCATCATCTCGTCGGACAGGCCGGCACCATCGAAGATGACAGCGAGCGGATTTCCCGCCAGTTTGCGGTCGGTGAACACGTCATAGATGGCATACTGTCTCGCCACGGGCCTATCTCCGTTGAAGGTCACGCTCGCGGCACACACTGCCCGAGGCGAAACGGCAAGGCAAGCCGAGCACAGATCATCCTCGATCCTGAAAATACCAGCCGAGTATCGGCAGCATCGCGGCCCCGTAACGCTGCGCTGTTGGATCACCAGAGCGGATCACGACGGCCCGGGAGATTTCCGGCTCCGGACAATCGCGGGCAAAGGCGTCGATCCGATCGGCAAGAGCCTGCGCCGTCTCCGAAAAGGTGAAGACGCGTGCCAAGGTCAGGCGTCGGGACCGATAGCTGGCGTATAGCACCGGATCTGCACGGGTCAGATCGAGATCGAGCCCGGTTTCCTCCATGACCTCGCGCCGCATATTGCCCTCGATATCGCACACCCCGTCCACGACATCGGACAAATCGAGCGACCCCGCGGCAAAATAGACCTGTCCGGGATTGGCGGTATGCGGCGCCATCTCGACCGCGACCAGCGCCCCGTCGGAGGAGACGAGCACGGGATAGCCGAACAGGTGGCAGGCACCGGCAAACTCCGCCTGCCGTCGCCACCAGAGAAAGGTCGCGAAGTTCGAGACATGGCCGAGCGCCTCGAGATGACCATCGCGGTATCGGATCTGGCGCTGCAGGATCATCCGGCCGTTGAAGAGGGCCGGGTTGGCCGCCACCTCACGCTCCCAGTTTTCAAAGATCGCCGCATTTTGCGTGAGGTCCAGAGGATGCGGATCTGGCGACACCCGCAGCACCAGCGAGCGAACCGGATGCAGGCTGCCATCGGCCGGCAGGCCTACCTCGTCAGTCAAGAGATCGCTCATGGCAGATGCAGGGTAATCGCGATCGGGCAATGGTCGGACGCCTTGGGCCTGTCCCAGCCTATGCGCGGATAGCGCTCGACGTCCTGCCCCGGCGGAAAGGGCGTGCGGAAAGGCTGACCGTTGCGGATCACCTCCGGAACTGCCATCGGATTGGCCTGAGCCAGGCCCCTCGACAGCCAGATATAGTCGAGCTGACACAAATGCTGCTCTTCGGGGCCACGCGCGTGATAGAGCGTCCAGCGATCAAGCGCATCCCGTCTCAGCATCGGGTTTTCCGCAAAAGCGTCATGCGAGAACACATCGAGCGCACTCGGCAGATCCGGCCGATGCACATATTCATATCCAGAGCGGCGATCTCCGATGACATCGACGCGCTCCTGGTAGTCATTCATGTCGCCGCAGATCACGAAGTTTCGCCGCGACGCATTATCCGGGCCGAACCTATTCTCGATGATGTGTCGCACAGCCTTCGCCTCGGCTTCGCGGATCGGCATGGTCGAGGTGCGCCCGTCCGTGCCGTCCCGGCCATTGGTCATCGACTTGAAATGCACGACATAGACCGTCAGCGGACGACCTCCGACGCGCAGATCGAGTTCGAGACAGTCACGCTTGAAGATCCGGTCGTCCGGCCGGATCCGCTCCCCGAGGCCCGGATGATAGAGGCCGAGGTCGTGATAGGTGAGTGCGGCATGACTGGTGACGTCGCGTAACTCGATCGGCTGGCCGTCACGGGTTTCTTCCCGCATCAGCACGGCAACATCGATGCCGCGGCTGTCATTGCCCTCGACCAGATATTTCTGCCGATAGCCCGAGCCGATCATGCGGAAGAGATAACCGTATTCGAAGGCCTTCAACGCTTCCATGTTGTCGACCTCCTGCAGGCACAGGATGTCGGCATTGGTGTCGGCGATCGCCAGCGCCGAGAGCTGCCGGGTGTCGTCGGTGGAAGAGACGATCCGGGCGGCCTCGAGCCGCTGATAGTCGGCTTCCGACTTGATCTCGAACAGCTTCAGCACGCGGTCCGATTTCAACTGGTTGCGATAGCCGGTGAAATCGAAACGGGCGATCAGGTTCTCGATATTGAAGGTCGCAATGCGAATGGACATGAGCACCCGGGAATGAGGAGCGGCGCGGGAGGCGGATCATGCGCAGTCAATCACGCCCTCTCCGCCGCCGCAACCCAAAGCGAGGCTGACGACCGCAGCTCACCCACGTCAGGCCGCGCGTGCCAGCGCATGTCCGACGAGCCGGCCGAGACGCCGAATGCCCTCCTCGATCATCGCTTCATTCGCACATGAATAGGAGAGCCGGATCGTATTGGCACCCGAACGATCGGCGAAGAAGGCCTGTCCCGGCACGAAAGCCACCTTTTCCGTCTCGACCGATCGCGCCAGCAATTCTGCGCCGTCCATGCCCTCCGGTAGCGTAACCCAGACGAACATCCCGCCCTCCGGCCGCGTCCATTCGGTACCTTCAGGCATGTATTTTTCGAGCGCTGCCAGCATGGCATCGCGGCGGGCGACGTAAGCTGTCCGTATCTTCGCAATCTCTGCCGGAAAGTGCTTTGCGGCCACCTCGGCCACGACCATTTGGTTGATCGTCGAGGAATGCAGATCCGCGGCCTGCTTCATCAGCACCAGTTTGCGGATGACCGGCTTGGCAGCAACGACATAACCAACGCGCAGACCGGGTGCCAGCGTCTTGGAAAAGCTGCCGCAATAGATGGTCCGGCCGGCGTCGATGCCGCCGCTGCGGGCAATGTCGAGCGCAAGGATGGGCGGAATAGCCTCCCCGGCATAGCGCAGATGCTGATAGGCCGCGTCTTCGATCACCGGAATATCGAGCTCGTCGGCCAAGGCCAGGATCTGGTGCCGCTCCTCAAGGCTAACCGTCTGACCCGTCGGATTGGCGAAATCGGTGGAGAGATAGGCAAACTTCACGGCACTCCCCTGCGCCTCAGCCTCGGCCCTGTAGCTCTCGGGCGTCCGGTTACCGATCGACAGCTGGTCATAGGCAGGCTCATAGGCATTGAAGGCCTGCAACGCGCCGAGATAGGTTGGCCAGGTCACAAGCGCCGTGTCGCCGGGCGACAGAAACAGCTTCCCGAGATAGTCGAGTGCCTGTTGCGAGCCTGACGTGATGAAGATGTTGTCGAGCTCGCAGGCAATGCCCAATCGCCCCATTTCGTCCCGCAGCCATGCGCGCAGGGGCAGATACCCTTCCGAGACTGAATACTGCAGCGCGCCGCCGGCCTTGCCATCGGCAAACAGGCCGGCATAAGCCTCGGCAAACTCCTTTTCGGGAAACAGCGCCGGATCAGGAATACCGCCCGCAAACGAGATGATATCAGGTTTGTCGAGGAGCTTCAGGAGCTCTCGAATTTCAGACGCGCGCATGCGCGACGACCGCGTGGCAAAGACATGATCCCAGTTCAGCATCGGCGTTTCCTCAAGTCTTGTTGTTATCTGAGGCAGCAGACCATGAAAATCTCGATAGGTCAACAATACTGACCTATCGAGGTGAACTCGTGCGCTTTACCGTTTGGCAACCATGTTTCTGCTGTTTCTTCAGGCAAGCCTAAAACGCGAGATGATTCGCTCTATAGTCTCGGTAACAGTGAAAGGACCCACCACTTGCCGGTGCAAAAGCTTACCCTGCCGATGGTCGGCATCGACAATGAAGCGGATCCGCCCTCGGAGCATCTGAGCACTCTCTTCCATATCTTCCCCCACATCGTCGCAGCCATCGCGATCCTGTCGGCCGCCATCCTCCCCTATATGGAGGGTCGGACGTTGGAGGTCTCCATTGTCGCTGCTATCCTGTCGCTGCAAGTGGCCATGCGGGGCATTGCAGACTTCCGTTTTAGGCGACGCAGGTCATCCGACACGGCGCAGAAATGGCTGAAGCGCTTCACGCTCGTCTCTGTTTTGTCAGGGGTCGCCTGGGGGGCTTCGCTTGCCATTCTTTATAGCGGCGGCACTCCGGACACGCAGGTGGTCATCCTCGCCATCGGTTGCGGTATCCTCCAATCGAGCGCGGCGCGCGCCTATATGGCGCCCCGCTCTACCATGCTCGTCATGTTGGTGATGATCGCCTCGGTCAACTTGGTCGCGGTCCGCGAGGGCAACTGGATCATGGTTCCGATCTGCCTCGCCTATGTCGGCTTTCTCGCGAGCTACATGATCCGACTGATCGCCATGGACGAGAGACGCCTGGAGGCGGAGAGGAAGACCCGAACGCTGGTGGCGGCCCTGGCCGAAAGCAACGAGAAACTCACTGATGCCAACGAGCAATTGCGCCGTCATGCCGAGACCGACGCGCTGACGGGCCTTGGCAACAGGCGTGGTTTTGACGCGCAGTTGAGCCATCGTCTCGGTCGATACCGCAATGACCGCGAACCTCTGGCGCTGCTCCTGATCGACATCGACCACTTCAAGCTTTTCAACGACACCCATGGCCACCAGGCCGGGGATGCTGCGCTCCAGGTAGTGGCGGAAGTGATCGCTGCAAGCATGCGGGACATCGACGGCACGGCTGCACGCTATGGCGGAGAAGAATTCGCCGTAGTCCTGCAGGGCAATCGTGCCCTGCAGCCGGCTGTCTTCGCCGAAGACCTGCGCAAAGGCGTCGCTTCCCTGTTCCTGCCGACGGCCGATGGTGGATCAGCGGACCTGACTGTCAGCATCGGCGTGGCAACCGCTGGCCCTGAAGACGATGAGCGCAGCCTGATCGCCCTTGCTGATCGCAGGCTCTACGATGCCAAGGCCTGCGGCAGGAACAGGGTCTGCGACACCGACCATGAGGAAAGGCTCGTCGGCTCCGCCTGAGCACGCCACACGGACACGAAAAAGCCGGAGAAGTTTCCCTCTCCGGCCTCTTGTTCATCTCTGGATGATGACAATCAGTTGCGGGCCTTGTCGACCAGCTGGTTCTTGGCGATCCACGGCATCATGCCACGCAGCTTGGCACCAACTTCTTCGATCTGGTGGCTGTCGTTCATGCGGCGGATACCCTTGAAGCGAGCCGCACCGGCACGGTATTCCTGCATCCAGTCCGAGGTGAACTTGCCGGTCTGGATGTCGTGCAGGACGCGCTTCATTTCAGCCTTGGTTTCAGCCGTGATGATGCGCGGACCGGTGACGTATTCGCCCCACTCGGCCGTGTTCGAGATCGAGTAGTTCATGTTGGCGATGCCGCCTTCATAGATCAGGTCGACGATCAGCTTCACTTCGTGCAGGCACTCGAAATAGGCCATTTCCGGCGCATAGCCGCCTTCGACCAGGGTTTCGAAGCCCGCGCGGATCAGCTCGACGAGACCGCCGCAGAGAACGACCTGTTCGCCGAAGAGGTCGGTTTCGCACTCTTCCTTGAAGGAGGTTTCGATGATGCCCGAACGGCCGCCACCAACGCCACAGGCGTAGGAGAGTGCGAGTTCAAGGGCGTTGCCCGAACCGTTGTGGTGGATTGCGACGAGGCAGGGAACGCCGCCGCCCTTCTGGTATTCGCCGCGAACCGTGTGGCCCGGGCCCTTCGGAGCGATCATGACGACGTCGACGGTCGACTTCGGCTCGATCAGGCCGAAATGGACGTTGAGGCCGTGAGCAAACGCGATGGCGGCGCCGTCACGGATGTTCGGTGCGATGTCGGCCTTGTAGATGTCGGCCTGCAGTTCGTCCGGGGTCGCCATCATCATCAGGTCGGCCCAGGCGGCAGCTTCGGCAACCGTCATGACCTTGAGACCGTCGGCTTCAGCCTTCTTGATGGTCGGCGAACCGGCCTTCAAAGCGACAACCAGGTTCTGTGCGCCGGAATCCTTCAGGTTCAGCGCATGCGCGCGGCCCTGCGAACCGTAGCCGATGATGGCAACCTTCTTCGACTTGATCAGGTTCAAGTCGGCATCACGATCGTAATAGACGCGCATTGTAGTGTCCTTCCCTATGCTTTTCAGTTGTGGTGGATGTTGTTGATCGGAGAGCCGGAACGGGATGCCCCATCCAGGCCCGCCAGTACGCGGTCGGTCCCGTAGAGAGCGAGAAAGGCGGAAACCGCCTTCGTCGCCCGGGCGCCGAATTTGTGGGTCTGCGGCGCCTCGCCGAGCAGCATGCGGACATGCAGATCGCTGACGATCAGGCCGTAAAGGGTACGGTACGCGTCCTCGCCATCGCCGAAACGCAACAGGCCGTCTCGCTGGCCGGCATCGAGCAGCGCCCTTGCCCGGCGATCGATCTGGCGCCGACCACGCTCCAGAAGCAACGTGCCGAGCTTCGAACCGTCACGGCTCGACTGGCCGATGGCCAGCCGGTTGAGGGCGAGCGAAACATCGCCGGCGAGAACCTCGAGCAGATCCTGGGCAAAGACCTCCAGATGATCTGTAAGGGTGGCAACAGTCAGGCGCTCACCCGGCCGCTCAAACGTCCGTACCTTGCTGGCTTGATAGGAAATCATCGCTGACAGCAGACCATCGCGGTCGCCGAACCATTTGTAGAGGCTTTCCTTGGAGCAATTGGCAGCGCGCGCCAGACCGGCCGTGGTGACTGCCTTGTCGCCGCCATCCACGAGCAGACGCAGAGCCTCCGCCAGAACAGCGTTCTGACGCGGCGTAAATTCCGAGGTCTGATTGTCGATGGACATGGCCGGCTCCTGGTACCGTACGGTACGGTTCGCACGCTTTATGTACCGCGGGAGGGCTGAGGTCAAGACAGGTTTTGCGAAAAAAGAATGCAGATGCCTCGGAGAGGAGACGCTGTCTTGGGCATCCGCGGACGCCCCAAGGAGCCCACCAAACTGTCACAAAAGGGTGATGATGACAAAAAATAATCGTTGTATGTCATAGTTAAATGACGGTGTCTTTCCATTCTAACCCGCTGTTTTTCCTCAATCCTTCCTTCAAGTATCCTCCATGATACCGGGTACTTTCACCGAACCAATCAGTTCGATTGTGCGCAAAGGGGTATTGATTTCCCAATCGCAATACGCCAAATACATCTCATCGAACCGAGCAGTTCGATTACGCAAGGTTCTAAAGGCCAACACAATGAAGACCATCGCAGCAGCACTCCTGTCCACCATCGCAGCCGCTTCGGCCGCTTTCGCGATCGAGCCAGTCCCAGGCTCAATCACCTATGGCGGTGCGCAGCCAAGGCTCGAACAGGCACCCGCCGGTTCGAACTTCTTCCACACCTTCCATCTCAACGGCACGGAAGTCCATGAGATCTACAAGGTGAATGCAGACCGGACCGTCTCCCTCGTCTCCCGTTCCATGTCGAACGACTGACAGGACAAGGACGATCCCCATCACGGGTAGATACTACCCATTGCTACAATCTGGAGCTGAATGCCTGAGGCATGGCTCAATCTTAGATAAGGAAACACGACCATGAAGACCATCATCTCTGCAGCCCTCATCACGCTTGCAGCCGGTTCGGCCGCATTTGCTGCCGTCCAGCCGATCCCGGGCTCGATCACCTATGACAACCCGAACGTCCAGCTCGAAAAGGCACCTGCCGGTTCGACCTTCTTCCACACCTTCTCCAACGGTGACGGCCGTGACGTTCGCGAAGTTTACAAGGTCAACGCCGACAAGACGGTGACCCTGGTTAACCGCACTGTTTCCAACGCTTCTTAATCAGCGCGCCTCCCAGGACGCCAAAGACCTCCAGCGGCAGGCTCGGCCCTCTCCACCGCCCCGAGCCCCCGCCCACAAAACGCACAAAGGACCATCACCATGAAGACCATCATCTCTGCAGCCCTCATCTCGCTCGCAGCCGGCTCGGCCGCTTTCGCTTCCGTCCAGCCGATCCCGGGCTCGATCACCTATGACAACCCGAACGCCCAGCTCGAAAAGGCTCCCGCCGGCTCGACCTTCTTCCACACCTTCTCAGACGGCAGCGGCCGTGACGTCAACGAAGTCTACAAGGTCAACGCCGACCAGACGGTGACCCTCGTCACCCGCACGATTTCCAACGCTTCGTAATCAGCGCGCCTCCCAGGACGCACCCTTCGGCGGCAGGCTCGGCCCCTCCCCTCTGACACTGAGCCGCCGCCCACAAAACGCACAAAGGACCATCACCATGAAGACCATCATCTCTGCAGCCCTCATCTCGCTCGCAGCCGGCTCGGCCGCTTTCGCAGCCGTCCAGCCGATCCCGGGCTCGATCACCTATGACAACCCGAACGCCCAGCTCGAAAAGGCTCCCGCCGGTTCGACCTTCTTCCACACCTTCTCAGACGGCAGCGGTCGTGACGTCAACGAAGTCTACAAGGTCAACGCCGACCAGACGGTGACCCTCGTCACCCGCACGATCTCCAACGCTTCGTAATCAGCGCGCCTCCCAGGACGCAACACCCTTCGGCGGCAGGCTCGGTTTCCCCTCCCCCTTCCCCCCAACCGGGCCGCCGCCAACCCAACGCTACACAAGGAACACGATCATGAAGACCATCATCTCTGCAGCCCTCATTTCCCTCGCAGCCGGTTCGGCCGCTTTTGCAGCCGTCCAGCCGATCCCGGGCTCGATCACCTATGACAACGCCAATGTTCAGCTGGAAAAGGCACCCGCCGGTTCGACCTTCTTCCACACCTTCTCCAACGGTGACGGCCGCGACGTTCGCGAAGTCTACAAGGTCAACGCCGACAAGACGGTGACCCTGGTTAACCGCACTGTTTCCAACGCTTCCTGATTCAAGGGTGCGTGGTGGGCCTCGGGGCTTCGGTCCCGGGGCCTTTTTTTTACGTTTGCGGATAGAGTCAGACTTGGACGTTCCCGGCGCTAGGGGCGGTGGCTATGGTGCGGCGAAATCTAGGAAAACACCATGCGCACCAAACACCTCCTCATCTGCCTTGCTCTGACACTTGCCGGAACCTCGGCCCTCTCCGCCAAGGAAAACCGCTGCGGCTGGATCCAGAATCCGACCCCCGGAAATTACTGGCTCGATGATGGCGAAGGCTCTTGGATACTGATGACGCAAGGCTCCGAGATCGAGCCGCTCGGCATGGAGAACATGCCCGATTTCACCACAGGGGATTTCGTCCAGACGAACGGCTACTACGGCTATGCCTGCGGCTGCATTGAAGCTGAGACCGAGCGCAGCAGCGATTTTGGTGACAGCTTCCTCGGCAGGATCTCGGCCATCTACGCCGTGAAGCAGCTGCCGATCAGCCAATGCCGCGCCGACAAGGCCCTGCCATCGCCCGAATAATCAACGCGCGTAGTCGACAGGCACGGCCAGCCCCTGCTTGAGAATTTCCATCGAGATTGATGCCGAAACGTCGAAGAGTTCCACGCGCTTCACCAGCCGGCGATAGACGACGTCGTAATGCTCGACGCGCGGCAGCACCAACTTCAGGATATAGTCGTAATGCCCCGTCAAACGATGGGCTTCGACAATCTCCGAGATATCGCTGATCGCGCGGCGAAACTCCTCGATCCAGTCGTCGGCATGATGGGCTGTCTTCACCAGGGCATAGACCGTGGTCGGCACGCCAATTTTCTCGCGATCGAGGACGACGATGCGCCGGGCGATATAGCCCTGTTCCTCCAGCTTCTGGATCCGCCGCGAGCAGGCAGACGTTGACAAGGCCACGCGCTCAGCGAGATCCGCAACCGCAATGCTCGAATCCTGCTGCAGCAGATCAAGAATCTTCCTGTCTCTTTCGTCGATCACGCCACATCTCCCCGGCCCAAGCGCCTGAACGCGCAAATAATCTGCGCAATCTCCTCATATCCCGCCAACTGTCATGCGCCAAGGGCTGTTCTCGATCCCATCATTGCAACCCAATTGCGCCGGGTTCGCATCATCATCTTCGCATCAAATGACGGAGACGAGACATGAAGACGATTGGCTTGATTGGCGGGATGAGTTTCGAAAGTTCGGCGGTCTATTATCGCCAGGTCAACGAGGCCGTTCGCGCCCGTCTCGGTGGCCTCACTTCGGCAGAGGTCCTGATGCACTCGGTCAACTTTGCGGAGATCGTGGCACTGCAGAAGGCCGGCCGCTGGGACCTTGCCGCGAAGCGTCTGGGCGACGTCGCAACTGGCCTGGAAAAGGCAGGCGCCGACTGCGTTCTCATCTGCACCAACACCATGCATCTCGTCGCCGACGAGGTGCAGGCCAGGATCGACGTACCGCTCATCAACATCATCGATGAAACCGCCCATGCTCTGAAGGCCGGCGGCGCCAAACACCCGCTGCTGCTCGCGACCCGCTACACGATGGAACAGCCGTTTTACGCCGAGCGCATGAAGCGCCATGGCATCGAGATCATGGTGCCGGATGCCGAAGGGCGGACCGTTACCCATGACGTCATCTTCGAAGAGCTTTGCGCAGGCCGCGTTCTGGATGCATCGCGCGGCAAACTGAACGCGATCATCGAACAGGCCAAGGCGGAGGGTGCCGACAGCGTCATTCTTGGCTGCACGGAGATTTGCCTCATCCTCGACCCGACGACACTTCAGCTGCCCGGCTACGACTCGACGACCATCCATGCCGAAGCGGCCGTGACCTTCGCACTGCAAGGCGATCGCGACATGCGGGCTGCCTGATAAGGGTAGCGGTCGGTCAGATCGTCTGGCCACAGGCGCGGCAGAACCGGCGGACGGTTTCGGCCATCCCGTATTCCAGGGCATCGGCGGTCAGGCCGTGACCGATCGAGACTTCGGCAAGATGTGGGATGCGCTTGACCAGGAGCGGCAGGTTGGCAACCGTCAGGTCGTGCCCGGCATTGACGTCGAGCCCCTCGGCGCGGGCGACATCGGCCGTCAGCCCGAGCAGTTCGACCTGACGCAGAGCCTCCTCCAAATTGTCGTAACAACCGCCATAGGGGCCGGTATAGAGCTCGACCCGCTCGGCACCGGTCGCCTTCGCAAGCGCCATCGGTTCGGAGCGTCCATCGCCATCAACGAAGAGCGACACCCGCATCCCCTTGCCGCGAAGCCGTGACACGACACGCTTGAGAAAATCCTGATGCGCGACAAGGTCCCAGCCATGGTCGGACGTCGCCTGCGACGGGTCATCAGGCACCAGGGTGACCTGCTCCGGCTCAGTCACCTCGCAAAGCGCCAGGAAGTCCTCGCTCGGATAACCTTCGATATTGAACTCGGCGCTCGGAAACTCGTCGTCGATCAGCGCCCGCAACACAGGCAGATCGCTGAAGCGGATATGACGCTGGTCTGGCCGGGGATGCACGGTCAGGCCACTGGCACCGGCAGAAAGGGCAATACGGCCCAGATCGGCCACGCTTGGCCAGGGAAGATCCCGGCGGTTGCGAAGCATGGCGATGGCATTGAGGTTGACGGAAAGCTTGGCAGGCATGGCGGCATGATCCGGCGATGAAGAGGTCTGGGGCATCCTTACGGCATCGCGGTATCGAAGGCCAACGAGAATCGCAAATGCTCCGATGCGGGAAATTGATGGATGGCAACCGCGCTCACCCCCTAGACTTTAAGGTATTGACGCCTCGCCCCCATCCTTTAGTCAGGTCTCGATTGTGACGGATCGCACAAACGCGCAGTATCGGATAACGGCGCAGGCCTCCCTGCAGCGGTTGGAGCAAGCATGTTGACGGAAACCGGGATCGATAGCGGGGAGGTTTCGGACGCACTGCAGCGTGTGTTGCGGAGCAGGACATTCGCACGCTCCGAAAAGCTGCGCTCATTCCTCAAATTCATCGTCGAGATGGAGCAGCTCGGCCTGTCGCATCAGTTGAAAGGCTATACGATCGGCATCGATGTTTTCAGCCGCAGCCACGGCTTCGATCCGGGCACAGATCCGCTGGTCCGTGTCCAGGCAGGCAAGTTGCGCAAGCTGCTCAACCAGTTCTATGCCTGCGAGGGCCGCGATGATCCGCTGCGCATTCGCATTCCGCTCGGCGGTTATGTTCCGGTATACGACCGCGTCGCATCGCAAGCCATCGACACCCGTGAGCGCGACATAAAATTCCTCGACACCGAACTCGCCGAAGTCGAAAATCCTGCTCTCGCCGACGACAAGGCCTCACTCCCAAGGCTTTTCATCCGCCGTCCGGACGGCGACGATCTCATCGCCTCGATCTTCGTCAATGCGACCCGGCTCTGGAGCACGAGGCTCTGGGCGGTCTGCATCGCCGGCCCGAGTGAAAAACCCAGTTTCGAAGGCGGAGCACCGCATCCCCTCCATTTCGAATTGAAGGCACAAAGCCTCGGCACCACACTGAAACTAAGCATGCGCCATCTCCGCTCCGGCAGCGAGGTGCCGATCAGCATGGGCGTCTGTGAGACTTCCGGCGACAGTCTGGAAATCGGCGCCTTCGCCAACGGTTTTGCCGGTGCAAACCTGACGCTTCCAGGTTCGATCTATCGCTTCTGCCACAAGAACGATCTGTCGACGGGGCAGATGCAGTGCCTCGACGCCACCTATCGCTATACGCTGGAGCGTTCGGACGCGAGCTACATCAATGCCCGTCAGTCCCAGCAGCAATGGGCCGGCCTGTGTCAAAGCAGCGAGATCATCACCGAGATGACGAGGCTGATCGCCCTTTCCTCCCTGCCACGCTGAACCACGCGTTCCCGGCATGAGGCGCGAAGCCCTTTTGCGAAAACTTATTTTATGAATTTCAAATATACTATAATCTGCAACCAGACAGCGATTCGAGATGCAGCGGGGTCAGCGAGACAGCACAGCAAAAGAGGAGAGAACTTTACGCTTCAGCAGACGCGTTGGCACTGAACATGGAGGGGGTACATGCCGCACGGAACACACCATCTGCAACCGATCACCAGCGTATCCGGTCAGCCTAACAAGGCGTTTCTCTTCCCGGACCTCGTCCAGACAAGAACCCCACCAAAAGAGCCGGTCGCGATTGCCGAAATGGCTGAGTTCTTCGGCGTCACCCACCGAACGCTGCATTTCTATGAGGAAAAGGGCCTTCTCACCGCCCGACGCATGGGCCTCATGCGGGTCTACGGATGCGATGAGATCGCCCGGATGGCCCTGATCAATGTGTGCCGAGAGGTCGGCATGTCAGTCTCGCTCATCCAGGACCTGTTCGAGACACTCTCGACCGCCACCTCGACAAGCGAAGCAAACCTGATCCTTGAGGAAGCCCTGCTCGCCCGTCGCCGTGAACTGGCGTCCAACCTTTCGACGATCCATCGACAGCTCCAGCAACTCAACGCCTTGCTCGACCACGAAGAAGCCGAGGCCGGCCAGTTGAACACGGAACAGAAGGGGCCAGCCCTGACCGAGACGGAAGCCCGCTGCCTGCAGTTGATGGTCGAAGGCTATACTCCGATCAGGATCGCGCGGACGCTCGAAATGAAGACCGAAGAGGTCAGCGCCGTAGAGGCGAGCATCGTTGGAAAACTCAACGCCCAAAACCGCTTCCAGGCCGTGGCGAAAGCCGTTCTTCTCGGCATGGTCGCCAATTGAAGACCCGCCTTGGTCTTGTCCATCATCAATAGTGGAGGAAGTTTAACGGGACAGCGGCTGCAGCCGGAGCTAGGAGCGGGGCATACCCAAAGACTGAGGTCGATCCATGCCCAATCTGCTTTCCCGCTATGCCACTCCATTAACCACGGGCCTGTTTCTGGTCTCGCTGATCTCCGGGATAGCCCTTTTCTTTCACTACGGCACGGCCGCGTTCCGCGAGATGCATGAATGGCTGAGCATGGTGCTGATCCTGCCCTTCGTCCTGCATGTCTGGAAGAACTGGCGGCCGTTTCTTGCCTATTTCAAGCGCCTGCCAATGGCGCTTTCGCTCGGTGTGTGTCTCGTGGCCGGCCTCGCCTTCGCCTGGCCGGCGATCACCGGAACCGCGACCGGTGCAGCCGGCAATCCGGCTTTCGCCATGATCAACTTGGTGGCCGGCGGCACGCCGGCACAGGTGGCACCGCTACTCGGACGAGGGGAAGCGGATGTGATCGCGGCCCTCAAACTCGCCGGTTTCACCGTCGCCGACGCCACGGCACCGTTATCCGAGATTGCCGCGGCATCGGAGAAGGACACGATGGCGCTGATGGCAACGCTTGCCGCCCTGAAGGCGCGATAACTCCAAACAGGAGCGCTCACCGGACGATGGTGAGCGTCTCCGCAGCACGGGTGACAGCCGTGTAGAGCCAGCGCTCGCGGGTATCCCGGAACGCCCAGCTTTCGTCGAACAGCACGACGTCATTCCACTGCGAGCCCTGGGCCTTGTGGACCGTCAGCGCATAGCCGTAGTCGAACTCGTCGTAACGCTTGCGCGTCGACCAGGGGATCTCGGTATCGATCTCCTCGAAGGCCGCCTTCAGCAGTTTGATCTTGGCGGCGCCGCGATCCATGTCGTCGTCTTCGGGCTTGATCAGAAGATTGATGCCAGGCTTCACGGTCTCGCGCGACGAGGTCATCACCTGCCAGAGCGAGCCATTGAGCAGGCCCTTGACCTGATCGTTCCTGAGACACACGAGCTTGTCGCCGGCCTGCGGATAGTCGACGGTAAAGCCTTTCAGCTCGCGCAAGCGCATGTTGTAGCGCCGCCGTGTCTTGTTGGTGCCGACCAGAACCTGATCGGCCCCGAGCACGAGATCCTGCGTCACCTCGTTCTTAGAGATCACCCGGGCCGTCGTGCCATAGTCGCCATACATGATCTCCTTGCCCTCGCGGATATGCATCGCGAGTTGGATGATCGGGTTGTCGCGCGCCTGGCGATGGATATCCGTCAGCAAGTAATCCGGCTCCTGGTCGGTGAAGAAGCCACCACCGGAGACAGGTGGTAGCTGGCCGGGATCGCCGAGCACCAGGATCGGTGTTCCGAAGCTCATCAGGTCGCGGCCGAGCGCCTCGTCGACCATCGAGCATTCGTCGATGATGATGAGCGCCGCCTTGGCGACCGGGCTCTGGCGGTTGATCGAGAACATCGGCGCAATCGAGGTCTTGCCGGTCTCCTCGTCCTCCACCGCCTCTTCGCCGCGCGGGCGGTAGATCAGCGAATGAATGGTCTTGGCATTCGAGGCGCCACGCGAGCGCAGAACCTGCGCCGCCTTGCCGGTGAAGGCCGCGAACAGTACGTCGCCGTCTACGTGCTCGGCGAAATGCTTGGCAAGCGTCGTCTTGCCCGTTCCGGCATAGCCGAATAGCCGGAAGACAGGGGTTTTACCCTCTTTCAGCCATTTCGAAACGGCCTTGAGGGCCTCGTCTTGCTGGGGCGCGAATTGCATGACCTAGGTCATGCGCGGATTCGTTGGCCCGATGCAAGGTCAAAGCCGGAAAAATCAGAACAAATCGTGGACATCAGACCCTGAGCGGGTCGTTTGAAAGCTCGATCGGCGCACCATGCGGCGTCGCCTCCGCCGCCCGCTGCCAGCTTTCGCGCAAGGCCTCAACGGTGTCGCGATCGGCAAGCCCCTTGCCCTCCAGCAGTGCGGCCAAGGCCGCGACCCAGGCATCGAAATAGTCAGATCCGTCCGCGGCCCGCTCTGGGAGATGCAGCTCGGCTGACAGGCTGTCGGCCCATTCCGCCCAGCTGAACACACCGCGCGCTTGGAGATGCACGGTCATCGCGAAAGCCTGTGCCTGCCACGGCTCGGCAAAAACCGGTGCCCCTTCGGACGATCGCGGCAGGCCCGGTGATGCCGCGAGATCGGTCACCGGGTCACACGCGCTCAAGATAACTCTCCCAGGCATCAATGGAGACGGTCAGTGTCGCATCGGCACCCTCGCCCCAGATCTCGTCTCCCGTGAACACGACGGTATAAACCCATTGCGGGTTTTCACCCCGTCCATGGGCGTTATCATCAGGGAAAACGAAACCGCCCTGCACTGCCTCGACGACTCCCGCCTTTGCGCGGGCATAACGCGGCAGGCGCGTATGACCGGTCGGATGGAAGTTCCTCGTGCGCACCCGATCGCCCACGCCAAACTTCGGCTCGGTCTCAACGGGACGATCGCAAGGCCCGCCACGGGCCAGCACACCCTTTACCATCTCGGCCTTCAAGACACGTTTCGGCGCGCGTCCCTGCTCCAGATGATGTCCTGATGCCAGTTCCTCGGCGGTGGCAAAGCCATGCCGCTCAAGCAGCATGTCGACACCCCGGATCCAGACCTCGTAATAGCTTGCCGCCAGATAGCTGGCAGGCGGAATAGTCTCGCGCGCATGCCGGCTCTCGTCGATCGACCAGGCGCCGAAAGCCCCACAGGAGAGCGTGATCCCGAGCGCGCGCTTTTCCCAGTCGGCATGGAAAATTGGCTCGTCCTTCTCCGGCGCGACCGGACCGAAGCCCATCTGCCCGCCGAGATCATGCGGCCCGTTCATCGCGCCCCCTCCGGTGAGAGCGCCAGGCCGGTGCCGATCATCGCGTCGCGTGTGACGAGATCGGCGAGTTGCTCTTCGTTGAAGCCATCCGTACCTGCGGGACGCATGGGGACAACGAGATAGCGCAGTTCCGCCGTCGAATCCCAGACCCGGATGCCCATGCTCTCCGGCAAGGTCACGCCGAATTCGGCCAACACCCCGCGCGGATCAATCACCGCCCGCGAGCGATAGGCCGGCGCCTTGTACCAGACGGGCGGCAGACCGAGCACGGACCAAGGGTAACAGGAGCAGAGCGTGCAGACGACAAGATTGTGGGTGTCGGGCGTGTTGAAGACGGCGCGCATATGCTCGCCCTGCCGGCCGGTATAGCCGAGGCTTGCCATCGCCGCCGTCGCATCGCGCTTCAGCCAATTGGCGAACTCGGGGTCGGCCCAGGCCTTGGCTACCACCCGCGCGCCATTTCTCGGCCCCACCTTCGTCTCATAGGTCTCGACGATGGCATCGATCGTCGCGGGATCGATCAGGCCCTTTTCCGTCAGCAAGGTCTCGAGCGCCCGCACGCGGGCCTCCATATCGGAATACCGGTTGTCGTGGTGGTGATCATGCCCGTGATGATGATCATGATCTTCAGGGTGGTGACCGGACATCGCAGTTTCCTAGTTGAGCATGGGCCAAAGGCTGAGAACCAACAGCACGGCCATGGTGATGTTGAACCATTTGAGCCGCACCGGGACCGACAGCCATTCCCGAAGCGCCGAGCCAAATCCGGCCCAGGTGGAAACGCTGGGAACATTGACGGCCGCGAAGACGAGCGCAACGATCCCGACAGTCAGAGCATAATGATTGGGATTCGGATAGACCGCCATGGCGGTCACGGCCATGACCCAGGCTTTCGGATTGACCCACTGGAAGGCGGCAGCGCCGAAGAACGTCATCGGTCGCGCCTTGGCCTCCCCCTCGGCCATCGTGCGCGAAGAGCCGATTTTCCAGGCGATCCAGAGAAGATAGAGCCCGCCGGCAACCTTGAGTGCGAGGAAGGCCGGCGGATAGGCTTGCAGCACCGCGCCGAGACCGAGGCCGACCGCGATCAACAACGAGAGGAACCCGGCACCAATGCCGAGCATATGCGGAATCGTCCGGCGGAAGCCGAAATTGACCCCCGATGCGAATAGCATCATGTTGTTGGGCCCCGGGGTGATCGAGGTCGCGAAGGCAAAGACCACAAGCGCCAGAAGCGTATCGGCCGACATGGATGTTTCTCCCGGATTTTTATGTCAGCCTAGCTGCCCTTTGGACCAATTCCATCCGTAGTCTTGTTATGGTGACACGAATGAGAGCGACTTTGTCGCTTGCCGCGCGGGACCACCTCGCTATTCTTCGCACAACCCGCCCCGAGGAGCTTCACAATGCACGACGCCATACCGACTGTCACCTTGCCGGGCGGTGCAGAGGTCCCGAGCCTCGGCTTCGGCACCTGGATGATGGGCGAGAATCGATCGACCGCGAAAGCCGAAGTTGATGCCATCAGGCTCGCACTCGACCTCGGCATGACCGTGATCGACACGGCCGAAATGTATGGCGACGGCGGTGCCGAACGCATTGTCGGTGAAGCCTTGAAGGATCGGCGCGAAGACGCCTTTCTCGTTACCAAGATCCTGCCCTGGAATGCGAGTTACGATGGCACAATCAAGGCCTGCCATACCAGCCTCGACCGGCTGGGGACCGACCATCTCGATCTCTATCTTCTGCATTGGCGCGGGGAGCATCCGCTCGACGAGACGGTCGCTGCGATGGAAGAGCTGAAAACAGCCGGCCGCATCCGCGCCTGGGGCGTCTCGAATTTCGATGTCGAGGACATGGAGGAACTGTTCTCCGTGGCCGACGGCAAGAACTGCGCCGTCAACCAAGTGCTCTACAATCTCTCCCGTCGCGGCATCGAATTCGACCTTCTGCCCTGGTGCCAGGAGCACCAGATACCGGTCATGGCCTATTCACCGATCGAGCAGGGACGGATCCTGCACCATCCCGAACTGGTCCACGTCGCCAAGGCCTATCAGGCGACGCCGGCACAGGTGGCGCTCGCCTTTCTACTCGAGCGCGAGGGCGTCATTCCTATCCCCAAGACCTCGAACTTGCGCCGCCTGCAGGAAAACCGTGACGCCGTCGATCTCGACATCTCCGATGAAGACTGGTCACGTCTGGACGCGGCCTTCCCGCCCCCTGCCCGCAAGATGCCGCTGGAAATGCTGTAGGCGCGAGAAGCTTGGGGCCATATGCTCAGCCGCGCATCGGAAAATCACGATCTATCCACAGGCCCTGCATTTCGGTCACTTTACGCCAGCCCCTCAGGAAATTAGGAGATTGCCTAATTCGAGAATTGCGGCGAGAGAGCCGTATTGCTGAGGAACGACATGGCAAAGCGCGGAAAAACCGAAATACATCCGGCAATGGACAAGACCTCGTCCCGCGTCTTCCACGCACTCGCCTCCGATCCACGCCGGATGATGCTGGTGCATCTGTCGCAATCGACCCTGACCGCCGGCGAGATCGCCGCCCGCTTCGACATGGCGAAGCCTTCGATCTCTCAGCATCTCTCGATCCTGGAGAATGCCGAACTCATCGAGGGCGAGAAGAAGGGTCAGTACATCCACTACAGTCTGAGACCCTCAGCCCTGCGTCACGCACTGACTGCCATGCTAACGACGACCGAATTCGATGGCGAGACGGCAGGCGCGTCGGCCGCCGAGGAAACGGTAGGCAAGGCCAAAAAGCCGTCGAAGAAGAAGGTCGATTTGACAGAAGTCGAGGCAAGCTCTGACAAACCGGAGAAGACTTCGAAGGCAAAGGCCAGCGAGAAACCAGTCAAGGAAAAGCCGAAAAAGGTGGAGGCTGATCTGCCCCCGGCACCGCAGCAAATGGGCCTCCTCGATCTCCTCGGCATGAACTGAAGAGACAAGGCAACAAAAAGGGCGACCGCGAGGCCGCCCTTTTTCATTTCGGGATTTTCCCGAACTCCTTACATGCCCTGCGGACCGCGGTTCATCGCGGCAATGCCGGTGCGGCAGATCTCGTTGAGGCCGAGCGGCTTCATGATCGAGACGAACTGGTCGATCTTCGAAGACTTGCCGGTGATCTCGAAGATGAAATGGTCGACCGTCGCATCCACGACCTTGGCCTGGAAGGCATCGGCAAGCCGAAGCGTCTCGGCCCGCATTTCGCCGGTCGATACGACCTTCACCAGGGCCACCTCCCGCTCGATCGGCCGCTCCTGGCCGAGATCCTTGGCACGGACCGTCAGGTCCAGCACCCTGTGCACCGGAACGATGCGCTCGAGCTGCGCCTTGATCTGCTCGAGCACGCCCGGGGTGCCACGCGTGACGATCGTAATGCGTGACAGATGCGCCTCATGCTCCGTCTCGGAGACGGTCAGGCTCTCGATGTTATAGCCGCGGCCGGAGAACAGGCCGATGACCCGGGCAAGAACGCCCGGTTCGTTGTCGACGAGTACCGAGAGCGTATGGCTCTCGATGGCTGAGGTTTCCTTGGCGATGAAATAGGCCGAACCGGTCGGCTGAAGATGAGCGTTCATGATCTTTTCCTCCCGGTCAGACGAGCTGACGGCCCTTGGCATCGATGGCAGTGGCAACCGCTTCGTCGGTCGCCTCGTCCGGCAGCAGCATCTCGTTATGGGCTTTGCCCGAGGGAATCATCGGGAAGCAGTTGGCGAGATTGGCAACGCGGCAGTCGAAGATGACAGGCTTCTTCACCTCGACCATTTCCTGGATCGCGCCGTCCAGATCGTCGGGCTTCTCGCAACGGATGCCGACCGCGCCATAGGCTTCCGCCAGCTTGACGAAGTCAGGCATGGCTTCCGTGTAGGAGCTCGACAGACGGTTTCCATGCAGCAACTGCTGCCACTGGCGCACCATGCCCATGTACTGGTTGTTCAGGATGAAGATCTTGACCGGCAGCTCATACTGGATGGCGCAGGACATTTCCTGAATGCACATCTGGATGGAGGCGTCACCCGCGACATCGATGACCAGCGCGTCGGGATGCGCGACCTGGACGCCGATGGCGGCCGGCAGGCCATAGCCCATCGTGCCGAGGCCGCCTGAGGTCATCCAGCGGTTCGGCTGTTCGAAGCCGATATACTGGGCTGCCCACATCTGGTGCTGGCCGACTTCCGTCGTGATGTAGGTGTCGCGATGCTTGGTCAGTTCATAAAGCCGCTGCAGCGCATATTGCGGCATGATGACGTCCTTGGACGGCGTATAGGCGAAGGAATTGCGGGCGCGCCATTTGGCAATGCTGGCATTCCATTCGGCCGTCTGCGACGCCTCAGGCTTCTTCGGCAGGGCGCGCCAGGCGCGGACCATGTCCTCGAGGACACGGCCGACATCACCGGTGATCGGCACGTCGACGCGGACATTCTTGTTGATCGACGACGGATCGATGTCGATGTGGATCTTCTTCGAGTTCGGCGAAAACGCGTTGAGGCGGCCGGTGATGCGGTCATCGAAACGCGCGCCGATGCAGACCATGACGTCACAGTCATGCATCGCCATGTTCGCCTCGTAGGAGCCGTGCATGCCGAGCATGCCGAGCCAGTTCTTGCCGGACGCCGGATAGCAGCCGAGCCCCATCAGCGTCGATGTGATCGGGAAGTCGGTCAGACCAACCAGTTCGCGCAGCAGCTTGGTGGCTTCCGGACCGGAATTGATCACGCCGCCACCGGAATAGATGATCGGACGGCGGGCAGAGGCCATCAGCTCGACGGCAGCCTGGATGGCGCGCGCGTCACCCGAAACCTTCGGCTGGTAGCTCTTCAGCGCCTTGTGCGCGTCCGGCGGCGTATAGGTGCCGGTGGCGAACTGGATGTCCTTCGGGATATCGACGAGGACCGGACCCGGACGACCCGTCTGGGCGATGCGGAAGGCTTCGTGGATGATCGACGCCAGCTGGTTGACGTCCTTGACCAGCCAGTTGTGCTTGGTGCAGGGGCGCGTGATGCCGACGGTATCGCATTCCTGGAAGGCGTCCGAGCCGATCAGCGAGGTCGGAACCTGGCCGGAGATGCAGACGAGCGGAACGCTGTCCATCAGCGCGTCCTGAAGCGGCGTCACGGCGTTTGTCGCACCGGGGCCTGACGTGACCAGCATGACGCCGACCTTGCCGGTCGAGCGCGCATAGCCTTCAGCCGCGTGGCCGGCACCCTGCTCGTGGCGCACGAGGATGTGCTGGATGTCTTCCTGCTGGAAGATCTCGTCATAGATCGGAAGCACGGCCCCACCGGGATAGCCGAAGATATGCTCGACACCGTTATCCTTGAGCGCGCGCAGGACGATCTCGGCGCCAGTCATCTGATTGTCTTTACCCGTCATGCTGTGTTTCCATCTGCCTTCTTGGTTTTGGGGCTGATAACCCGGTTCAGGGCATAAAAAAAGGCCCCTTGAGGAGCCTGTCATCTAGCGCATGGGTGGCTATCGCCGGATGGTTACACCATCCTGCCCATGCGCCGTCCCACCACGATAAGTGCAACCGAGTTTTTCATGGGTCGAAGTGTTAGCCAGAAAGCCCGCAAGCGTCAACGCATCTTTTGCAAATTTCCGCCCTCCGTCGCGAAAGTTTCTTGCGCGACTGGGTCTGAAACCTCAAGCCCGGCCTAAGACGTTACACGAAATTTTAAGCGCTCCCCCATAAGCTTGCGCAAGCAGGGAGAATGCGCTTGTTGAACGATGATCTTCACAAGTCCGGCGCAGCCGGAGATCAAGACCGCCGCGATGGCATGCGGCCTGGCAACCGGATGCTCGGACGCGTCGTCGCCTGCAACGGCTCGCGCGCGACGATCGCAGCCGTCGCCGAAGACGGTGGCACGGATCTCACGGAGCTGTGGTCCGTCGGCCGTCTGATCTCGATCACCGTTGGCAAGAACCGCGTCGTCGCCCTCGCCTATTCCATGCAGACGGAAGGCAAGGACTGGGGCGAAGGGGCCGACAACCAGTTTCTCATCGAGGTCGAACTGCTCGGCGAAGTCTACGTTCACGAAGACGGCCAGGAACTCTTCTCGACCGGCATTTCGCGCTACCCCTATCTCGGCGCCATCGCCCACCGCATTCGCGCGGCTGATCTTCTGCGCATCTACGACACCCGCCTCGGCGACACTGCAGTCATCGGCAAGCTCACCCAGGACGAAACGATCGACGCGACGATCCATGTCCCGTCTATGCTGTCGAAGCACTTCGCCGTGGTCGGCTCGACCGGCGTTGGCAAATCGACCGCCGTCTCCTTACTTCTGCGCAAGGCCATCGAAAGCGATCCGAAGCTGCGCATTCTCATTCTCGATCCGCACAACGAATTCGCGGCCGCCTTTCCCGAGCTGGCCGTCGTCATCGATACCGACACGCTCGACCTGCCCTTCTGGCTGATGCGCCTGGATGAATTCGCAGAGGTTCTGTTCCGCGGTCGCCCGCCGGTTCCGGAAGAGCTCGACATCCTGCGCGATCTCATGCCAGAAGCCAAACGCGCCTTCCGCGGCAATGAGAGTGCCCTGATGCGGCGCATGGCCGACAAGAGCTCGATGACCGCCGACACACCGGTGCCCTACCGCATCGCCGACCTGCTCGCGCTCATCGACGAGCGCATCGGACGCCTCGAAGGCCGTGGTGAAAAGCCCTATCTGCGCTCGCTGAAGATGCGCATCATGTCGGCGGTCAACGATCCGCGCTATCACTTCATGTTCTCCAACAACACGATCAGCGACACGATCATGGAGACGATCGCGCATATCTTCCGCATACCGGGAGACGACCGCCCGATCTCGACCTTCCAGCTTGCCGGGATACCGTCGGAAGTCGTCAACTCCGTCGCCTCGGTTCTCTGCCGCATGGCCTTCGAGCTGGCGCTCTGGTCGAATGGCGCGATCCACATGCTCGTCGTCTGCGAAGAGGCCCACCGCTATGTGCCGGCCGACCCCACTCTCGGCTTCTTCCCGACGCGCCAGGCCATCGCCCGTATTGCAAAGGAAGGCCGTAAATACGGCGTATCGCTTGGCGTGATCACCCAGCGCCCGGGCGAACTCGACCAGACGATCCTGTCGCAGTGCTCGACGCTGTTTGCCATGCGCCTTGCCAACGACCGCGACCAGGAGATCATCCGCTCGGCCATCCCCGACAGTTCGATCTCGACCACCAGCTTCATTTCCTCGATCGGCAATGGCGAAGCCATCGCCTTCGGCGAGGCGATCGCCGTTCCCATGCGGATGCGCTTCACCCGTGTGGCGGAATCGGCGCTGCCGAAAGCCAATGGCGTCAACGCCAAGCAGACCGAGGAAACGCCTGATACCGTCGATCTGCGTACCATTGTCGGTCGTATGCGCGCCATCGCCGGGCCGGACATCTCGGCCTTTCAGCAGAGCTTCGAGACCGGTTTCGGCGGCACCCCGAGCGCCCCTGATGGAATCTATGACGACGAGGAGTTCGACGACGACGACGGACATTTCGACTCGCTGCGTGCGTCGTTTGCCCCACAGACACCGGCGCGCCCAGCCGCCTCTCCTTTCCCGACGGCATCACCGCCGCCAATGACGCGTCAGCCTTTCGAGACGCCATTGCCGCGACAGACGTTGTCGGTCTCGGAGACACCGCCGATCGAACCCTATCGTCCGGACATGCTGCCGCGCCCTGGTATCGACGAGGCGCCCCGCCCGCGCATGGAAAGCCCGGCGCCGGCTCACTCCATGGCTGGCGAGCCGCCGCCAGCGACCTTCGGCTCCCAGCCCCTGCGCCGTGAGGGCGGCTCATCCTTGCGCGAGAGCATTCTCAAAAAACCGCTGTCGAGCCTCTACAAGCGCGACTGACGGTCAGTCGATCCGGAACACCGCCGGATCGACTCGTTCCCAGCTTTCATCCATCTGGTTGCGGAACCAGGTCATCTGTCGCTTGGCATATTGGCGCGTCGCGGCAGAGGCCCGCTCGACCGCCTCGTGTCGGCTAATCCGGCCCGCAAGCATGTCGGCGATTTGCGCCACGCCGATCGCCTTCATCGCAGGCATCTCCGGCTTCAGGCCAAGCGACAGAAGCGCTTCGACCTCCTCGATCGCCCCCTCGTCCATCATCTGTTGGAAGCGCCTGTTGATCCGGTCGTGCAACACCGTGCGATCCGGCAGGACCACGAGCTTGCAGGCGCGCTCCGGATCGACCAATTGCGGTCCGGACTGCTTTTGAAACTCGGCGATGGACCGCCCTGTCGCTCGGAACACCTCGAGCGCACGCACGATCCTTTGACCATCGGCCGGATTGAGGCGCTGCGCCACGCCCGGATCCAACTCGGCCAATTCCTCGTGCAGCGCTTCGGCCCCCTCGGCTTCAAGCCGGTCGCGGATCTCCGACCGCAGGCCAGCCGGGATCACGGGCATCTCCGAAAGCCCGCCGGTTAGCGCCTTGAAGTAGAGCCCGGTACCGCCGACGAACACCGGAAGACGCTTCTCGTGTTTCAGTCGCGCCAGCAGCGCGCCCGCTTCACGCAACCAGTCGCCAGTCGAATAGGTTTGGCCTGCCGGGACATGGCCATAGAGTTCATGCGGCACCCCGCCCATCTCAGCTTCACCAGGACGGGCGGTGACGACGCGCAGCGTGTCATAGACCTGCATGCTGTCGGCATTGATGACGACGCCGTCATGGCGGTGGGCAAATTGAAGCGCGAGCGCAGACTTGCCGCTGGCGGTCGGCCCGGTTATCAGGATCGCGTCATTGTTCTTGTCAGGATCTTCCATCATGGCCTTGGTTGCCACGCTTGTCGCCAATCCGTCAAACCCTGTTCTGAGCCCCGCCCTCGGTGAGAAGGCTGCGGATGCCGTCGCGTCTTCGCGCCTCTACTGGCTGGCCGACGGGATCGCCTGCGACATTCCCCTTCCCGATGGCACCGATCCGATCAAGGCCGAAGGCGCCCTGCGTCAGGTGCTGGCGGGTCAGCCCGTCGACGTCGCGGTCCAGGATGCCGACACTCGCCGCAAGTCCATCCTGATCGCCGACATGGATTCGACCATGATCGGCCAGGAATGCATTGACGAGCTCGCGGCCGAGGTCGGCCTGAAGGACAAGGTCTCCCAGATCACGGCCCGGGCCATGAACGGCGAGATCGCCTTCGAGCCCGCCCTGCGCGAACGCGTGGCGCTATTAAAGGGTTTGCCGATCTCGGTGGTCGGCGAGGTGATTGCCAAGCGCATCACTCTGACCCCGGGCGGCAAGGAACTGATCGCGACGATGAAGGCAAGAGGCGGCTACACCGCGCTTGTTTCCGGTGGCTTCACCGTCTTCACCGCCCCGATCGCCGCCATGCTCGGTTTCGATGAGAACCGGGCCAATATCTTGATCGAGGAAGACGGCGTCCTGACCGGCGAGGTTGCCGAACCGATCCTCGGCAAGCAGGCCAAGGTGGATTCCCTGCTCGACATCGCAGGCCGCCTTGGCATCAGCCCGAACGAGACGATTGCCGTCGGCGACGGTGCCAATGATCTGGGCATGCTCGGCATTGCCGGCTCCGGTGTCGCCCTGCATGCCAAGCCGGCCGTGGCCGCTGAAGCGAAGATCCGCATCGACCACGGCGACCTCACCGCCCTTCTCTATCTGCAGGGCTACCGCAAGTCGGACTTCGTGACCGCATAAGGGCTGATCATGCTGATCGTCGAAACGGAGCGACTGATCCTGCGCAACTGGCAGGAGGAGGATCGCAACCTCTTCTACGAGATCAACCGCGACGAAAAGGTCATGGAGTTCTTCCCGTTTCGCCGCTCCCATGCGGAATGCGACACCCTGTTCGACCGGAACCGCGACATGATCAGTGAAACGGGTCTTGGATTCTACGCGCTCGCCGATCGGACAACAAACGAAGCAATGGGCTTCTGCGGCCTGTCACCCGTGGACCTTCCCGGTATCCTGCCCGAGGGAGCAATCGAGATCGGCTGGCGTTTGGCCACCCGCTTCTGGGGCCGCGGCTACGTCACCGAAGCGGCATCCCGCCTGATCGAATACGCGCGTGCCGACCTGCGTCTGCCGACAGTCTACGCCTTTGCGGTCGACGGCAATCATCGGTCGACCGCTGTCATGCAAAGGATTGGCATGCAACGTCTGGCTGGCCAGGATTTCGATCATCCCAAGGTGCCTGACACGCATCCGCACCTGAAGCGGCATGTATTGTTCAGGATTCAGTTCGATTCCACCCCGATCCGAACAAGATGATATTCCTAATTTACGCAGACTTAAAATGTATCTGCTACGAACTTCCGTATGCAGAAGATGTTTTCCGCGCATCTCGCGGCACCGATTGCGAACCTGTACGACCGCTTCCTGCGCCTTGGTGAAGGTGACCAGACGGCGGAAGAGGCAGAGCGTATCCGCGCAGTTCGACTGTCGGTCGTCGGCACCAGCACGCCATGGATGATGGCGGCCAACGTCTGCAACGCGGTCCTGACAGTTTTTGCCTTTTACGGCAGCCCGTCCGCGACTGAAGTCTATGTGATCTGCGGCCTCATCCTCACTGTTGCGGTATTTACGACCCTGTCCTGGTGGCGCAATCGCAAACGCGGCATGCGCGAGCGGGCAAGCCTGCGCGGGACAGTTCGCGCGATCATTTATGCCGCGATCCTGAGCGGCCTCTGGGCAGCCCTCGATGTGGCGGCCTATCACATAGCCGACGAAACGCAGCGCATGGTGCTGATTGCGCTCACCGTCGGCATGGCCGGCGGCGGCGGCTTCGCCCTGGCAACCATTCCGCCGGCATCGATCGTCTTCTGCAGCACCGTTGCCGTCGGCGCGGCAATCGCCCTCTCCCGCGATCCCACGATTGTCGGCGCCTACCTCTTCGTCCTCTACCTGATCTTTGCCGCGATCATCATCCGCTCGTCGCTGGCGGTCTGTCGAAGCCTCACGGAGCGCGTCCGGGCCAAGCTTGCCGCCGACGAGCAGCGGGACGTCATCAATCTCCTGCTGAACGACTTCGAAGAGAACGCCGCGGACTGGTTGTGGGGCACCGACGAGAACCTCAACCTGGTTCGTGCCTCCAGCCGCTTCTACGATCAGATGCAGGTGCCAGAAGCCATGGTGATCGGCAAGCCGCTGACCGGGATCATGCCCTTCGCCGAAGTCGGGGTCGAGGGCATGGATTGCAAGGAGAACTTCATCACCTGTCTGGAGGCGCGCCAGTCCTTCCGTGATCAGGACATCTGTGTCGAACTGGGGGGCGAACTGGCGATCTGGTCGCTGACCGCAAAGGCCATCCAGGACGAGACCGGACAGTTCTGCGGCTATCGCGGAGTTGGCCGCGATGTCACCGCAAGCCGTGAAAGCCGGCTGCGGATCGAACACATGGCCCGCCACGATCCGTTGACGGAAGTTGGTAACCGCGTTCTCCTCTCCGAAGATTTCGAACGCGCGGTATCGCGTTATCAACGCTTCGGCGACCCTTTCTCGGTCCTGCTGCTGGATCTTGATCGTTTCAAGCATATCAACGACAATTTCGGCCATGCCGGCGGCGACGAACTGCTGCGCGCTATTGCCAGCATTCTGAGCCAGATCCGCGGCGAGAGCGACACGCTGGCGCGCATTGGCGGTGATGAGTTCGCGATCCTGCATGTGACGGGCGACGATCCGCAGAGCGCCGCGAGCCTCGCCTCCCGCATCATCGAAAGCCTCAGCAAGCCGATCAGCCTCCGCTGCGGCACGGCCCATGTCGGCGTCAGCATCGGCATTGCCTGCGCCCCGATCGATGGCACTGATCCAGACCAGTTGATGCGCAATGCAGATCTTGCCCTTTATCGGGCCAAGACAGACGGACGCAACCGTTACCGCTTCTTCGATAGCTCGCTGGATGCCGCTGCGCGACGCCGCAATCTGATCGAACAGGAACTGGCGCTTGCGGTTGCCCAGGAGAGCCTGACCGTCAACTTCCAGCCGCTCGTCGACGCCCAGAGCCGGCAGGTGGTCTGTGCCGAGGCATTGCTGCGGTGGAACCATCCGACGCTCGGGCCCATCAGCCCCGGCGAATTCATCCCGATCGCCGAAGAATCCGGCCAGATCGGCGCAATCGGCAGCTGGGTACTGCGCCAAGCCTGCAAGCACGCGGTCAACTGGCCGGACCATATCCGCGTCGCCGTCAATCTGTCCTCACGCCAGTTTCTCAGTCCAGGGCTCCTGCCGCTGGTTGAAAGCGCGTTGAAGCAGAACGGTCTGCCCGCTCATCGTCTCGAACTGGAGGTGACGGAAAGCCTGCTGATGGAAAAGGCGATCGGCGTCGAACAAACGCTTGCCTGCCTGTCACGGCTCGGGCTTCGCATCGCGCTCGACGACTTCGGCACGGGCTTCTCCTCCCTGAGCTACCTGCGCCAGTATCGCTTCGACAAACTGAAGATCGACCAGTCCTTCATTTCGGACCTGGAAACGAATGCCGACAGCCGCGCCATCGTTGACGCCGTGATCCGTCTTGCGCGTGACCTGCGCATGAGCGTTGCTGCAGAAGGCGTCGAAACCAGAGGTCAGTTCGACCTGTTGCGGCAAATGGGCTGCGGCGAGATCCAGGGCTTCCTCGTCGGCCGACCGATGCCGGTCGACCAGTTCGAGGAGTATTTGAGACAGAACAGCATCTCGGTCGAGCGGCTCTACGCCTGAACTATTCGAGTGGAACCGCCACGAGACGGAGATTGCCGTCCTTGTCGGCAATCATCAGATAGCCGCTGCGGCGTCCCTCACCCTTGATGTTGGTCAGCTTCTCGGCCACTTGCTGCGGTGTTCTCATGAACTCCTGCGCCACCTCGACGATCACCTCGCCGACCTGCAGCCCCCTGCCTTCAGCCTTGGAGCCGGGAAGCACGCGGGTGATCAGAACCCCTTCAACGCCCTCGGCAATCGAGAAGCTCACACGGTTCGCATCGGTAAGCGCGGTCAGCTCGACGCCGATGAGCCCTTCCGTCACGGGCGCGCTCTGTTCGGCTTGATCAGGCGTGGCCGGAGCCTCACCCTGCTCGTCTCCGTCAGGAGCCTCCTCGCCGGCAGGCGGCTCTGCAGGCCCCTGCTGATCGCCGTCGGGCGCCGTGCCCTCCTCGTCGGGCTCGACCGTGGTTTCTGGATCCGTCTCGTTGCTCGCGACCTCGTCATCATCAAGACGCCCAAGGGTCACCTTCACCGTCTGTTCCTGTCCGTCGCGCAGGATGACTACGTCGAGCGGTTCGCCGATCGGACTTTCGGCCACAATGCGGGTGAGGTCGCGGGTTTCGGAAATCGCACGTCCATTGAAGCGCATGATGATGTCGCCGACTTGGATCGGGCCATTGGCGACAGGGCCACCTTCGACAATACCGCTGATCAGAGCGCCACGGGCGCGGTCGATGTTCAGGCTCTGCGCCACCTCGTCGGAAACCGGCTGGATGCGAACGCCGAGCCAGCCACGACGCGTTTCGCCAAACTCGATCAACTGATTGACGATGTTCTCCGCCAGTTCCGTCGGCACGGCAAAACCGATGCCGATCGATCCGCCGCTCGGCGATATGATCGCCGTGTTGATCCCGATCACCTCGCCGCTCATGTTGAACAGCGGTCCACCGGAATTGCCCTTGTTGATCGCCGCATCCGTCTGGATGAAGTTGTCATAGGGGCCGGCATTGATGTTGCGGCCGCTGGCCGAGATAATTCCGACCGTCACCGAGCCGCCTAGGCCGAACGGATTGCCGATCGCCATGACCCAGTCGCCGATGCGCATCTTCGTCGAATCGCCGAATTTCACCGCCGTCAGCGGCTGTGGCGGCTCGACCTTGAGAACGGACAGATCGGTCTTCGTGTCAGTGCCGATCAGCGTCGCCTTCAGCTTCGAACCGTCGGAGAAAATGACCTCGATATCGTCGGCATTTTCGATCACGTGATTGTTGGTGACGATGAAGCCCGTCGGGTCGATCACAAAGCCGGAGCCAAGCGAGTTCACTTTGTTGCTCGTGCCCCCGCCTTCGCGGTTCCGGTAGAAGTCTTCGAACAACTCCTGGAAGGGCGAGCCCTCCGGAACCTGCGGACGCGGACCCTCGCCCTCTTCGGCGACGCTTTGAGACGTCGAGATATTGACGACGGCGCCGAGCAGGCCACTTGCGAGATCCGCAACTGATTCAGGCCCTTGCTGCGCCACCGCTGGAATGGGCGAGGCCACGGCACCGACGGTCACGGCCGTTCCCGTGAGAAGCGCCGACAGAATCATTCGCGACGCGCGGGCAGGTTTCATCATCGGCTTCCTCACTGGATTGTCTGGAGTCTTGGTGAACATAAGGCGGAATGGGCTGAGGGAAAATCACAATTGCCGGAATAGATCTAACCTCGACTTGCGACCACATCTTGTCAGCCGCGTATCCACCAAACGATTGCAATGCCCGTGGTGATCGCGGTGAGACCGAGGAGCCGCAGTTGATCCTCCGGGATCTCTGGCAGGAGCCGGGCCATGCGCACAAGAAAACGAGGGGCCAGCGCATAGGCCAGCCCCTCGATGATCAGAAATATGGCGATCCCTGCGAGCAGGTCGTCCATGATGTCAGTTGCCGGTAGGTGCCGGCGGTGGGGCCGGTTGCTGGGCGGCAGCAGGTGCAGGTGGCACCGTCGCCGAGTTGCCCGTACCGGCTCCGCTGTTGAAGAAGCGGAAGAAGTCACTGTCAGGCGACAGCACCATCGTCGTGCCCTGATTGCTCATCGAAGCAACATAGGCGCGCATCGAGCGGTAGAACTCGAAGAAGCCCGGATCACGCTGGAAGGCATCGGCGAAGATGCTGTTACGCTCTGCATCGCCTTCACCACGCAGGATTTCCGAATCGCGCTGCGCTCCGGCCTGCAACTCGACGACCTGACGGTCGGCGATCGCCCGGCGACGCTGGCTTTCTTCGTTACCCCGCGCACGGATCAGTTCAGCCTCCGCGAGACGCTCGGCCTTCATACGCTCGAAGGTCTGCTGCGAGACTTCCTGCGTCAGGTCGGTACGACGAATGCGGACGTCGGTGACCTGCAGGCCGAGGCTTTCAGCCGCTGCCTGGAGATCGTTGCGAACGTCGGACATCATCGAGCCACGCTCTTCGGAGAGCGCTGCATCGAAGTTGCGCAGACCGTAGACACGGCGGAGGGCTGCATCGAGACGGGTACGAAGACGCGATTCTGCGGCTACGCGGTCCGCCGAAACCGTTTCACGGAAACGGCGGGCATCGGTGATCCGATAGACCGCGAATGCATCGACTTCATAGAACGCACCGCCACGGACCTGAACACGAATGTCAGGCAGATCGAAACGCAGCGCGCGGTCTTCGACATATTGCACGCGATCGGCGTCGATGAAGGCGAAGGGCAGCTTGAAATAGAGGCCCGGCTCGTTCTTCACGTCCTGAATCTGACCGAAGCGCAGGACGATGGCCTGCTCTCGCTCGTTGACCACAAAAATAGAGGAATAGACGAAGAACAGCGCGACGCCGAGGGCGACGAGGAAATAGGAAAGACGGTTCTGCATGTCAGTTCCCCCCCGTCGTTGACTGGCCGGCGCCCTGGTTGCCCTGCTGACGCATGAGTTCGTTGAGCGGCAGGTACGGTACGACACCCTGCTGTTCGCCGATGATCACCTTGTTCGAATTGCGCAGAACGTTCTCCATGGTCTCCAGGTAGATGCGCTGACGGGTTACGTCGGGCGCCTTTACGTATTCGTCGTAGATCGAGATGAAGCGCTGCGCCTCACCCTCGGCTTCCTTGACGACCTGGTCCTTGTAGGCGGCTGCCTCTTCGCGGATCTGTGCTGCCTGGCCTCGTGCCTGACCGAGACGCTGGTTGGCGTACTGGTTGGCTTCTTCGACAAAGCGGTCTTCGTCCTGCTGGGCGCGCTGCACTTCTTCGAAGGCTTCGGCCACTTCGCGCGGCGGAGCCGCGTCTTCGATCGGAACCGCGTTGATCGCGATGCCGGCACCATAGGTGTCCATGGTGCCCTGGATGATGTCACGAACCTGGGTGGAGATCTGTTCGCGGTTGTCGCGGAAGACATCCTGGGCCGGACGACGACCGACAACTTCACGCATGGCGCTCTCGGACACCTGCTGGAGGGTCTGGGTCGGATCTTCGAGGTTGAAGAGATAGGACTGCGGGTCCGACACGGTGTAGAGCACCGAGAACTGGACGCTGACGATGTTCTGATCGCCGCTGAGCATCAGGCCGGCGCCAGGATTGTTCGAGGTCGGACGGCTGCCGATGTTCTGCTGCTGCTCGGTGACCTTGACGATCTCGACCGATTCGATCGGCCAGAGATGGAAATGCAGGCCCGGCATCGAGATTTCTTCCTTCGGCTTGCCGAAGCGCAGTTCAACGCCGCGCTCGTCCGGCTGAACCGTGTAGATGGCCTGCATCGCCCAGAAGGCGACCAGCACAATACCGACGATCACGAATGCACCGCCGTTGAACCCGCCGGGCACGACATTCTTCAGTCGATCCTGACCTCTGCGGATCAGATCCTCCAGATCCGGGGGCTGGTTGCCGCCGCCGCCACCGCCGTTTCCGCGTGGCCGGTTTGGCCCCTGCCCCCAGGGGCCCTGATTGTTACCGCCGCCGCCGCCGCCGCCCCAAGGACCGCCGCCGCCGCCGTTTTGATTGCTCCAGGGCATCAATACCTCTTTGCTGTAAAAGCTCCCAAGTCCCCCGCCCGCTGGCCGATTGACCAGCATGCATGAGGTTCCAAAGGGTTATAGGTATCGAAGCCCTTGCTTTCAACGCGAAGAGGCCAACTTCTTCTTCGGAAAGGGCAAATTTTGCGTTATCAGGCGGCCCTGCGACGGTATATCGCGTATCGTGTGGGGTAATTGTCCTTGTCGCCGGCCGGAACGCCAATTTCCTGGACGCATTCGAACGATGCGGGATCGATCATCGGAAACGAAGTATCCCCGTCCACAACTGTCTCGACATGGGTGACATGCAGGAGATCGGCAAACGCCAGTGCCTGGCGATAAATCTCGCCACCGCCCACGACGCACACCTCGTTCACACCGAGCTCGGCCGCAATCGCCCTGCCCCGTTCGAGAGCTTCGTCGAGACTCTTCACGGTTTCAACGCCGGACATGTCGAAGGTCTGACTGCGGCTGACAATGATATGTGGCCGACCAGGAAGCGGTTTCGACCCTACAGATTCGAAGGTCTTGCGCCCCATCACCAGCGGCTTGCCCATGCTGAGCGCCTTGAAGCGCTTCAGGTCGGTCGACAGCTTCCACGGCATGTCGCCGTCGCGGCCAATGATCCCGTTCCGCGACACGGCAACGATGATGACGGTCTTGATGTCAGCCATGCCGAACCCGTTCACCGCACCGTCAGACGGCAATCGGCGCCTTGATGCTTGCATCGGCCTCATAGCCGATCAGGGTGAAGTCGTCATACGCGAAGGAAAACAGATCCTTGACGTCGGGATTGAGCTTCATGACCGGCAACGCCTTCGGCGTGCGTGTCAGCTGAAGCTTCGCCTGATCGAAATGATTGGCATAGAGATGGGCGTCGCCCAGCGTATGGACAAAGTCTCCCGGCTCGAGACCGGTCACCTGCGCAATCATCAGGGTCAGCAGCGCGTAAGAGGCGATATTGAAGGGAACGCCGAGGAAGATATCGGCCGAGCGCTGGTAGAGCTGGCAGGATAGGCGGCCATCGGCCACGTAAAACTGGAAGAGGCAGTGGCAGGGCGGAAGTGCCATCTCGTCGACCAGCGCCGGGTTCCAGGCGGTGACGATGTGGCGTCGTGAGTTCGGGTTTGTCTTGATGCTCTCGACGAGCTTCGCCATCTGGTCGATCTGCCCGCCGTCATAATCCGGCCAGGAACGCCACTGCGCACCATAGACGGGACCAAGGTCGCCGTTTTCGTCGGCCCATTCGTCCCAGATGCTGACGCCGTTTTCCTTCAGGTAGCGGATATTCGTATCGCCCTTCAGGAACCAGAGCAGTTCGTGAATGATCGACTTCAGATGCAGTCGTTTCGTCGTGATGACAGGAAAGCCTTCCGCCAGATCGAAGCGCATCTGGTAACCGAACACGGAGCGGGTGCCGGTGCCCGTGCGGTCACCGCGATCGCTGCCGGTCTCCAGAACGTGGCGCAGAAGGTCGTGATACTGGTGCATGGGTCCATCATCGAGTCGTTGTCGGCGCCATCTTATCGCCGGCCGGGCCGCGAACCAATCGGCTTCATGGGTTTTCCCCGGTCCGCGCGGCATAATCCGCGATCCTGTCGGTTAGCCTCTTTTCATCGGGAAAGGAAACACCTATATCAGCCTTGCCGGGGCTTGCTCCGGCTATGGCAATAAACGGTCGGTGTAATAAACCTATTGGACCCGGGGGCGGTACCCGGCGCCTCCACCAAAAACCGGTCGGTAACGAAGACTATTCGGACCGGCTTTTGATGGGGGCGAAATAGGATCGACAAGGGCGTAAAGATCGAACTTTTGCTCGGCATGATACCGCCGTTATCGGGTCACAAGTGTAGTTGCAAACGACAACAACGCTAAGGGTTACGCTCTCGCTGCCTAATGGCGGTGCGGGAAACCCGCTCTAAGTCCTTAGGGTTAGCCCCTTAAGGCGGGGTCCGAAGGCACCTGGCAACAGAAGCCTTCACCTACCTCCTCCTCCCAATTGACCCTCAGTCTTCACTCCCTGTCTTCCGCATGACTTTGCTTCGGATTTCGCTGCTACCAGCAGGCCGAGATTTGATGTACATTGCGCGAACCAGTTTCACGCGTCGGGGCTTTTCCGCGCCGCCGCGTCGTGGCATAAGCCGCTGAAATCGGCATGATAACGAAAGCAGGATCTGATGGGGCACGACCATATTCGCTACGACATTCTGGCCCAGGACGCCCTCCGTGGCGTCATCCGTAAGGTCTTGGCCGAGGTTGCCGCGACGGGGCGCCTGCCGGGTGACCATCATTTCTTCATCACCTTCCTGACCGGTGCGCCAGGCGTTCGCATTTCCCAGCATCTCAAGGCGAAATATGCCGAGCAGATGACCATCGTCGTCCAGCATCAGTTCTGGGACCTGAAGGTCACCGACAGCCTCTTTGAGATCGGCCTCTCCTTCTCCGACACGCCGGAAAAGCTCGTGGTGCCCTTCAACGCCATCCGCGGCTTCTACGACCCCTCGGTGAACTTCGAACTCGAATTCGACGTACCGCTGGCCGACGAGGAAGAAGGCGAAGCCGAGATCACCGCCTATCCGCTGGAGGCCGTCGCCAAGACGGAAGAAGCGGAAGCCGGCAAGACGGAAGAGAAGAAGGAAGGCTCCGTCGTTTCGCTCGACGCCTTCCGCAAGAAGCAGTGACATGACGAACGGCCGGGCCCCTGCCCGGCCTTTTCCGTGGAGTTGAGACCATGGCCGACATCGTCAATCTCCGTCAGTTCCGCAAGGCAAAAGCCCGGGACGAGCGGGAGACCGTGGCCGAACAGAACCGCATCAGCCATGGCAGAACCAAAGCGGAAAAAACGCTGACCAAAGCACGCAACGAAAAGGCGGCCCGGCAGCACGAACAGGGGCGGATCGAGAAGCCCGAGCAGGATTGATCCGAAAAGGTGTCTGGGCGCATCGGCACAGCCATACCTCGAACATTCAAGACGGTGACCGCCATGATCCGCAAGCGCTCGATCACCCTCCACGGACACCGCACCAGTTTTTCGGTCGAAGACGCCTTCCTCGACGAGTTGAAAACCATCGCCAGGAAACGCGGTTTGAGCTTTGCAGCCCTGATCGCCGAAATCGACGAGAGCCGTGCGCTCGACTCGAACCTATCCTCTGCACTTCGCCTGTTCGTCTTGCGCGAACTCAAGCAGGCGGCTGCCTCGATGTAAGACAAGGTCTTGGACAGAACGGCAGAGGCGAACGTCCAACGCAGTTTCCTCAGTTGACCCCAGGCAGTCCCTCGAACCGCATCTCGGGCAAGGGCTGACGGATCACGCGTTCTTCCGGTGCCACTGGAAGAACGGGCGCGACGGGCACCGTTTCGGTCGTCAGGGGCTCCACCGATGTGGCTGGTGGCACCTCCGGTTGAGCATCCAAGGGTTCGGCCTCTTGTGCCGCCCGGGCTTCAGCTTCAGCCTTGAGCCGCGCCTCCTCTTCCAGCCGCAGACGTTCGGCTTCTGCCCGCACCCGCTCTTCGGCACGCGACCGCGCAAGCGCCGCCTCCCGTCTCAGCCTCTGCTTTTCGAGAACGCTTGCTTGCAGCGCCTCGACCCTCCGCCGCTCGGTTTCGAAGGCTCGCAGAGAGGCGAAGTTCGTGAGTTCCGTAACGTCAAGTGACTGACTGGGCGAAAGGGCATCACCTCGGAAGAGGAGCCGGAAATTAGGCTCTCCCCCGTCCATGGCGGCCTCTCCGGCGTTCAGGGCCACACCGATTTCACCCTCGAGCACGGCGGCGCGCAGATCGAGCCGGAGCGCACCGTCGATCTTGGCCGCATCCGTCTGGTGGCTCGCCGCCTGAATGCGCAGCGTCCCGTCCGACAAGGCAAAGGGCAGGATCAACCCCGTCAGTTCCGTTCGACCATTCCCGACCAGCCGCTCGGTGATATCCCGAACCTTGTCCTCACTGATCTCCGTCCCCAGGGCGTCCACCTCGGCAGTCAGTGCCGGCATGATATCGAGATGCAAGCGGTCGAGCGTGAGGCTGCGGAACCGCGCCTCGCCAGAGCCACTGGCCGTGCCGATCAACTCGGCCGGCGTCTTGCCGGCGCCTTCGGCAACCAAAGTCACATCCATGCGTCCGGCGGGTGTTTCGGTCTCCGTCATTCCACGGCCGAGACGCAGCGCATTGATCGTCCTCAGCAGATCGCCATCCTCGAGATCGAGGCGGGCTTGCAGAAAGCCGTTTCCGTCGGTGTTGGCCACCGAGAACCGACCCTTCGCCTTGCCGCCCAGCCAGTCGCCTGCGATGTCATCGAAGCTAAGTTCGCCGGCCCTGTTCCGCAGCCTTCCGGACACATCCGTCATGGCCTCTGCCGCACCGGGCCAGAATTGCTTGACGGTCAGGCCAAGATCGAGATCGAAGGGCAAGCTGGCGGCGCCGAGAGCCGCATCCGACAACGCGCCATCAACCGGATCCGTGAGCGGGCCGACGATGGTCGCCGCCAGCCACTCGAGATCGAGTTCATCGAGGCTCAAAGTACCGGCTAATGAGGGAACGGATCCCGTCAGGGTCACCTGCCCCTCAGCCTCGACCTGTTGTCCACCGATCGTCCCAGTCATGCGTTCGATCGCAAGCTGACCGTCGCCAAGCGAGAATCGGGTCTCCCCCTTTACCGGAAGACCGGCCGCCGCATCGGGTAGGCTGAGACCCAACGTCATCAGATAGGGACCAATGTCCTGGCTGTCGAGCGAGACATCCCACCCGCCATCCAGCATGCCGGGCGTGTCGAAAGCCGTCAGCTGCGCCGTCGCATTGAGCGTGGTCGCAGGCCCCGCAAAGCGCACCATGGCGTCGGCATTTCCCTCGCCCGCGGCGTTCACCGTCAAGGTCAGAACGCCACCGTCGCCGGTTGTCCATGGCAGGGGATCAAAACCGACCTGTCCGAGAAGAACCTGCGCCTCCTCGTTCTCCAGTCGGATGTCGACGCTACGTTTGCCGCCCGCGAGGAACGCGGAGATTGCGTCAGCCTCGGCCGTCACGGCAAGCGCAGTCTGGTCGACGCGACCGGTCAGTCCAAGCGTCACGGCACCCGCCTCCGTCACCTGCAGCCGACCCTTGATGTCAGTCTGCGGATACCACTGCGCACTCCGGGCCAACCGGTCGATGAGAGAGCTGGCGGGCAGCCGCTCCCTGAGGAGCGCAAGGAACGGACCTGGATCCTCAGAGACGAACCCGATCTCCGCCTCACCCGCCGGCGTGGCCAGCGTATCCCGAAGGGTGCCGGTAACCCGGATTGCGCTGCCAGCGACACTGCCGAGGTTGAACCTCTCGATCGAAAGCTGCCCAGCCTCGTATGTGGCAATCGCCTCGACGTCCTCGGCGGTCACACCGAAGGCCCGCAGCGCACCCACCTTCAGACGGGTCGCAACCCGTTCGGCAAGCAGCCGCTGTTCGGCGTCCTCGCCGACGACCAAAGCGGCGATCGCCCGTGCGGCATCGAGATCGAGACCGTCTCCGCTCAGATCGATGGAGAGGCTCGCCGCTTGACCGATCGGCGATTCCCGCTCGATCCGTCCCTTTAGTGGCTCCGCGCCGATCGCAAGCTCCAGATTTTCGAAGCGCTGCAATTCGGGGGCAAGGTTGACCGAGGCTGAGAAACCGGCCGAGGAAAGGCCACGGATCGCCGGGTCGACGCGCCCTGCAATCCAGGTGGCGAGGCCCGAAGGCTGGGTCGACGCAATCAGGACATTGCCCTGGAAGGAGGGCGTGCCCACGAGCACCAGGCGGCCACTTGCCTCGACCTGTGTGCGGCCCGGCAAGAGGCCGACGGCCTTTTCAACGGTCCAGCCGTTGCCCGCGGGGCGCACATCGAGTTGCAGGTCGCGAAACACGGTATCGCCCGCCACGATCGCCGGCAGGCGCAGTGTCGCCCGTCCGGGAACCTTGGGGATCGGGATTTCGGCAGCGGTCGCGAGCAGGAGCGCAAGGCGCTGCTGGACGGACACGGTACCGTTGCGGGAGGTCTTTGCCCGGCTGCCATCGACGGCCAGCCTATTGACGTCGACCTGCTGGCCCTCGGCGGTTAGCAGGAACTCCGGATTTGCACCGGTGTCGAGCTTGCCTTCGCCCGAAATCACGTAAGGATCGACGGCATCGCCGAGTTCGAGGCGATAGCTCGGAACCGTGATGCTGTCATTTGCGAGTTTGAACTCGCCGCGCATCCGAGGCGCTGGCACCGGCGTCTGCCCAGCTTCCAGAGCCTCGGCCGGTCTCGCGATCTTCCAGGTGGACGAGAAGCTGCCGGCGTATTGCGGCTTGCCCTCTTCCAGCGCCAGTTCTCCTTCGAGCATCAGGTCGAAGGGACGCGCTTCCGGATCGATCCGCAAGCGAAGCGGAAGCGAAACGCTCGAAAATTCCGAGGTGGTCAGGCCGAACTGCCCGGCCTCTCCGTCGAGCACCGCCCTGCCCTGGACCGACCAGGGCCCCGCAAGCGTGCGTGCAGACAGAGCAGCGTCGAGCTCGGTGAGCACGCGATTGCGTCCCGACTGCTCGTCGATGAACTCGACCGTGCCGCCGGTAACGGAGACCTTTTCCAGAACGACGGTGCGCGCCGGGATGCTCGGTCTGCTGCCGCGCAACCAGTCCAGCGTCCCGTCGGGCAGAAGCCGGATGCGTGCCTTCGGCTCCTCGATGCGCATGTCGAAGATGCGCGCCTCGCCGGACAGGAAGGGCGCAAGTTCCGCATCGAGCGAGAAGCGGGCGACCCGGACCAGCGGCGTGCCGTCCACATCGGTCCCGACGGTCACATCCTCCATGGTGACGGACGGAAACGGTAGGAGCCGTGCCGAAACCTCACCATTGACCACGACCTTCTTGCCGAGCAACTGGCTCGCCTGATCCTCGAAGTCGCGGCGGAAATTGGTCCAGTCGACAAACAAGGGGGCGAGCAGCGCTGCAAAGAGCGCAACCACCAGAAGGCCGCCAAACGTTACCAGTATGCGTCCGAGCACCGAATGCCACTCCCTTGATTACGGCCCGAAGGTAACGCAATTCACCGCAGGGGCAACCCGCAAGCTCTTGCAGTCACAGGCGAAAGATCTTGCCGGGATTGAAAATATTGTCTGGATCGAGCCCTGCCTTGATCGCACGCATGGCAGGCAGCGCCGATCCCAGTTCCTGCTCGAGATAGCTGATCTTGCCCTGTCCGATACCATGCTCTCCGGTGCAGGTGCCTTCCATGGCAAGCGCCCGCCCGTTCAGCCGCTCCAGGAAGGCTTCAGCCTTCTCGACATCAGCGGCGTCCTTGTCGTTGAACAGCAGCAGGACATGAAAATTGCCGTCACCGGCATGGCCGACAATCGGCGCCAGGAAGCCGTGTTCGCGAATATCCGCCTGCGTCGCGGCCACGCATTCGGCGAGACGCGAAATCGGCACGCAGACATCCGTCGACAGGGCCGAAAGTTCCGGCGCCAGCGCCCGGCTTGCCCAATAGGCGTTGTGGCGCGCTTTCCAGAGCTGGTTCCGCTCTTCCGCGTTGGCGGTATAGGCAAATTCTCCACCGCCGAACTCAGCCGCGATCTCGCCGAACTGTTCTGCCTGAAGCGCCACCGTCTCTTCCGTCCCATGGAACTCGATGAACAAGGTCGGACGCTCGGCATAGGAAAGCTTGGAATAAGCGTTGCAGGCGCGGATCTGCATCTCGTCCAGGAGTTCGATGCGCGCCACCGGGATCCCCAACTGGATCGTCATGATGACCGCATTGCAGGCGTCTTCGAGCGTCGGGAAAGCTACGACGCCGCCGCTGATCTTCGCCGGAATGCCTTGCAGCCTGAGCGTGATCGAGGTGATGACCCCGAGCGTCCCTTCCGAACCGACGAAGAGCCGCGTCAGATCATAGCCAGCCGAGGACTTGCGGGCCCGCTGCGCAGTGCGGATCTCCTCGCCATCGGCCGTCACCACCGTCAGCGCCAGCACATTGTCCTTCATCGTGCCATACCGCACTGCATTGGTACCGGACGCGCGCGTCGCGGTCATGCCGCCGAGCGACGCATTCGCGCCCGGATCGATGGGGAAGAACAGACCGGTGTCGCGCAGATAGGTGTTGAGGTCCTCGCGCGTCACGCCCGGCTCGACCGTGCAGTCCAGATCCTCGGCATTGACCGAGAGGATCCGGTTCATACGGCTGAAATCGATCGATATGCCGCCGCAAGGTGCGTTCACCTGCCCCTCCAGCGAGGAGCCTGTGCCGAAAGGCACGACCGGCACGCGATGCGTGGCGCAAATCCGCACGACCTCTCGAACATCCTCGCTGCTTTCGGCGAAGACGACCCCATCCGGTCGCTGTGAAGGCAGATAGGTGGTGGTGTGGCTGTGCTGGTCGCGGAACGACTGACCTGTCTGGAAGCGCTCTCCGAAACGCTGCTTGAGGAGCGGCAAGGCAAGAGCGATGCCTTCTTCATTGCGTTTGCCGTCGATCACATCCTTGCGGGCCATCCGCGACCTCCCGAATAATAGCCATGGGACGCACCGGGAAAATGGTGCGTCCCTGCTATGGGATAGGGCTCAGAGATTGTCCAGTCGTCAGACAGCCGCAGAGGCGAGCTCTTCCTGTTACTCGGCCGCAACCCTCGGCGGCGCGCCACGATCATTGGCGATCTTCAGCGTGGCATCCTCGAGTTCCGTCTTCAGGCGCGCCTCTTCCTGGGCATGCGGCTTGGAGAAGCGGGCAAGCAGGAGATAGGCGACCGGCGTGACGTAAAGCGTCACCAGGGTGGCAAAGCCGAGACCGCCGACGATCACCCAGCCGAGCGCGATGCGCGCTTCCGCGCCGGCACCTTGCGCCAGCACCAGCGGAACGCCACCGAAAACGGTCGCGATCATCGTCATCATGACGGGACGAAGTCGGATGGTGCAGGCCGTTTCGATCGCCTCGCGAACGGAAAGCCCGCGATCACGCAACTGGTTGGCAAATTCGACGATCAGAATGCCGTTCTTCGCCATAACACCCACAAGCAGAACGAGGCCGATCTGACTGTAGATGTTGAGCGTCGATCCGGTAACGACGAGCGCGAAGACGGCACAGGCAAGACCGAGCGGCACCGTCGCCATGATGATCAGCGAGGAGACCACGCTTTCGAACTGCGCAGCGAGCACCAGGAAGATGATCGCAACCGCGAAGCCGAAGGTCAGCGCCATGCCATAGCTGTTCTCTTCCAGCGTCGCCGCTTCGGCGAGCGGGATCAGGCGCGAACCCGGCGGCAGAAGCGGCTGTGCCAACTGCGTCGCAACTTCGACCGCATCCCCGAGCGCCACGCCATCGGCAAGGCCTGCCGAGAAGGACACAGACGCGAGCTGCTGTTCGCGGTTGAGGGTTGGCGATACGGCCTTCTCTTCCAGCGAAGCGATCGACGACATCGGCACCACCCGGCCATCGGATGTGGTCAGGAAGATGTTTTCGAGGTCCGTCGGATCGTTGATCGGCTGCGTGCTGGAGACCAGCCGCACCGGGATCGAATTGCCGTCAACGAAGACGTCCGTGACCGATCGACCTTCGAGAAGCGCCTGCAGCGAGGTTCCGATCGCACCGATATCGATGCCGAGGTCCGACGCCCGTTCACGATCGATGGTGACAGATATCTGCGCCTGTGTCGGCTCGTTGTCGATTCGCGGCGTCTGGAATTCCGGTCGGTCGCGCATCTGCTCGACCACCGATAGCACAGCTTCGGTCAGGTTCTCATGGCTCGATCCGACCATGGCCATCTGCAGCCCGCTGCCGGCGCCGCGGATCCGCAAGCTGTTCGATTGGAAGACATTACCGCGGAGCGCTGGCACTTTGGCCGTCGCCGCATTGATGTCCTGGGCGATCTGGTCCTGTGTGCGGCTGCGCTCAGACCAAGGCGCGAGCGTCATCACCATGAAGGCGCTGTTCGAAGAGCCCTGTCCAGAAATCGAGAAGACGTTCTGGATTTCCCCGCTATCGCGCAACGGCTGCAGATATTCTTCGACCCGCTGGAGCTGATCACGCGTGTAGGCCAGGCTCGAGCCCTGCGGCGTCGTCAACCGCATCATGACCATCGAGCGATCCTCGCGCGGCGTGATTTCACTGCGGATACCGGTGAAGGAAAGATAGGCCGCGCCTGAGAACACCACTGCGACAATGATGACGATGAGCGGATTGCCGAGGCAGGCCCGAAGCGTGCGCCCATAGAAGCTGGCGAAGCGGCGCCCCACTGAGCCCAGAACGCCATGATCCTCCTCTGCCTCGCGCGACAACATGCGCGACGCCATCATCGGGCAGAGCGTCAGCGCCGTGGCGGACGACAAAAGCACGGCAAAGGCCAGCACGAAGCCGAATTCGCGGAAGAGCCCACCGAGCTGCCCCGGCAGGAAGGACAGCGGAACGAAGACGGCGGCAAGGGTCGCCGTCGTCGCGAGAACGGCAAAGAAAACCTCTTGCGCACCGAGCACCGCCGCAGCGCGAGGACCCAAGCCCTCCCCACGACGGCGCACGATGTTCTCGAGCACGACGATCGCGTCATCGACGACGAGACCCGTGGCGAGAACAATCGCGAGCAGCGTGAGGATGTTGATCGAGAATCCGACGAGATAGATCGCGGCCAGGGTGCCGATCAAGGCAACGGGCATCGTCAGCGCGGGGATCAGCGTTGCGCGCCAGTCTCGCAGGAAAAGAAACAGGACGACCAGCACGATTGCCGCAGACAGGCCAAGGGCGATCTGAACTTCGTGCAACGCCCCTTGGATGAACACCGCGTCGTCACTGGTAACAATGACGCGGGTTCCCTCGGGAAGAGCGTCCTGCATCCCCTCGACTGCCGCATGAACGCCGGCCGAGATGTTGAGCGTATTGGACTGCGCCTGGCGAACGACACCAAGCCCGACGCCTGGCACCCCGTTGGAGCGCAGCGATGTCGAGCCGTCATCGGGGCCGAGCGTCACGGTGGCCACATCGCGCAAGCGGACGCGTTCGCCGATCAAGACGTTTTCGAAGTCCTCGACCGTGGTGAGGTTTGCGGTGGCACGGACGACGATGTCCTGCGTCTGCGATTCAAGCGAACCTGCCGGCACGTCGAGCGAAGCGTTCTGCAGACTGGAAGCCAGATCGGCGACGCTCAAGCCACGGCTGGCGAGTGCCGCCTGGTTGACGTCAACGCGGAAGACCTTTTCCTGGTCGCCATAGATCTGGACGTCGGCCACGCCATCGACAGCGGCCAGCCGGTCGGAGATCTCGTTTTCGACCAGAAGCGTCAGGTCTTCCATGGAAAGCGTGCTGGATGTCACGCCGAGACGCATGATCGGCTGGGAGTCCGCATCCGCCTTGACGATACGCGGCTCGTCGACATCGTCGGGAAGCTGGTTCCGGATTCGACCGAGGGCGTCACGCACGTCATTGGCAGCAACGGCGAGGTCGGCATTGTCGCTGAATTCGAGCGTCGTGCGGCTCTGGCCAAACGAGGATCGCGACGACATGGACTTCAGTCCGCTCACCCGGGCGACGGCGCCCTCAATGGTTCGCGTGACTTCCTGGTCCATGGTCTGCGCAGAGGCACCGTCATAATTGGTGCTGACGGTGATGACTGGCTGGTCCACATCGGGCAGTTCGCGGATTTCGATGCCGGCAAGCGCCGCAAGGCCAGCCACGACCAGCAGCGTGTTCAACACCGCTGCCAGCACCGGGCGGCGAATGAAAAGAGCGGTAAAGCTGCGTCCGGATTGTTCGGAACCGTTCCCCGTAGAACTCATCGCGCGCCGACCTCCTCAGAACCATCCTGCGGTGCCCCGGCGACTTCGACGGTCCCGCCTTCTCGCACCCGCTGCAGTCCTTCAACGGCAACCACATCGCCTTCCTTGAGCGACGCGTCCACCAGGATCTGATCCGAGTTGCGCTGCACAATGGTGACCCGCGTCTTCACGGATTTGTTATCAACGATCTGCCAGACGAAGGAGCCCTCGCCATCCCACTGGACGGCAAGCGGATTGACCGCTGCATATTGATCGCCGGGGAAGCGCATAACGACGTTGAACGACATGCCGGCACGCAATACGTCGTCCGGATTGTCGATTTTCGCGCGGATGCGGATGGTCCGGCTGGCCTGATCGACGCGGCTGTCCACCGCCTCGACGCTCCCCTGAAACACCTGCCCCGGACGGGAAACGGACCGGGCTTCCACGGGCATGCCGGGCGTTACGGCAGCGGCAAAACGCTCGGGCGCCCAGAAATCGACCAGAAGCTGGCTGCGGTTGTCGAGCGATACGATGGGGGTCGAATTGGTGACATTGTCGCCGACGCTCACGCCGACGATCCCGATGATACCGTCAATGGGCGCGATGATGTCGCGGCGTTTCAGATTGAGCTCGGCGGTCGTCAATTGCAGTTGCGCCTGCTCCTCCGCAATCTGCGCGTCGAGGACGTCGAGACGGGAGAAGCTCTGGAGATTGCGGTATGACTCGGCTTTCTCTTTCGCACTGCGAAGCGCAACGGCAGCCTGATCGCGCAGGATGACCTGCTCCTCGCGATCGAGCCGGGCGATAACGTCGCCTTTGCTGACCTTCTGGCCGGAGGACACGAGGATCTCGTCGAGCATGCCCGACGTCTGAGGCATGACGGTGACGGCCTCAACAGCCTCACCGTCGCCGATGGCGCTCAGCCGGTCATTGACAACACCGATCGCGACGGCCTGGGTTGCCACAAGAATGGCCTGGTTGCCGCCGCCGCGCCGATTGCCCTGCCCCTGGCCCTGGGCTCCACCTTGGCCCCCTGACTGGACCCGCTGACCGCCCTGCCCCTCGGCTTCCGGGGTCGCGGCGATCACGCCTACGACAGACTGGGGCACGCCCATGGAGACGAGCGCCTGGCCGGCACCGGGCGAAAAATAGACCCACGAACAGAGGCCGATGAACAAGAGGGCAATACTGATGGCGAGTTGCTTCCAAAGCGGCATGCAAGGCTCCGAAATGTCGAACTGGATGATGTCGGTTAAGTATCGGGCGCAAACCCTCGGTGGCAATGCCAGAACGTCAAGCTTACTGATTTGTAATCTCGCGTCTTTTCACGCCGCCGTGATCCCGCACCTACTGCATGCCGGTCAAAGCTGTCCTTCGGATAGCCTAACATATCCGGCGGCCGAAGCCTCCCGAATTCCGTGCGCAACAAGGCGGTAGGAATAAAACCAGAACGCCGTCACTGGCCTTTCCGACCCGAATCACTACATTGAGCCGCATGAGTAACGGTTTCGACGACATTCCCTTCTTCGACGAAGAACCCGCACCGCGCAAGCCTGCCGCGTCCCCCGCACCCGCTGCTGGCACTCCTGCAGCCGGTGGCCTTGGCATTGCGGCCCGCGCCATGGCAGCCCGCGACCAGGCGAGAGCGCCCGATTATCTCTCCGGCCTCAACCCGGAACAGCGCGAAGCGGTCGAAACCGTCGATGGGCCGGTACTGGTGCTCGCAGGCGCCGGCACCGGCAAGACACGCGTCCTCACCACCCGCATTGCCCATATCCTGGCAACCGGGAAAGCCTTTCCAAGCCAGATCCTGGCGGTGACCTTCACCAACAAGGCTGCCCGCGAGATGAAGGAGCGCATCGGCCATCTCGTTGGTGGCGCCGTCGAAGGCATGCCCTGGCTCGGCACATTCCACTCGATAGGCGTCAAGCTGCTTCGTCGCCATGCCGAACTGGTTGACCTACGCTCCGACTTCACCATCCTGGACACCGATGATGTCGTGCGTCTGATCAAGCAGATCATCCAAGCCGAAGGCCTCGATGACAAACGCTGGCCGGCCAAGCAATTCGCCCAGATGATCGACGGCTGGAAGAACAAGGGGCTGGACCCCGCCCAGATCCCCGAAGGGGATGCCCGCGCCTTCGCCAACGGCAAGGGTCGTGAACTCTACATCGCCTACCAGAACCGCCTGAAGACGCTGAACGCCTGCGATTTCGGCGACTTGCTCCTGCATCCGATCCGGATGTTCAAAGCGAACCCGGACGTGCTGAAGGAATATCATCAGCGCTTCAAATACGTGCTGGTCGACGAATATCAGGACACCAACACCGCCCAATACATGTGGCTGAGGCTGCTGGCCCAGCGGCCGCCGGGCGTGCCGCAAAATGTCTGCTGCGTCGGCGACGACGACCAGTCGATCTATGGCTGGCGCGGCGCGGAGGTGGACAACATCCTGCGCTTCGAGAAGGATTTCCCCGGCGCCAAGGTCATCAAGCTCGAGCGCAATTACCGTTCGACCGAACATATCCTGGGTGCTGCCGGATTTCTGATCGCGCATAATGAGGGCCGCCTCGGCAAGACCCTATTCACCGATCGCGTTGATCCGAATGACGACAAAGTCGTTGTCCATGCCGCCTGGGATTCGGAAGAGGAAGCTCGCGCTGTCGGTGAGGAGATCGAGCAGCTCCAGCGCAATCAGCACCCGCTGAACAACATGGCGATCCTCGTCCGCGCCTCCTTCCAGATGCGCGAATTCGAAGACCGCTTTGTAACGCTCGGCCTGAATTACCGAGTCATCGGCGGCCCGCGCTTCTACGAGCGCCTCGAGATCCGTGATGCCATGGCCTATTTCCGGATGGTCTGCCAGCCGGCCGACGACCTCGCCTTCGAGCGCATCGTCAATACGCCTAAGCGCGGCCTCGGCGACACGACGATCCGCAATCTGCACGACTATGCACGCGCCCGCGACATCCCGATGCTGGCGGCAGCGGCCGACATCATTGAGACCGACGAGCTGAAGCCTAAGGCCCGCAAGGCGCTCTTCGACGTCGTCACGGATTTTCGCCGCTGGCAGTCGCTGCTCGAAACCACGCCGCATACCGAACTCGCCGAACAGATTCTCGACGAGAGCGGCTATACGGCCATGTGGCAGAACGACAAGTCGGCAGAAGCGCCGGGCCGCCTGGAAAACCTGAAGGAACTCATCCGCTCGATGGAGGCCTTCGAGAGCCTACGCGGCTTTCTCGAACACGTGTCCCTGGTCATGGATGCCGAGACCAACGAAAACCTTGATGCCGTCTCGATCATGACGCTGCATTCCGCCAAGGGCCTCGAATTCGAGACCGTCTTCCTGCCCGGCTGGGAAGAAGGTCTGTTTCCCCACCAGCGCGCGCTGGACGAAGGCGGCCGCTCGGGTCTCGAAGAAGAGCGCCGCCTCGCCTATGTCGGCATCACCCGCGCCAAGCGTCGCTGTCACATCTGGTTCGTCTCTAACCGCCGCATTCATGGCCTTTGGCAATCCACCCTGCCGTCGCGCTTCCTCGAAGAGCTACCGCCCGCCCATGTCGAAGTCGCGGAAGCCGAGACCTCCTATGGCGGCTACGGTCGCAACCCCTACGGCCAGTCACGCTTCGACAAGCAGGAGCCCTTCCAGAACAGCTATTCGACACCCGGCTGGAAACGCGCCCAGGCCAACAAGACCGACGCCACCCGCGACAACTGGGGCAACCGCTCAGGTCATGCTGTGGAGCGGATCGGTTATGGCGAAAGCGGCCCGAGGGCGAAGACGATCGACGGCGAACTTGTCGCCAAGTCGACGACATCGGAACCGTCACGCTTTTCCGTCGGCGACCGCGTCTTCCACATGAAGTTCGGCAATGGAAATGTCTCGGCGATCGAGGGCAACAAGCTGACGATCGACTTCGACCGGGCGGGCCAGAAACGCGTGCTTGACGGGTTCGTTGAGAAAGCCTGAACCACCCGGCACTATTGACGGTTTCGTGAAGATTGCGCAGAAGGCTGGGCGCCCGCACGTGTCGATGGAGACCGCCTTGCAAGTCCTGCCGGAAAGCCGCCTCAACCTCGCCGTCTACCTGATCAACATGGATGGCGCGGAAGACCGCATGGAGGTGATGAACCGCGAGACGGCCGCCGCCGGCATCGTCGCCGAGCGTGTCCCAGCGGTGATCGGCCGAAACCTCAATTTCCCGATCCCGGAATTCTCCGAACTCTCCTACAAGCTGCTGCATGGTCGCCGCCTGAAACACGGCGAGGTCGGCTGCTATCTGAGCCATGTGGACTGCGCGCGCCGCTTCCTCGCTTCAGACGCGGATCTCTGTCTCATTCTCGAAGACGATGTGACATTCGAGCCGGACTTTCTCGAAACGATCGACGCGGCAGCGAAAAACGCCGATGCCTGGGATATCCTGCGCCTCACCACGGTCAGCAGTGGCCGGAAGTTTCCCTTTCGCAAGCTGACGAACGCCCGCTCCCTTTCAATCGCCCTGACCCGCGAAAAGGGCTCGGGCGCCTACATGATCAACCGCAAGGCGGCCCGCTGGATCTCCGAAAAACTCGTGCCGATGCGGCTCGCTTACGACATCGCGTTCGATCTCGAATACCTGTCGGGCCTGAAGGGCGCTTTCGTCACTCCCCTGGCGGCAAGCCAGGATTCAGAATTCGAATCGCAGATCCAGGGCAATATCAATGCCCATAAGCTGCCGCGCTGGCGCTATCTCACCGTTCTGCCCTACCGCGCCTATCTGGAAGTGAGCCGGGTTCTCGCGCGCGGCGGACTGCTGCTCTGGCAGAAGCTGGTCAACCGGAACGGCTGACGCTGCAAGCGCTCAGTTGCTGGCGGTCACTTCTTCCGCGGCAAAGGCCAGTTGCCAATGGCGGCGGCAGAGAGAGGTATAGGTCTCGTTTCCGCCAATCAGCACCTGGGCGCCGTCCCGCTGCGCCTTGCCGTCTTCGCCGACGCGAACGACCATGGTCGCCTTGCGGCCACAATGGCAGATGGAACGGGCCTCGGTGAGTTCGTCGGCGATCGCGAGCAACGCTTTCGAGCCGGGGAAGAGTTCGCCGCGGAAATCGGTCCGCAATCCATAAGTCATCACAGGGATGTCAAGGGAATCGACGACACGCGCCAACTGCCAAACCTGTTCGGTGGTGAGGAACTGCGCTTCATCGACGAAGACGCAGGACAGAGGCGAAGCCTCATGATCCGCTTGGATGGCCGTGAAGAGATCAGCCTCGGAGCCGAAAGCAGAAGCCTCGGCCCGCAGGCCGATCCGCGAGCCGATGAAGCCCTTGCCGGCACGATTGTCGAGCGAGCTGATCAGCATCGCCACCCGCATGCCGCGCTCCTGGTAATTATACGCCGCCTGCAAAAGCAGCGTCGACTTACCGGCATTCATGGTGGCGTAGATGTAGTGGAGTTTGGCCAAGGCTGCGCTGCTCGAACTGGAGTGATGCTGCCGCCGTCTTACCGGAGAGGTGAGACGGGGGACAAGCACCGCTCAGCGTTGCCAACAGGAACTATCACGCGTGAGGCCAAAGGGCTCAGCCCTGGGCGGCTTCCTCGCGATGCAGCCACATCAGTTCGACCTGGACGGCCGCCTGGAAGTCCATGATTTCGGCACGCATCTCGTCCTCGGGGCAACCGAGTTCGAGAAGTTCGTTGCCGAGCCGACGGCATGTCGTCTTCCAGAATTCCGTCGCGGCATAGCCATTCAGGCGGTCGAGTTCGATCGCGGAACGGCGCACCAGATCCCGGCGGCTCGCGAGCGGAAAGAAGGCGATGGTCGTCGGGTTGGACTGGCCGTTCATGGCTTGGCTACTCATGCGAAACATCCTCACGTTACGACATGTGTGTAGAATCACATGGTTAACGTTCCGTTTCTCAGCAAGGCCAGACACACGGACGTGTGCCAAAAGTGAACCCGCCCACGTGCAAGGGCGGGTTCAAAGCTAGCGAACGCGTCTCAATCCGGCAGCGTGTAGGCGATCACATAATCGCCCGGGTCGGTGCCGACCGAGCCATGACCGCCAGCGACCATCAGGACATACTGCTTGCCGTTGTCGAGCGCATAGGTCATCGGGGTCGCCTGGCCACCAGCCGGCAGTCGGCTCTCCCACAGCTGCTCGCCCGTCGTCAGGTTATAGGCCCGCAGGTAGTTGTCGACGGCAGCACCGAGGAAGACAACGCCGCCCTTAGTGATCATCGGGCCCCCGATACCGGGCACACCGACCTTGAAGGGCAGCGGCAGTGGCGTCATGTCGTAAACCGTGCCGTTGCGCTTCTGATAGGCGATCTCACCCGAACGCAAGTCGACGCCGGCAATCGTCCCCCATGGCGGCGCCTGGCAGGGAATGCCAAGCGGCGACAGGAACGGCCCCATGATGATCCCGTAGGGTGCACCCTCGTTGCGGTTGAGCCCCTGCTCCGAGCCGGTTTCGCCCTCTTCCTTCGGCGGAATTTCGGAACGCGGCACAAGCTTCGACGTGAAGGCCAGATAGGTCGGCATGCCGAACATCACCTGACGCTCCGGATCGACGGCGACCGAGCCCCAATTGAAGGTACCGAAATTGCCGGGATAAACGAGCGTCCCCTCCAGCGAGGGCGGCGTGTACTGGCCCTCGTATTTCAGCTGATGGAACTGGATGCGGCACATCATCTGGTCGATGATGGTCAGGCCCCACATATTGCTCTCGGTCATGGTCGGCGGACGGAAGGTCAGATCCGAGATCGGCTGGGTCGGCGCGGTGAAATCTTCCGGGATCGCACCACCGGGTGCCGGGAGCTCACGCACCGGAATGATCGGCTCGCCAGTCCGGCGGTCCAGCACATAGATGTCACCCTGCTTGGTCGGCCCGATCAGCGCGGGCGTCACGACACCCTCGGCATTCGTCAGATCCATCAGCACGGGCTGTGCCGGGACGTCCATGTCCCAGAGGTCATGGTGCACCGTCTGCATGACCCAGCGATCCTGTCCGGTATTGACGTCGAGCGCGACGATCGAAGAGGAGTATTTCTCCACACTCTCGCTGCGCCCCATGCCGAGCTGGTCGGGCACCTGATTACCAAGCGGGATATAGACGAGGCCGAGTTCCTCATCGACCGAGAAGATCGACCAGCTGTTGGGCGAATTGGGCATGTAGGTCTCGTCAGAGCCGATCGGCGCCGTTTCCGTCGGGTTACCGCTGTCCCAGTTCCAGACCAGTTCACCGGTGTTCACATCGAAGGCCCGGATGACGCCGGACGGCGACTGGATCGAGTAGTTGTCGTTGACGGCGCCGCCGATAATGATTTTGCCGGCAGCGATGACCGGCGGCGAGGTCGAATAGTAATAGCCGGCCGGATTGTAGGGCATGTTCTGCTCGAGCCTGAGCGTACCGCCGTCGGCAAAATTCTCGCAAATGGCGCCTGTTCCGGCGTCTAGGGCAATCAGCCTGGCATCCGACGTCGGCAGATAGACGCGCTCGGCGCAAACGGTGCCTTCAACGGCTGTCGGATCACGGTAATAGGTGACACCGCGGCAGGTCTGATGCTGGCGATCGGATTCGAGACCGGCATTCGGATCGAACTTCCACTTCTCCTGACCGGTCTCGGCATCCACGGCGATCGCCCAATTGTGCGGCGTGCAGAGATAGAGCGTGTCGTCGATCTTGAGCGGCGTGACCTGATAGGTCGTCTCGGTCACATCCTCCGGCAGTTTCACATCGCCGGTCTGATAGGTCCACGCGATCTTCAGATCTTTAACGTTGTCGGTATTGATCTGGGTCAGTGGGGAATAGCGCTGGCCATAGGGTGTCCGTCCATACTGGTGCCAATCACCGTCAGGAACAGCGCCACCGAGAGCCGGCGCTGCGGCCACCTGTTCGGTCGGCAGAACGCCGTCGCGATCATAGGTTTCGACGAAGAGCGAGATCCCGGCGACGATCACGGCAATCAGAACCGGCACCGCAATCGGCAGGATGGCAGTTGCCGCTCGTTCGCGTCGATCGGCCGGTCCCAGTTTTCGGCGAATGGCCGGCAACATCAGCCACAGGCCGAGGACGATGATCAGCCCGCCGCGCGGACCGAGCTGCCACCAGTCAAGTCCGACTTCAAACAAGGCCCAGGCAAGACTTCCCAAAATGAAGAGGCCATAGACCCAAAGGGCCTCGACCCGCCTCAGGAAAAGCAGGACTGCTGTCGCAAGAAACGCAAGTCCGGCGAGAAGGAAATAGAAGCTGCCCCCCAGGATCAGGAGCTGAATGCCCCCTGCTCCGAGGACAAGCCCCAGAATCCCGAAGACGACGGCGGTAACGGTGAGAAACATGCCGAATCCATTCGATGTTTTGAAAATTGCCGACATGGCCGCCTGCGGTCATGTCGGAGGACGATTTGAACGGAACGATGGAACAAGATGATTGTTCCCTGTTTCGGAACCTCTGAATTCAGGTCCTTTCGGCCTTGATCCCGCGGCTGGCGATTGCCATCTTGCGCCGCACAAGAATGGGAGTGCGATCATGACCAAGGCTCTGCTACTCATCGACATCCAGAACGGCTTCTGCCCGGGTGGCAATCTGCCGGTTGCAGAAGGCGACGCGGTCGTGCCCGTGGCGAACCGTTTGATGGCGCATGGCGCCTATGATCTCGTCGTCGCCTCGCAGGACTGGCACCCGGCAAACCATGGCAGCTTCGCATCCCAGCATCCGGGCAAGAAGCCATTCGACATGGGCGAACTCTCCGGTCAGCCGCAGGTAATGTGGCCGGACCATTGCGTTCAGGGCACGCAGGACGCGGAGTTCCACCCCGATCTCGACACAGACCGCATCGATTACATCCAGCGCAAGGGCGAAAACCCCGCCGTCGACAGCTATTCCGCCTTCCGCGACAATGACAAGGCCGCCCTCACCGGCCTCTCCGACTGGCTGAAGGCCAAGGACGTGACTGACGTCGATATCATGGGCCTTGCGACAGACTACTGCGTAAAGTTTTCGGCTCTCGATGCCGTCGAAATGCTGCCGGGCGTCAAGATCCGCCTGATCACCGATGGTTGCCGTGGCATCGATGCGAAGGGCGTGGAGGACGCGATCGAAGCCATGCGCGAGGCGGGCGTCGAGATCATCGACAGCAGCCGAATCGGTTTCTGAGGAATTTTCTGCAAAGGATTCGTGCGATTGCCTTTTTTGACGGCAAGCGCTAGAGCCGAGCCAGTGAGAAGACAGGGAGGACGCCGGTCATGGAAGTCGTCACCACGATCGCCGCTTTGCGACAGAAGCTCGCGCCCCGCCGCCGCGCCGGCCAGACCATAGGCTTCGTGCCGACCATGGGTTACCTGCATCAGGGGCATCTGAGCCTTGTCGGCCGCGCCAAGTCTGAAAACGACGTGACGGTCGTCTCGATCTTCGTCAATCCGCTTCAGTTCGGCAAGAACGAGGATCTGGAAAAGTATCCGCGCGACCTCGCCCGCGACAGCACCATGCTCGAAGAGGCCGGCGTCGACTATCTCTTCGCCCCCGGCGTTGAAGACATATATCCCGAACCGATGCAGACGGTCGTTGATCTGCCAAAGCTCGGGTCGGAGCTTGAAGGCGAAGCTCGTCCCGGCCATTTCGCAGGCGTCGCGACCGTGGTGACCAAGCTCTTCAACATCGTCCAGCCGGATGCCGCCTATTTCGGCGAGAAGGACTACCAACAGGTCACCATCATCCAGAAGATGGTCGAGGATCTCGCCCAACCTGTGCGCGTCGTACCGGTTCCAACTGTCCGCGAGGCCGACGGCCTCGCCTGCTCCTCGCGCAACGTCTATCTCTCACCCGCCGAACGCGCGGCAGCCGTGATCGTGCCGAAGACCCTCGCCGAAGCCGAAAGGCTTCTGCTGACCGGCATCCGCGACGTCGCGACCCTGGAAGCAAAACTCATTGAATTCCTGCAAACGGAACCGCTCGCAGAGCCGGAAGTCGTTGCTATCCGCCATCCGCGCACGCTGGAGCGCATCGAGACCGTGACGACCACAGCACTCGTTCTTCTCTATGTTCGCTTCGGCAAGACCAAGCTTCTCGACAACCGTATCATCGGCCAAGCGGCCGCCACCGGCATGGAGGCCGCCTGACATGAGCACACCACCCCGGCAGAAACGCCTGACCCCGGCCGACATCACGGCATTGAAGGGCAACCGTCCGATCGTGTCGCTGACGGCCTATACGACACCGATCGCACGGATCCTCGACCGCCACTGCAACCTGCTGCTCGTCGGAGACAGCCTCGGCATGGTGCTCTACGGCATGGACACGACGGTTGGCGTCACCATGGACATGATGGTCGCCCACGGGCAGGCGGTCATGCGCGGCGTATCCCGTGCATGCGTCATCGTCGACCTCCCCTTCGGTTCCTACCAGGAGAGCAAGGAACAGGCTTTCCGAAATGCTGTCCGCCTGATGAAGGAAACCGGCTGTGACGGCGTGAAGCTCGAGGGCGGCGCCGAAATGGCCGAGACCGTCGCGTTTCTCGTCAGCCGCGGCGTGCCCGTCTTCGGCCATATCGGCCTGATGCCGCAGCAGGTGAATACGTCGGGTGGCTATCGCTCGAAGGGGCATAGCGAGGCCGAACAGGACAAGATCCGCCGCGATGCCAAGGCGATCGACGAAGCCGGCGCCTTCGCCATGGTCATCGAGGGGACCGTCGAGCCCCTGGCGCGCGAAATCACGACCACGGTGATGGCAGCGACCATCGGCATCGGCGCTTCGCCGGCCTGCGACGGCCAGATCCTCGTCTCCGATGACATGCTGGGCCTCTTCAACGAGTTCAAACCACGCTTCGTCAAGCACTACAGTGAGCTCGCCGAGGTGATCGAGAAAGCCGCAGGCGACTACGCGACCGAGGTCAAGGAGCGCGTCTTCCCCGGTCAGGAACACACCTTCCAGATCCGGCCGAAGAAGTAGCCAAAATTCCGATGTGTCCCTCAGCTGACCGGAATGGTTTCTCCGACTTAACCGGTAGCTCTACGGAGTTCGATGAAGCGCGGTCGCCGCTGCGGAACGCTTACATCGAGGCTGCGACACGCCCTCATTTGCCAGTCGAGCCGGGACGATGAAAGACTATCGCCCCGACGTGATCTTTGTTGTCAGCGGCGAGGTTTGGTGCGACTTTTGTACGCTGCGTGAGGCATGGGGACACCCTCTGACAGTGGGACTGTCCGAAGAGTGCATCACCTATATCAGAACGGCCATCCGAGCCGGAGACACTGCTAAAGCGGCGCATTGGAGGGCCGTTCGGGATCTTGCCACCCAATATGGCCTATCCTGGATCAGCGCGGTCGAAGTGGATGGAACGCTGATCCAGGAGGAACCTGAACACAGTATTTTCAGGTATCCGCCGCTTTCACAGCGCAAGCGGGTCGTAATTGACGGGCGAAGCCCGGTGACGATCTGACCGCAATCGACAGCCACGTCGATGAAGCCGGAGCCGGGGCAGTCCGTGATCTTCCTTGAATGCGACTTTTCGACAAGACGCCGGCAACGGTCCACGCCAATAGGCCATACATCAATGCCAATGGTCGTTCCATCAGCGGAATTGGTTTGTCCGACAAGCCGACAGCGGCTAGCCAGCAGATAAATGTGAGAAACTGCGCCATGTCCCGATCAGATTTCACCGTGGGTGCATTGAAGGCCCTCCCCGTCATCATCTCGGCCGGCCCCTTCGCTGTGCTGTTTGGCGCCGTGGCAGTCGCAAACGGCCAGACGGTCGCCGAGGCCGCCCTGATGAGCGCGACCGTCTATGCCGGCGCAAGTCAGCTGGTCGGCATCGAGCTCTTCGGCCAGGCAGTACCAATGTGGGTAGTGGTCCTCTCGATTCTTGCGGTGAACTTCCGACACATTCTCTACTCGGCGGCGATCACACCCTTCATGGATCACTTCACGCTGCCTCAGAAAATGCTGAGCTTCTTCCTGCTCACCGATCCGCAATTTGCCGAAACGCTGGCGCGTGGCGAAAGCGGTCGCAGCGTCACTTTCCCCTGGTATCTCGGTTTCGGTGCGATGATTTACGTGCCATGGGTCTCCATGACGGCCGTCGGAGGACTGGTCGGCAAGGCGATGGGCGACCCGGCGGACTGGGGCATCGACGTGCTGCTGCCGATCTATTTTCTCGGCCTGGTGCTCGGCTTCCGCAAGCGCGGCAATTTCCTGCTGATCGTAGCGGTGAGTGCCGTGGTCTCGGTCATCGCCCAGCATCTGATCGGCTCCCCCTGGCATATCAGCGTCGGGGCGCTCGCAGGCGTCCTGCTCGCGGCCTTGTTGCCGCTGCCCGATCAGCGAGCTGAGCGCGAGGAGACGATCCGATGACCACACTCCTGACGCCTTACATGACGCTGCTGATCGCTGCCGCGGCTGCTGCAACCTTCGCAACCCGCATTGGCGGCTACATTTTGGTGAAGCGCCTGAAGCACATGCCGCCCCGACTGGAAGCGGCGCTGAACGCGGTCCCGGCGGCGGTGTTGACGACGCTCGTCGCGCCCGCCTTCTTCTATGGCGAGATCGACGTGAAGGTCGCCATGGCGGCGGCCTTCCTGATCGGCTTGCGCTTCGGTGCCATCCCGATGCTGATCGGCGGCTGGGCCGCCGTCATGGTGATGCGGCAGTTCGTCGGCTGACGCTCAGCGCCCAAAGGGCGCCGTTGCTTGCTCCAGCCACGCCCGGGTCGAAGCGTCCGGGATCAAAGGCAAGAGCTCGGCGCGCGTCTTGGCATGATAGGCATCCAGCCATTGCAGCTCGTCGCGCGTCAGCAGGTCCTCGACGATCAGCGCGCGGTCGATCGGCACGAAGGTGAGCGTCTCGAAGCCGAGCATCGGCTGGTCACCCCCTTCGATCGCCTCGGCCTCGCGCACGTAGATCAGGTTTTCGATTCGGATACCGAAGCTGCCCGGACGGTAATAGCCGGGCTCGTTCGACAGGATCATGCCGGGCAGCAACTCCTGGGTCGAAAGACGTGCAATCCTCTGAGGTCCTTCATGCACCGAGAGATAGGACCCGACGCCATGGCCCGTGCCATGGGCGAAGTCGGCACCGGCCTTCCAGAGCGCGATGCGCGCCAGGGGATCAAGATCGCAGCCTCGCGTGCCTTTCGGGAAACGGGCCGTGCTGATCGCGATCATGCCCTTGAGCGCCAGCGTGAAGAAACGCTTCTGCTCGGCTGGAACTTCGCCGACAGCGAGCGTGCGGGTGATGTCGGTGGTTCCGTTCACATACTGCGCGCCCGAATCGATCAGGAACATCTCTGCCGAGCGGATCTGGCGGTCGCTTTCGGTGGTGACGCGGTAGTGCATGATGGCGGCATTCTCGCCGGCACCGGAGATCGTGTCGAAGGAAATGTCCTTGAGCGGGTTCTGCATGCGCTCGCCAACCGCCGCACGCACGGCTTCGAGCTTCTTCGCCGCCGCAATCTCCGTCAGGCTGCCATGCGGCTGTTCGTTGAACCAGTGAAGGAACTCGACCATCGCCACACCGTCCTGCAGATGTGCGGCCGCCGAGCCGTTGAGCTCGACCATGTTCTTGACTGCCCGGCCGAGTTTTGCCGGGTCGTTGCCCTCGACCACTTCACCACCGCTCTCGCGGATCATCCGCGAAAGTGCGTAAGGCGTGAGGTCGGGGTCGACCAGAATGCGGGCACCGTCCCGCGCAACCCGCTCGATGTGTTCGGAAAGAACTGCCGGATCCACCTGCTCGCAGAGATCGCGCAGATAGCTTTCGACTTCGAGGTTGGTCTTTGCGCTGTCGAGGAAGAGTTCGGCCGAACCATCGGCCTTGATGATCGCACGCGACAGCGGATGCGGCGTATGCGGCACGTCACTGCCACGCAGATTGAAGATCCAGGCAACCGAAGAGGGATCGGCGATCAGAACGGCAGCCAGATTCTTGTCGCTGAGATCGGCGGCAATGGTCTTCAACTTGTCTGCAGCAGAAAGGCCGGCCTGGTTCAGGGCCTGGATCATCACGGCGCCCTTCGGCTCGGCCGGACGGTCGGTCCAGAGGCGATCGACGGGATTGAACGGCAGGAAGACCAGACTGCCGCCCTTGTCGGCCAGCGCCTTTTCCAGCCGCCGGACTTCCGCACCCGTATGGGTCCAAGGATCGATGCCGAGACGGAAACCTTTCGGCGCGCGGTTTTCGATCCACTTGTGCGGCGGCTCGCCGACAAGGTCACCGGGGGTGAAGACAGATGCATCGACCTGCTGGGCAAGCTGTGTGACATAGCGGCCATCGACGAAAACGACGGCGAGCGTTTCAGTTACCATCAACATGCCGGCGGAACCGGTGAAGCCCGTCGCCCAGGCGAGACGCTCGGCAGACTCAGGCACATATTCTCCGAGATACTCATCCGAGCGAGGCACGAGCAGTCCATCGATCTGAAGTTCGGCAAACAGCGCGCGAAGGGCTGCGATCCTGGACTTGCCGTGAAGCGGCGTGGACTTGACCTCAAAGGACTGAAACATGGCATGGCTCGCGATCGGTTTCGGATTCTGTCAGGGCTTATAGCAAGGCCACATCGCCCCCACCACCACCGCCGCACGCTTTCGCAGCATATGCGCGCCCGCTGATATCGTTATGCCGCAAATTCAGGCAGAGTTTATGCTGCTATGCAGCATTCGCAGATCTCCCGTGCTTCAAGCCCTCTGACTGAGCACCGCGGATCAGACTATATCAGGGTCATCGAGGACGTGAGCAACGAAGCGTCCGCAACCGAAAAGGAACCGAGAGATGGCCAAGTCTTTCCTGCGCACCGCCCTCAACAATCTCGTCGAGGCACGCCAGCGCCGCGCCGATCTCTATACGACGGGTGCCCTGCTGTCGCTCGACGACGCATCGCTGGAGGCCATGGGCCTGAAGCGCGAAGAACTGCGCCGTCGCCCGCATCAGCACTCGATCATCTGAACAAACCTTGGTCTGAACGACCGTCCAGTCTAGCATCCGCTTGAGCGCTCCTCCCACGCTCGCGGACCCCGGCGCGGCATGATGCCTGTGCCAAAAAGGCGGCTCCTTGCGGGCCGCCTTTTTCTATTCTGCGGTAGCTGACGTTAGGTGTCAGCCCTTCCCTTGCGTGAAGTGGATTGTCACCCAGCCGTTGCGCCAGATCGTCTTCACATGCGACAGGCCCTGGCCGCTATAGGCCGCAATCACCTTCCAGCGCTGCTCGGCAAGGATACCGGAGAGGATGACGGAGCCACCCGGCGCGAGATGCGCGACCAGCTGCGGTGCCATCTTGATCAGCGGCCTCGCGAGAATGTTGGCAATGACGAGATCGAACGGTCCATGCTCGCGAAAAGCCGTCGAGTGAAACCCGGGCGCCGTGCGGAAGTCGATGCCCTCGACGATCTGGTTGCGACGGGCATTTTCCTTGGCGACACGCACGGCGATCGGATCGATATCCGTCGCGAGAACCGGCACGGGAAGCAGCTTGCGTACGGCGATTGCCAGCACGCCGCTGCCCGTACCCAGGTCCAGCGCATTGCGGACCTTGCGAGAGCGAACGACCTTCTCGATGACTTCCAGGCAGCCTGCCGTCGTGCCGTGATGACCCGTCCCGAAGGCCTGGCCAGCGTCGATCTCGATCGCGACATCATGCGTCTGCACCTTGTCCCGGTCATGGGAACCATGCACCAGGAAGCGACCGGCGCGGACCGGCTTCAAGCCTTCGAGCGATTTGGCGATCCAGTCGATATCGGGGATAACCTCCCGCACAATCGTCGCATCGGCGAACTCCTCGGCGAGCAGGTCCTCCACGCGTGGCCTGACCTCGTCTTCCTGGTCCGCCATCATATAGATGGACGCCTCCCAGATATCCGCCTTCTCATCGAGCTCGGTGGTCGCGATCGCGAAGTCCTCTTCGCCGAAAGCAAAGCTCATCAGATCGAGGATCCGGTTGGCGTTCTTTTCGGTGGTGCTCACATAGAGGCGAATTTCGTTCACGGCAGGTCTTCCTCGGCGGTCTGAACAGTCAGGCGTTGCGGTACAATGCAATCGCCGTCATGGCAACCTCCGCCGAAGGCGCGACCGTCAGCCCTTCATCAGGTTTTCCAGCTTCTTGACGGCCGTATCCGGGTTCTCGCCATAGGCAATCGTGCCCTTGAAGCGCCCCTCGGCGTCGAGCAGGAAAATGGAGGCCGTGTGATCCATGGTATAATCGCCATCGGGCTTAGCCTCGTCGAGCGGGATCTTCTTGGCGTAGACGCGGAAGCCCTTCACGACTTCGGCAACCTTGTCGGGTTCCCCGGCAATCGCCTTCACCCGATCCGTGACGTTGGAGACATAACGGCCGAGGATCTCCGGTGTATCCCGCTCGGGATCGACGGTCACGAAATAGGCCTGCAGACCCTTGGCGTCGGGATCGACCTGCTTCAACCATCCATCCAGCTCGAAAAGCGTTGTCGGGCAGACCTCCGGGCAATGGGTGAAGCCGAAGAACAGCGCCGTCGGCTTGCCGCGGAAAGCCTGTTCGGTGATCGGCTGGCCGTTCTGGTCGACGAGCTCAAACGGCACACCGAAGGGTGCCTCCGCTATCTTCTGATCCGACTGCGTGACTGAATAGGTCAGCCAGCCGAGAACACCCGCCATGACGACCACCGCCGCCCACAAGATGACCCTGACCGTTTTCATGATGGCATTCCCTTGAAATCGAACTTCTCGCCCAGCCGGATAAGCCTCCCGACGAAAGAAGGCAATTCAACTCGCTGTAAATGCTGGAACGAGCGCTGATTTGTCACGGACCACGAAGGCTAGAAGCAATAGGCCAGACCGGATTCTATCAAGCTTAGGAAGATGTCCGAGCCGTAATGCAACCAGCCAAGAAACACAGCCACGGTGAGCAGCGTCCCCGCAAGCATGAGGGCGGTCAAAGGCAACCATTTCTGTGAGCGCGCGAAATCGGACATGGCGCCATGATAGCGCAGTTCGTTCAGGAAGAAACGCGAGAATTTGAACTCCCGGCCTTGCGATTTGACGGATATCAAGGAACACACGTGGTAGTTTCTGACAGATTGTCGCAGCACCGCATGTCTTGGGAGGGACGCATGGAACAGCAGGCACTCGATCGGGGCTCTCTGCCGAAGCTGCAGATCAACCGGCTGCGTATGAGCGATATCCGTGCAGCCTTTTCCGACGGGTGGAGTGACTTTCGCACCTATCCCGCCTACGGCCTGTTCTTCGGTGCGATCTATGCGGCAGGCGGCATCTTCATCGCCGTGATGCTCACTTACTACCACCTACCATGGATGATCATTCCGGTTGCGATCGGCTTCCCGCTGATCGGGCCGTTCATTGCCGTCGGTCTCTACGAGATCAGCCGCCGGCACAGGCTTGGCGAACCTGTCAGTTGGAAGGCGATCCTCGCTGAAGTCTTTCGCCAACGCGAGCGGCAACTGTCCTGGATGGCCTTCGTCGTGCTCTTCATCTTCTGGATCTGGATCTACCAGGTTCGCCTGTTGATGGCGCTGTTCCTCGGCTTTCGCGTTCCCGCGACCCTCGACTCATTCGTCAATGTCGTGCTCACCACCCCGGAAGGTCTGATGTTCCTCGCTGTGGGCACAGTTGTTGGGGCAGTCCTTGCAATGATCCTCTTCAGCGCAACGGTCATCTCGATGCCGCTGCTTCTCGATCACGATGTGGACTTCGTCACCGCGATGCTGACCAGCATGCGCACGGTGATCGAGAATGCAGCCCCCATGCTCGTCTTCGGGCTGATTATCGCCGCCTTGGCTATCCTCGCCATGGTGCCGCTTTTTCTCGGACTGCTGGTCGTATTGCCGGTCGCAGGACACGCAACTTGGCACGTTTATCGTCGCGCAATCACAGCCACCTAACTCGCGAGAAACAAGGAATTCGACCGCTGGCCGCACTATTAGTTCTTGATTAACTAATATTAGAGATTCTGCATCGGCGTTTTGGCTCAAGCGGGCCAAGCGGACATGATCGTCCGCCGGAATACTCCTCTCCGGATTGCGCATGACACGTCACCGGCGTGCAGGAGCAACCGGGACAAGGGCTGGGGAGTTTCATGGTCAATCTCATTACGGGTAAAGACCTGTCAGTCAAACAGCGTCTGATGACGCTGGGCGCCGCGGCAGTGTTGGGCATCGGCTCGATGCTCGCTGTCGGCTGGTACCAGAACGTACGGATATCGACGGCAATCCAGGATTCGATCGAGATCAAGAACGAAGTCGAGCGCATCAACGAGATGCGCATTGCCAATGCCAACATGGTGCTGGCGGCTATGGATACGATCATCGACCGCGGCGAAGGAAGCATCCAGCCGGAGCGCATGGAGATCATCAATGCCGCGGTGACCCTTCTTCGGGATGGGGCGTTCGTGCTGGCATCAGTTGCGGCTGAAGCGGGTGCACCGGGCGAAGTCGGCAGCTATGAGGCCGACCTGAATGCCGTGGCACAAGCCATCCAGGTGGATCTCAAGCACATGGTCGAGACCGGCGCGCCGGAAGCAGATTACGCAGCCATCGACGATGCGATCGACGGTTCGGGGGAGCGCCTCGGTGACGTGCTCAACAACCTCTCGGCACTCGGTGGCAATCTGGTCGAAGACTTCGCAAACGAGGCGACCCGTCGAAGCAATCAGGCGCTGACCTTCCAGCTTGGGCTGGGCAGTATCGCCTTCTTCTCGGTCATCGCACTACAGCTCATTCACGGCAATTCGATCGCCAACGGCATCCGCCACGTTCGCACGAGCATGCAGCGCATCATCGACGGCGACTACCAGACGGAAGTCGCCGGCACAGACCGGCACGACGAAATCGGCGGCATGGCCCGTTCCGCAGACATATTCCGCAAGGCGGCCATCGAAAAGCACGACTTGGAGGAGGCAAGCCGTTCCCAGCGCCGGCAGAACGAAACAGAGCGGGAGAGCCGCACGGCGGCCATGGAAGCCGACACGCGCGCCCTCAAGCTCGCGGTGGATGCGCTCGGCGAAGGACTGACCCGCCTGTCTCAGGGCGATCTCTGCGCCACCATCGCCGGCCCCTTCCCGCAGGATCTCGAGCGGCTCAGGATCGATTTCAACGAAGTGGCATCGAACCTCAAGCGGGTCATGACCGAAATCGCGACCAACAGCAGCTCAATCCGCGCCAACAGCCAGCAGATGAAGAGCGCCGCCGACGATCTTGCGCGCCGCACGGAGCAGCAGGCTGCATCGCTCGAGGAAACCTCGGCCGCCCTTTCAGAGATCACCGAGACCGTCAAGACGGCCACCGACTGGGCCGAAGAAGCCAGCCACATGGTCGACAATGCCAAGGACTATGCCGAGAAATCCGGCGCGGTGGTCAACGACGCCATGTCCGCGATGAACCGCATCGAGGATGCCACCGACGAAATCGGCAAGATCATCAACGTCATTGATGAAATCGCTTTCCAGACCAACCTTCTCGCTCTCAACGCCGGCGTCGAGGCAGCCCGTGCCGGCGAAGCAGGCAAGGGTTTCGCCGTTGTGGCGCAGGAAGTCCGCGCCCTCGCCGGACGCGCGGCCGATGCGGCACGTGACATCAAGACCCTGGTCACCCGTTCCAACGACGAAGTGCGCTCCGGGGTGGAGTTGGTGACGGCGACCGGACGGGCCCTCCACCGGATTGGCGAAGATGTTTTACGAATTAACGAGCACGTTAAGGCAATCGTTACCAGCGCGAGAGAACAATCAGTTGGACTGAGCGAGATCAATTCGGCCGTCAGCCAGATGGACCAGGTCACGCAACAGAATGCCGCGATGGTGGAGCAGACCAATGCGGCGAGCCACACGCTGGCAAGTGACGCGGAAAACCTTTCGCGGCTTGTTGGACAGTTCAAGGTGAACTTGGGCGAGGCTGCTCATGACCAATATCAGGAGGCTGCGCGCGCTGCCTCCCCTCAGAGACCGTCTCCCGCACGGGCGCTGATGAACAAGGTTGCGGGATCGTTCAACCGTACCGCCACGGCAACAGCCTCTGCTGCCGCAGCACAGGAACACTGGGAAGAGTTCTGAACATGAGTAATGCCATCAAACAGTCGGGCGCCTATCTGGAAATCGTATCCTTCCATCTCGGCGACCAGGAATTTTGCATCGACATCATGGCCATCCGCGAAATCCGCGGCTGGGCACCGGTCACCCCGATGCCGCATACCCCCCCTTACGTTCTCGGCCTCATCAACCTGCGCGGCGCCGTCATCCCGGTCATCGACATGGCCTGCCGTCTCGGCATGAAGATGACCGAACCGTCGGAACGCGCAGCGATCATCGTCACCGACATCGCCGGCAAGCTGGTCGGTCTCCTGGTCGAACAGGTCTCGGACATGATGACGATCAAGAGTGAAGACCTGCAGCCGGCACCGGAGATCATCCCGGAAACCCAGCGCGCCTTCTGCCGCGGCATCGTCGCACTCGAGAAGTCGATGGTCTGCTTCCTGAACCTCGACACCGTCATTGCCGACGAGCTTGCTCAGGCAGCTTGAGCCGACTTACCTTCCCAGGAAAATGCTCCGTATCCGCGGGGCATTTTTTCTCCAGCTTCCTTATGAACGCGATCGGCCTCACCGGTGGCGTGTATTTTTGTTTTAAGAAATTATGATGAATATTCGTTATTTTATATAATTAATTTTAACGCTTGCCGGAACCCTCTCCATGGTCCTGCGTTCTCCTGTCAGCTTCCCAAGAAGCAGAAAATTCGAAAAGAAACCAAGGAGAAAGACCATGAATTCTGCAGTAAAGCTTGCGCTCGCCGGTGCCATGTCGATTGCCTCCGTTTCGGGCGTTGCCCTTGCCCAGACCGCTGAACCGATGGTCGACACCACGACCATGACCAATTCCACGACCATGGCCACTGAGGGCGTCAACATCGTTCGCCTCGACAGCCTGGACAACGACCAGAACCGCTCTGAACACACCCGCCTCTCGCAGCTGGCCAACAGCTCGGAGTCGATGACCGAAGCTCAGGCGCTGATTTCGTCTGACCCGGCGGTTGCCCAGGCTCTTGAGGCCGAGAGCGTTCAGGCCACCAACGTCTTCCACGTTGAGGAAGCTGCCAACGGCGGCAAGATCGTCTACGTCAAGTAAGACATCGGTCACCGCATGAAAACGCCCTGGATCCGCAAGGCTCCAGGGCGTCTTTGCGTGGAGAGTTGAACAGGATGCTCTCCGCCCGGCTGCGAAATTGGGGGTGACGCGGTGCCGGTTCAAAATGCATGAACCAGGGCATTGCCCCGTTGAAGTGACAGATGTCACACCCGGCACACCAATCCGAGTTGCCCCCAAAACTGGTCTGTCAGTTCGGCTTGCCAGAAGTCCAGACGACCGTCTGGTTGAACAGCGGCACCGTCGAGATCGCCATCTTGGCCGACCCTTCGACAACCTGTCGTGAATGGGCGAGATAGATCAGAGTATCGTTCTTCTTGTCGTAGATGCGATTGACGACGAGCGACTTCCAGATGATCGACAGCCCTTCCCGGAAGACCTCTTCGCCATCGTCCGATAGATCGATGTCGCCGATTTCGATCGGTCCTGTCTGGCGGCAGGCAATCGAGTTGTTGGAGGGATCCTCGAACCAGTTGCCTTTGGACAGGCGATCAATGATCGAGCGATCGAAATAGGTGACGTGGCAGGTAATGCCCTTCACTTCCGGATCGGTCATCGCTTCGATCACGATGTCATTGCCGACCCAGTCCACGCCGACCTTGCCGACGACTTCGGACGATGCAGGGGTCGCCGTCGAGGCGAGAATGACGGCAGCAGCAGTGGCTTTGCGGATCGACATCGAGTTCACTCCTTCGTGATATCCCTGAAGATAGGATGCCCGGTCACGCTTGCAAGGCGAGCGCCTTCTTCTTCGGCTTGCGGGCAAAGGAGCAGGCATCATAGCCCTGCCGGTGCAGTCGGCCCGGATTGAGCCCGAGCTTCAGGGCGAGATCAAAGAGGTCTTCGACCTCGGCCTCAAGAGCCATGGCAAGGCAGGCTTCGGCGCAAATGCGCGCATCTTCGGCGGCATTGTGGTGCTGGAAGCTGAAGCCGAGATGCGCGGCCAGCACGTTCAGCCGATGCGATCCGAGATCCGGCCAGTGACGTTGCGCGAGCTTCACGCTGCACAGGTAGGACAGCTCCGGATACTCCAGTCCCGAAAAATCGAGGCAGGCCCTGAGCACCGAAAAATCGAAGGAGGCATTGTGCGCGATCATCCGCGCCCCCTCGAAATCGGCGGCGAATTCGAGCATGACGTCGGCAAACTCCGGGGCATGGGCAGTGTGCTCGGGCCGGATGCCGTGAATGGCGATGTTGAACGGCGAGTAGCGGTTCTCCGGTGGCCGGATCAGGCGCTCCTCGACACGCACGACACGGCCGTTCTCGATGAAGGCGAGGCCGATGGAGCAGGCACTCGCGCGCGCCTCGGTCGCGGTCTCGAAGTCGATGGCAATCGTCTTGCCGGAAAATGGAGAGATGGACATGTCAAAGCCTTAAAAGCTGCAGCGGATTCGGACAAGGGTGCAGGCGTCGGACTTGACCGACGCCTGCACCCTCTCCATCATGAGCCCATGCCTGCAGTTCACTCGACCACCGCCATGACCCTACATGCGACCACCCTTAACAAGGGTGTCCGGGTCAGGTCGCGTCTGTAGCACCGATTTATCCCGAACGCCCTGCGGTTGAGCAGGCGTCCGGTTCGCTCTCCCGCCGATCACATGGAGAGCAAGCATGACGCAGTCACACCCTCACCCCTCGCGACACGATCGAGCCTGGCCCAAAGGCCTGACGATCCGTGCGCGATCCCTGACAGACGCTGCAGCAATCGCCGACCTGCACAACCTGCCTGGCTACCGCTGGGGCACCATGCGCCTCCCCTATCACAGCGTCGAGGAAATCAGGCGCGGGATAGAACAGCAGCCCGCCGATGTCCGAAGCCTCGTGGCCGTGCTCGACGGAATGGTGGTCGGCGATATCGCCTTGTTGCCCGCCAAAGGCAGGCGTGCCCATGTCGCCACGCTCGGCATGGGCGTCCATGACAACTATACCCGCCGTGGGATCGGACGCGCGCTCCTCGGCGAAGCGATCGGGATCGCGGATGACTGGCTCAACCTGCGACGCCTTGAATTGACCGTTTACGCGGACAATCATGCAGCCATTGCCCTCTATGAAAGCTTCGGCTTCACCGTGGAGGGGCGGATGGCGGACTATGCCTTTCGGGGCGGAACCTATGTCGAAGCTTTGGCCATGGCGCGGCTCAGCGCGTGACTTTTCTGGATGATGCGAGGCCCCATGGTTCACCATAGCGCAGCGTTTTCGTTCCCTGCCTCTCGACTTTCCGGGTCGAGACGAGTAGGAACAGCCCCAACATACCCGCAATCGGCGGGCGCGGCGCTTTGGCCCGCATCATCCATCACTTTCGAAAGACCACTTCATGACTGATTTCGACGCCATCGTTCCGGCGATCGCTGAGGCCTTGCGCAAGCGCGGCTACGACACCCTGACACCCGTGCAGCAGGCCATGATCGACCCCGAACTGGAAGGTCGCGATGCGCTCGTCTCCGCCCAGACGGGCTCTGGCAAGACGGTTGCCTTCGGTCTCGCCATGGCCCCGACGCTGCTGCCGGAAGGTGGTCGTTTCGAGCGCGCCGGTGCGCCACTCGCCCTTGCGATCGCGCCGACCCGTGAACTGGCCATGCAGGTCATGCGTGAGCTGGAATGGCTCTATGCCGAGACCGGCGCCATTATCGGCTCCTGCGTCGGCGGCATGGACATCCGCAATGAGCGCCGGGCGCTTGAGCGCGGTGCCCATATCATCGTCGGCACACCGGGACGCCTGCGCGACCACATTACCCGCCGCGCGCTCGATCTGTCCCAAATGCGTGTCGTCGTGCTCGACGAGGCCGACGAGATGCTTGATCTCGGCTTCCGCGAAGACCTCGAATTCATTCTGGAAGAATCGCCCGACGATCGCCGCACTCTGATGTTCTCGGCGACCGTACCACGCTCGATCGCCGATCTCGCCAAGAGCTACCAGCGGGATGCGCGCCGCATCGAGGCCGTATCCGAACAGAAGCAGCACGTCGACATCGAATATCGCGCGCTGATGGTCGCCAATCCCGATCGCGAGAATGCCATCATCAATGTGCTGCGCTTCTATGAAGCCCGCAACGCCATTGTCTTCTGCTCCACTCGCGCTGCCGTGAACCATCTGACGGCACGCCTGCACAATCGTGGCTTCTCGGTCGTGGCGCTGTCCGGCGAGCTTTCGCAGAACGAACGCACCCATGCGCTGCAGGCCATGCGCGATGGCCGTGCGCGCGTCTGCATCGCGACCGACGTCGCGGCCCGCGGCATCGACCTCCCCGGTCTGGAACTCGTCATTCATGCCGACCTGCCGACCAATTCCGAAACCCTGCTGCATCGCTCCGGCCGCACAGGCCGCGCCGGCAACAAGGGCGTCTCGGCACTAATCGTGCCGAACAGTGCCCGTCGCAAGGCCGAGCGCCTGCTGGGCGGCGCCAATGTTCGCCCGACCTGGGCGCTCCCGCCCTCCGCCGACGAAGTCCAGGCCCGCGACGATGAACGCCTGATGGGCGATCCCATGCTGACGGAAGTGATCACCGAAGACGAAGCGCCGATGATCGCATCGCTGATCGCGACCCACGGCGCCGAACAGGTGGCTGCGGCCTTCCTGCGTCTGCAGCGCGGCAAGCGTTCAGCACCGGAAGATCTGATCCCGGTCAGCCTCGAAGCCGGAAAGGCTCGCAAGGAGCCGGACTATGCCAACCCGGCGAACTCGGCGACCAAGCCGCGTGGCGATTTTGGCGCCAGCGTCTGGTTCTCCGTATCCGTCGGCCGTCGCCAGCATGCCGAGCCACGCTGGTTGATCCCGATGCTCTGCCGCAACGGCAACATCACCAAGAACGAGATCGGCGCAATCAAGATGCAGCCGGAGGAAACCTTCGTCGAGATCGCCGAAAGCGCGCTCGACACGTTCCTCAGCGCACTTGGTCCGAACAAGGCGCTCGAGCGCGGCATCACCATGGCGCAGCTCCCCGGCATGCCGGACTTTAATGCCGCGCCGAAGGAACGCGCAGCCCGGCCGCCGCGCGAAGATGGCGATCGCAAGCCCTTTGGCGACAAGAAGCCGTATGCCGACAAGAAGCCTTACGGCGAAAAGAAAGCCTATGGCGACAAGGCACCCTATGGTGAAAAGAAGCCGTTCGGGGACAAGAAACCCTATGCCCGCAAGGACGACGGCCCTGCCCGGCCGCCGCGCGACGCCATGGCGGTGACGGATTCGGAAGTCTGGGGCGACGCGCCCAAGCCGAAGCGCACCGACTGGAGCGACGACAAGCCGGGTTTCAAGAAGAAGCCGAAGGGTGCCTCGAATTCCTGGGACAAGCCTGCCAAGCCCGACTGGGCCGGCAAGCCGAAGGGCGACAAGCCCGCCTTTGCCGGCGCTGGAAAGCCCAAGGGCAAGTTCGACGACCGTGGCCCATCGGCAGGTCCAAAGAAGAAGACCTTCAAGCCGAAGGGCTGAGCAGCCCCTGGTCGCAGGGAGGCGCAGCAGCCCTCCTTCAAGACATGAGCCGGTTGCCTTACGGCAGCCGGTCAACCTCCTGCCAGACGGAACAACCACCCCCATTTGCGCATTCCCTGCGCGGCAAGGGACGGTGGAACAATGGCAGAAGTCGCGAATGAAACTCACGAATCGGCACGGGTAAGCCGGTTTCTCGTCGGCCTTGCACGCGGGCTTGCCGGAGCCCTGCTCTTCTCCATCCCCATGCTGATGACGATGGAGATGTGGTTCTTGGGCTTCTACATGGACCGAGAGCGGCTTCTGCTGCTGCTCGTTCTCAATCTTCCTCTCCTCATCGGGCTCTCCCACCGCATCGGTTTCGAACGGACCGCCACCTGGCGCGAGTCGGCCCGAGACGCGATCGTCGCCTATGGCATGGGCGTGGTGGCCAGTGCGTTGATCCTCGTGCTGCTCGGGGTGATCAAGTTCGGCATGGCGCCACGCGAATGGGTCGGCATGGTGGCGCTGCAGGCGGTGCCGGCGAGCATCGGCGCATTGCTCGGCCGAAGCCAGCTCAGCATGCAGGACGAGGAGGACGATGAAGACGACAGCGATCCGAGCCAGGAAGTCAGTACGGGATATCTCACCGAACTTTTCATGATGGCCGTTGGCGCACTTTTCCTGTCGCTCAATCTGGCGCCAACAGAGGAAATGATCCTTCTCGCCTACAAGATGACCATCTGGCATGCGCTTGCCCTCATCGCACTGTCGATGATGCTGATGCATGGTTTCGTCTATGCGCTCGCCTTCAAAGGCAGCCATAGTCTTCAGGAGGACACGCCGGTCTGGCACGCCTTTGTGCGCTTCACGATACCCGGCTATGTCGTCGCCCTCGCCGTCAGCCTCTACAGCCTCTGGACCTTCGGCCGACTGGATGACCTCGGCACCACCGAGGCCGTTTTGACGCTGGTCGTCCTCGGCTTCCCCGCAGCGATCGGCGCGGCTGCCGCCAGACTTATCCTTTGAGGAGGCCCGCCATGACCCGTCATGATGTCAGCAAATCTGCCGATCCGATCCGACCACACTGGGTCGAGTGGCTCACCGGACTTGCATCAACCACAATCGTCGTGGCGATGATCGGCTGGATGGCATTCGAAGCAATGACGAACGCAGACCGCCCACCGGAGCTTGCCGCCCAGATCCTCACCATCGATCCCCTGCCCTCGGGCTGGCGCGTCATGATCGAAGTGCGTAATTCAGGCGATCAGGCCGCTGCAGCGGTCGAGATAAAGGGATCCCTTCTCGACGGCGCCACGGCGATCGAGGAGGCCGGAATGACCTTCGACTACATCGCTGCCGGCTCGACGTCCCGGGGCGGCCTGCTCTTCGTCAACAATCCGTCTCTCCATCAGCTGCAGGTTGTCCCATCCGGCTTCACTGAGCCGTGAACGTCTCGGATCGGCACGCGTACATATGCAATCCAGGGTTTTGGATTCATCGAACCTTAATTTTTAGGGGATTAATACTAGTAGAAATGAAAATGAACTCTTTACGGCTAGGGTTGCATTCGGCACCTTGACGTAAAGCGGTCGCAATGTTTGCGAGCAACCATATTTCATGACAGCAGACGGCGACAGATAAGCTCTCGCGTCGACTGATCGATTTTCGTTTCAAGTCTTTCTGTGTGGTCAAAATCTATGTTGAAGCAACGGATTGAAGCGTGGGTCATCCGCGATATTGGGCTCACAGAATTCGACAACTGGGATGCGGTGATCCGCTTTGCGACCAGACTGTCGATCCGTAATTCGATCATCGCCTGCTTCATGGTCGCAGGCATCTTGCTTGTCCTGCATACCTTCGATGTCTTGCTCAACCCGTTGTTGCGCGATCTAGCAATCGGCTGCGGCATCGCCATGATTGTATCCTTCGTCCTGACGATGCTCTGCTCGCTCTACATGGGTTATGCGGTCATCCACCTCGCCAGAACCAGGCTCGAATTCCGCCAGTTGAGCCGCACCGACATGCTGTCGGGCCTGCTCAACCGCCGCGCCTTCATCGACGATCTCTCTCAGGTTGAGCGCGGGCATTTGCTGATCCTGGACATCGACCGTTTCAAGCAGATCAATGATCGCTATGGCCATCTGGCCGGGGACGACGTGATTGTCTCGGTGGCGAGAACGCTCTGCGAGATCACCGGACCCGCCCATCTCGTCGCGCGGATCGGCGGAGAAGAGTTCGCCATCCTCTTTCGGGATGCCGAGTTTGCCGATGTCATCGCGATGGCGGAAAAGCTACGGCGAACCATTGCCAACCGTCTGGTCGAGTCCGTCCACCAGTCGATCGCCGTTACCATATCCGGCGGCTTGGCCGACATCACGCCGCTTCGCGATTTCACGGCCGTCTACGCCGCAGCCGATCAGGCGCTTTATCTCGCGAAGTCGTCCGGCCGCAACAGGATCGTGCTCGAACGCGACCTGCCGCGCACGCCCCATCAGCCGGAACCCGTTCGCCTCGACCTTGCGGAAACAGCAATTACCGCAGCCTGACCTCAGCCCCCGATCAGCGTCAGCCATTCGTCTTCGGTCATCACCTGGACGCCGAGTTCACGTGCCTTGTCGAGCTTGGAGCCGGCACCCGGACCCGCCACCACATAGTCTGTCTTTTTCGATACGGAGCCCGCGACCTTTGCCCCGAGCCCTTCGGCCCGTGCCTTGGCCTCGTCCCGCGTGAAGCGCTCCAGCGATCCGGTGAAGACGACGGTCTTGCCAGCCACAGGACTGTTGCTTGCGACCGGCGCCTCTGCGTCCAGTGGCGTCACTTCGCTCAACAGGCGTTGGACGACTTCGAGATTGCGCGGCTCCTTGAAAAATTCGACGATCGAGGCTGCGACGACCTCGCCGATCCCCTCAATGCTGTTCAATTCGCTCCACGCATCGCCGAACTTTGGCGCTGCCGCCTGCATGGCTTCCGCAAAGGCCGCATAGCTGCCGTAGGACCGCGCCAGGAGCTTGGCCGTCGTCTCGCCGACATGGCGGATGCCAAGCGCAAAGATCAAACGGTGGAGCGCGATCTCGCGCCGCGCATCGATCGCCTCGAACAGCTTGCGCACACTGATACGACCAAAGCCTTCGATATTCTCGAGCTTGGTCAGCGATTGGTCCTGCCGCGCCTTCAGCGTGAAGATGTCGGGCGCGGTGCGGATCATCAGCGCCGGATCGTCGCTCTCGAAGAAGAAGTCGACCTGCTTGGTCCCGAGCCCTTCGATGTCGAAGGCATTGCGTGACACAAAATGCTTGATGTGTTCCACGGCCTGGGCCCGGCAGACGAAACCGCCGGTGCAGCGCGTAACCGAATCGAGCTTGCCCGTCTTTTCGTTCTTCTCCCGCACCGCATGGCTGCCACAAACCGGGCAGGTCTTCGGGAAAACATACGGCGCCGAGTCCTCTGGCCGCTTCTCCAGGACCACGTCGAGCACCTGCGGGATGACGTCGCCAGCGCGCTGGACGATCACCGTGTCACCGATGCGGATATCGTGGTCGTCAGGCCGGATGCGGTCGCCGGAATTGCCGATGCCCCTGATGTAGTCCTCGTTGTGCAGCGTCGCATTGGTGACGACCACGCCGCCGACGGTGATCGGCGTGAGACGCGCAACCGGCGTCAGCGCCCCCGTGCGGCCGACCTGGATGTCGATGGCTTCAACCGTGGTGAAAGCCTGCTCGGCCGGGAACTTGTGCGCCGTCGCCCAGCGCGGCGACCGGGACCGGAAACCGAGGCGTGCCTGAAGATCGAGCCGGTCGACCTTGTAGACGACACCGTCGATGTCATAGTCGAGATCAGGCCGCTGCAGCCCGATCTCATGGTAATGGTCGAGGATCGCCGAAACCGAGGTCAGACGTTGGGTGAGCGGGTTGATCGGGAAGCCCCAGCGGCCGAAAACCTGCACCATCTCCCATTGCGTTTCCGCCGGCATCTGGCTCATCTCGCCCCAGGCATAGGCAAAAAAGCGCAGCTTGCGGTTCGCCGTCACCTTCGGATCGAGCTGGCGCAGCGAGCCGGAAGCCGTGTTGCGCGGATTGACGTAGGTCTGCTTGCCCTCAGCCTCCATCTGCGCGTTGAGCGCCAGGAAGTCGGACTTCGCCATATAGACTTCGCCGCGCACCTCGACCACGTCAGGGGCATCGGCCGGAAGCTCGGTTGGGATTTCCTTGATCGTGCGGATGTTCGCCGTGACATTCTCACCCGTCGTACCGTCGCCGCGGGTCGCGGCCGTGACCAGCCTGCGGTTTTCGTAACGCAGCGACATCGACAGTCCGTCGATCTTGGGCTCGGCCGTGAAGGCGATGGAATCGTCCGGCAGCTGGCCAAGGAAGCGATAGACCGAGGATACGAAGTCCTGGACGTCCTCATCCGAAAAGGTGTTGTCGAGCGACAGCATCGGGCGGGCGTGAACGACCTGCGCGAAGATACCGGCTGGGGCCGCGCCGACGCGCTGGGAGGGACTGTCGGTGCGCACCAGCTCCGGAAACTGCGCTTCGATCGCATCATTGCGCAGCTTCAGCGCATCATAATCCGCGTCCGAGATCTCCGGCTTGTCCTTGCCGTGGTAAAGCGCGTCGTGATGGGCGATTTCGGTTGCCAGCCGCTGCAGTTCGGCCTTCGCCTGGTCCTCGGTCAAGGTCTCGACAGGAATGGTCTCAACAGCCATGGCAACCTCCGCATTTCGTCAGTCGGGTTTAGCGGAAAATCGGCGAATGAAAAGAGCGTGCGCTCACTCCTCCACCTTGCTGAGATCAAGCCTTGCCGTCAGCGGCAGATGATCGGAAGCAAGGCGTGCAAGCGGCGTATCATGCGCCGTCAGATCGGCGATCAGACCGGACCGGTTCGCCATGATCCGGTCGAGAGAAAGAACAGGCATACGAGCCGGAAAACTCGGGACAGGTGGCGGCAGAGGTCCGAAAACCGGCTCCAGCCGTGTGAGCGCGGAGCCGGGGCCCAGCCGCCACTCGTTGAAATCCCCCATCAAGAGCGTGGCCCGCTCGGCGCGGTTCTGCAAGAGATCGAGAATGACATCCGCCTGCTGGCGGCGCGCCCAGCGCAACAAGCCGAGATGCGCGGCAATGACCCGAAGACCTGCCCGGCCTTCAATGTCGATTTCGGCCACCAGAGCGCCCCGCGGCTCGAGCCCGGGCAGTGCCACCTGATGCACGTCCCGCACAATCCCTTCGCGAAACAGCAGGACATTGCCCCGCCATCCATGCGACTTCGGCCCGGTTAAAACCGGTACCGGCAAAAGGCCAGTCTCCAACCGCAGCCGGTTGAGATCGAGAAGCCCGGAGCGCTCGCCGAAACGCTGGTCCGCCTCCTGCAGCGCGATCACGTCGGGGCCGATTTCCCGGATAACGTCGATGATCCGTTCGGGATCGAACTTGCCGTCCGTGCCGACGCATTTGTGCACATTGTAGGAGGCGACCGTCAGCGCACCGTCGACCTGTGTCTTGACCATCCCCTCGGCCGGACGCCATCTGCGATTTCGGATGGAGGTCACCATCGTGCGGGCGAGGCTAGGTTTGGTCTTCTTCATCACACCTGTAGCATCCGTCGTCGGTTGGGCCGGTGGCCGGTTGCGGTTGAGGCCGCGCTGAAAACGCCCGCCCCGATTAAAGATAGGGCGATCCGAGCCAGAACAAGCGATCAATCATCCGATTGGGCAGAGATCGTGCCCTGAGTGTATCGAGCGTGACCTGTCTCGCGCTGGACAGACTGCGGTCGATCCGGTCTTCGATCTGCGCGGCAAGACCGCGGTCATAGACTTCGAGATCGATCTCGAAATTCAATCGAAGCGAGCGCGAATCGAGATTGGACGAGCCGATGAAGCACCATTGCCGGTCGATGACCATGAGCTTCGAATGATCGAAGGCACCTGTCGACAGATGCACGCGGCAGCCTTCCCGCAGGATCTGGTCGAACTGCCCCATCATTGCACGCGCAACGATCGCCAGATTGTTCTGCGACGGCACGATCACGTCCACCTGAACGCCCCGACGCGCAGCGGTGTTCAGCGCCGCAATGAAGGTCGTATCGGGCAGAAAGTAGGGTGAGACGATGCGGATCGACCGTTCGGCCACGGAAAACGCGCCGAGCAAGAGCCGGTGATTCGTCTCGATACGGGTGTCCGGCCCGGATACCACCGCACGCACAGCCGTCCCTGCCCCAGCCACGGCGTCATCGAGCCGGACGCCCCATTCCGGCCCGAGCAGCACCTCGCCGGTCTCGAAGTGCCAGTCCTCGGCGGCAACCGCCAAGATATCGGCGACAACAGGTCCGGTGGCACGAAAATGGGTGTCGCGCGCGCCATCCGGCCCGGTAAAGCCCGCACGGATATTCATGCCGCCGACAAAAGCGGTGGTCCCGTCCGTCACCAGGATTTTCCGGTGCGTGCGCAGATTGGCGTAAGGCAGCCGCAGCCCCATGATGACCTGCCCGTTGAAGACGGCGACCGGGACGCCCCCCTCTTCGAGATAGCCGATAATGCTGGGGACGCTGTAGCGGGCCCCGACGGCGTCGACGATCACCCGGACGGCGACACCCCGCTGATGCGCGGCGATCAGGCAGTCGGCCACGCGCCGGCCGACCACATCGCGATCGAAGATATAGGTTTCGAGGATGATGCTGTGTTGCGCGGCATCGATTGCCTGGCACATGGCATCGAAGGTCTCCTCACCGGAAGAGAGCATTTCGATCCGGTTACCCGACGACAGAGGATGCCGAGTTACCCTGTCGCCGAGCAGTTTCATCGGTCCGAATCGGTCGCCGAACTGGGCAGCCACGGTTTCGCGGTCGATGCTGTAGAGCGAGAGACTGCGCCAGATCTCGTCGAGCTCAAGCGCGCGTCGCGAAATCAGCGTTGCGCGACGGATGCGGTTGATCCCAGCGACCGCGTAGATCATGGCTCCCACCAGCGGCGACAGGATGATGATGCCGACCCAGCCCAGCGCCGAGCGCACCTCGCGTTTCGTCATCGCGGCATGGGTGGCCGCCACCGTGCCGAAAACGACGGACAGAACGGCAAGGGTCTCGGCCCAGTAGGTCTGGATCAGGTCCATCATGATGCGGCAAGGAAACAGGTTTCAGGGTGGAAGGCAACCACGGCCGGATGGATGTGGCTCACTCGCCGGCGGCAAGCAGTTTGGCGGCTGCCGCACGCGCCTCATCGGTGACGGAAGCGCCCGCAAGCATGCGCGCGATCTCTTCCTTGCGATGCTCCGGCTCCATGATGGCAACCCGGGTCGCGATCTTGTCCCCCACATCACCCGTCGGTCCCTTGGAGATGAGGAAATGCGCCGACGCGCGAGCTGCAACCTGCGGCGCGTGAGTGACGGACAGCACCTGAACCTTGGCCGAGAGGCGCTTCAGCCGCTGACCGATGGCATCGGCCACCGCACCGCCGACACCCGTGTCGATCTCGTCGAACACGAGCGTGGGCGCGGACCCTCGATCCGCAAGCGCCACCTTGAGTGCCAGCAGGAAGCGGGACAACTCGCCACCCGAAGCCACCTTCATGATCGGGCCAGGTCGCGTGCCGGGATTGGTCTGAACGTGGAATTCGACCGTGTCGATGCCATCGACGGTCGCATTCTCGGCGTCCGCTGAAACCTCGACCATGAAACGCGCCCGCTCCAGCTTCAAGGCCGGCAGTTCCTGCATGACGGCATCGGCGAGCGCCTGGGCGGCGTTCTGCCGTTTGCCGGACAGCTGCAGCGCTAGGTGGTCGTAATGCGCCCGGGTCTCGACGACGGCTGCCTCCAGCTGTCCAAGCCGCTCTTCGCCGGCATCGAGATCGGCAAGATCGGCCACCATCTTTTCGGCAAGCGCCGGGAGATCTGCGACGGGGACCGAGTATTTCCGGCCTGCCGCACGAAGCGCAAACAGTCGCTCCTCGACCCGCTCTAGCTCGCGCGGATCGAACTCGGTGCGGCGCAAGGCAGCTTCCACCTCCATCTGCGCGGCAGACAGGGTGTCGAGAGCCGTGCCAAGCAGCTGTACGGTCTCTTCCAGCAGTCCGGGAGCCTCATGGCTCTTGCGTTCCAGTCGGCGCATCAGGGATGCAATATGCGGCACTGGCGACGCATTGCCATTGAGGAATTCTGAAGCTTCAGCGATGTCACCGGCGATGCGTTCGGATTTTTGCATGGCGGAACGTCGCTCGGCGAGCTCATCCTCCTCACCATCAAGCGGTGAAAGGCCCTCCAACTCCTCGACGGAGGCCCGCAGATAATCGGCTTCGCGTGCGGCCGCCTCGACCTTCGCCTTGTGGGTCTTGTAGGCCCGCTCGGCCTCCCGCCAGCGGCGATAGCTTTCCCCGAGATCCAGCGCTTCGTCGGTCAGCCCGGCAAAGGCGTCGAGCAGCATGCGGTGGGCATTGGTATCGATCAGCGCACGATCGTCGTGCTGGCCATGGATCTCGACCAGCAACTGGCCAACCTGGCGCATCAGCTGCACGCTGACGGGCTGATCATTGATATAGGCCCGGGTGCGGCCATCGGCGGATTGCACGCGACGGAAGATCAGATCGCCGTCATCGTCAACGCCATTGCCCTTCAAAAGCGTACGGGCCGGATGGCTGCCGCCGACATCGAACACGGCCGTGACCTGCCCCTTGTCCTCGCCATGGCGGACCAGCGAGCCATCGCCCCGGCCACCAAGGGCCAGCGACAGGCTGTCGAGAAGGATGGATTTGCCGGCCCCGGTTTCGCCGGTCAGCACGGATAGGCCGGTCTCGAAGGCAAGATCCAGCCGCTCGATCAGAACGATATCGCGGATCGACAGCTGGACCAGCATAGGCTCAGTTTCTCACTTCGTGACTTAAGACCGTCAGGTCCCGATCAGCAGCCTGCGACCGGCGCGGGTGATCCACGAACCGGAATTCTCACGCGGTTCAAGACCGCCTCTCTGCAGCAGCGCATAGCTGTCGGCATACCACTGGCTGTCGGGATAGTTGTGACCGAGCACAGCCGCTGCAGCCTGGGCCTCCGAGACGACGCCCATCGCGTAGTAGGACTCGACCAGACGCGCCAGAGCCTCTTCGATCTGGTTGGTGTTCGGATACTGCTCGACAACGACGCGGAAGCGCGAGACGGCTGCGAGGTACTCCTTACGCTCCAGATAGTAGCGTCCGACCTGCATTTCCTTGCCGGCGAGCTGGTCACGCGCGAAGCGGATCTTCGCCTGTGCGTCATCGACATACTCCGAATCGGGGAAGTCGTTGACGACGCGCTCCATCGCTTCGATCGTCTTGACCGAGTTGCGCTGGTCCTGCGTGACGTTTGAAATCTGCTTCCAGTATGCCAGACCGACGAGATACTGCGCGTAAGCGGCATCCTCGGACTTCGGATACAGGTTCATATAGCGGTTGCCGGTCGCGATCGCGTCGGCATAGCGGCCGAGGCGATACTTCGTGAAGGTGCTCATCACGAGCGCCTTGCGCGACCACTCCGAGAACGGGTTCTGCGCATCGACCGCGTCGAACTTGCGGGACGCCTCGGCCATATTGCCGGCCTTGATGTTGGCAAGGCCCTGATTATAGAGCACTTCCGGCGGCTCGGTCTCGGCGGCGAGCTTGCTGATGTCGATATCCGGGTCGCTCTGGCAGCCCGCGAGCACGGCACCGAAAGACAACATGACGCTCAGGCCCGCAATACGCACGGCATTCTTCACAACGACCGATCCCACTTGATTCATTCGAAAGATCCCGATTGCAGCGCCGCTTGAAAACCGTCGCCTTCAACTGGCGTTTCTAGCCACAAAAGCGGCACTAGGGCAACGCAGTGATGCGACTTTAACGCATTTTTGTGGCAGGGCACCCAGAAAGTGCCATTCTGCCCTTATCCTTTTCTGCTCAGCAAAACGCCGGCCTTCTTGAAGAAGCCGGCGCTGAACTTTGCCTGATCTGTCTTGTACTTACGCCGACCAGGGCGCAAATTCCGAAACCTGAACCGGAACGAATTCCCGGGCGCGGACCTGATGGCTGCGGCTCGGTGCTTCGACGACCTCATAGGCGGTCGGGTCGCTGAGCAGCGCCTTCAGCGCATTCGCATTCATCTTGTGACCGCCGCGATAGGAGCGGTAGCAACCGATGAACTGCGCACCGGCGAGCGCCAGATCGCCGACGGCGTCGAGCGTCTTGTGACGGACGAACTCGTCCTTTTCGTAACGCAAGCCTTCGACATTGATCACGGTATCGTCGTCCGAGATGACGACGGAATTTTCAAGCGAAGAGCCAAGAGCAAAGCCAGCAGCCCAGAGGCGCTCGACATCGCGCATGAAGCCAAAGGTGCGTGCGCGCGACAATTCGGTCTTGAAGGTTTCAGCCGTCAGGTCGCCTTCCCACTTCTGCCGGCCGATCAGCTTGCTGTCGAAATCGATTTCGACCTCGAAGCGCGTGCCGTCATAGGGGCGGAACTCGGACCAGGAACCACCGGCCTCGATGCGAACCGGCTTGGTGACGCGGATGTAACGGCGCTTGACGCCGAGATTGGTGATACCGACCTGTTCGATCGCATCGATGAAGACTTCCGAACTGCCATCCATGATCGGCATTTCGGCGCCATCGACTTCGACGACGACATTGTCCAGACCGAGCGCATAAAATGCGGCCATGACGTGTTCGATCGTGGCGACGGAACGCGCCGGATTGGTGCCGAGCACGGTGCAGAGATCGGTGTTGCCGACATGTGCAGACACTGCGCGATATTCGCTAGTCGAACCGTCGTCATGCTGGCGCACAAAGACGACACCGGTTCCTGCTTCCGCTGGCTGGAGAGTGATGGAGACCTCGCGGCCGGAATGAACCCCGATACCCGTCAGCGTGAGAGGCGCTGCGATCGTGGTTTGAAATCCGAGCAAAGCAATTGCCATTCCGATAGCCTTAAAATGAAGCGACGAGGCGGTGGATCTTGTGTTCCCGTCGCAATCTCTTGTCGAAGGGCCATAAGACCCTGTTTCTGATCACATACATACGTGTGACCGGGACGTGAGCCAAATCACTGATTCTTTCGCTTTGTAACGAAGCCAACCCCTTGATTATCATCAAGAATTCGACGTCTCGTAACAGAGCGTGAAACGCAAGAAACCCGGGCCTCTCGACCCGGGTCTCCAAAGCTGAGTCTCGACTTCCCTTAGCTCGTCTGGCGACGCAGGAAGGCAGGAATTTCAAGCTGATCGTCTTCGCTGGTGGCACGGGCCGGCGTGGCACGGCCGTGATCGTCGAGCTGGCCACGACGCGGAGCGTAGAGGCTGGCTTCGGCCGACAGCGGACGACGCTGCTGCGATGCAGCGGCCGGAGCCGAACCGGTCATGTCACCCATGACAGGCTCTTCGTCAGCCTGGCGACCGAGCGAATTGGTGATTCGCTTCAAGAGCCCCATCGGTCCGCGCTCGTCCTGGGCAGCGGGTGCTGCCGGCTGGGCGCGATGATCGATCTCGGCACGCAGCACCGGCGGGAAGTCTTCCACCTTCGGCATACGAACGGGCTCAGCAGCTGCCATGCGCGGCTCTGCCATGACAGGTGCCGGAGCGACCGGCGCCTGCATGACAGGTGCGGGCTGCTGCATCACCGGAGCCGGCTGGCTCATGATTGGCGCAGGCGCGACCGGCTGCATCATCTGCGGAGCCGGAGCAGCTTCCGGAGCCGGCGAAGCGAACAGACGGCTTGCCGGACGGAATTCCTGCTGCGGAGCAGGCTGCGGCTGGCTCATCACCGGCTGGCGGGCGGTTGCGATTTCGAGTTCGCGTTCCATTGCGGCTTCAGCCGAACGGATGGTGTCTGCGACCGGATCCATGGTCGGCTTGGGGGCCTGCGTCATTGCAGGCTGATATGCGGCCGGTGCCGGAGCAACGGCCGCGGAGGGACGCATAGCGGGCTTTGCGAGCGGAGCGGCTTCGAAGCCCTTGGAGGCAAGTGCTGCACGGTCGATGCCGGTGGCAACGACAGACACGCGGATGATGCCTTCGAGCGCTTCGTCGAAGGTGGCGCCCAAGATGATATTGGCGTCCGGGTCGACTTCTTCGCGAATACGGGTCGCAGCTTCGTCGACTTCGAAGAGGGTCAGATCACGACCGCCAGTGATGGAGATCAGGAGGCCCTGGGCGCCCTTCATCGAGGTTTCGTCGAGCAGCGGGTTTGCGATGGCAGCTTCTGCAGCCTGCATCGCACGGCCTTCGCCCGAAGCTTCGCCGGTACCCATCATGGCGCGACCCATTTCGCGCATCACGGAGCGAACGTCCGCGAAGTCGAGGTTGATCAGGCCTTCCTTGACCATCAGGTCGGTGATGCAGGCAACGCCGGAATACAGAACCTGGTCGGCCATCGCGAAGGCGTCGGCAAAGGTGGTGCGATCGTTGGCGATGCGGAACAGGTTCTGGTTCGGGATGACGATCAGCGTGTCGACCGACTTCTGCAGTTCCTCGATGCCCTGCTCGGCAAGCCGCATGCGGCGCGCACCTTCGAAGTGGAACGGCTTGGTAACGACACCAACGGTCAGGATACCCTTGTTGCGGGCAGCCTGGGCGACGACCGGAGCAGCACCGGTACCGGTACCACCGCCCATGCCAGCGGTGACGAAGCACATGTGGGTACCATTGAGATGGTCGATGATCTCGTCGATGCATTCTTCAGCGGCAGCGCGACCGACTTCCGGCTGGGAGCCGGCGCCGAGGCCTTCCGTGACATTGACGCCGAGCTGGATGATGCGCTCGGCCTTGGTCATGGTCAGCGCCTGGGCATCCGTGTTGGCAACGACGAAATCGACGCCCTGCAGACCAGCGGTGATCATGTTGTTGACGGCATTGCCGCCACCGCCACCGACACCGAAGACGGTGATGCGGGGCTTCAGCTCAGTAATATCTGGCTTCTGCAGCTTGATGGTCATGGTACCCGTTCCTTCTTTTTCCGGCCGCATCGCCAAGCCGGCCATGTCATTTCAACAGATTTCCCTTGGCCGAACCTTGTGTCCGACCGGGTAAACTCAAAAACTCTCTTTCAGCCATTGGCCCATGCGGGCGAAGCGGCTGTTTCCGTTGCCGAAGGGCGAGAACAACCCGCCCTGCCCGGCATGTGTTTCCTGATCCGCCATCTGCGGATAGATCGTCAGCCCGACGGCCGTCGAAAAGGCCGGTCCCTTGGCTGCCGCCGGCAGACCCGAGACACCCATCGGACGACCGATACGCACGTTCCGGGCCAGAATGCGGCGGGCCGCTTCCGGCATACCCGTGAGCTGGCAGGCACCACCGGTCAGAACCACGCGCTTGCCAACCACCGGCGAGAAGCCCGACTTCTGGATCCGGTCGCGCAGCATTTCGAGGGTCTCCTCGATCCGCGCGCTGATGATCCGAGTCAGAAGCGCCTTCGACACCTGCGTCGGCTGATCGCGATCGTCCTCGCCGATCGGCGGAACGGACACGACCTCACGATCGTCGGCGCCGTTGGCGACAGCCGAACCGTGAACGACCTTCAGACGTTCTGCATCCTCGATACGGGTCGAAAGCCCGCGCGCCAGATCGGTCGTCACATGGTGACCACCAATCCCGATGGCGTCCGTATGGATCAGCTTGCCTTCGGCGAAGACAGAGATGGTGGTCATGCCACCGCCCATGTCGATCGCCGCGCAACCGAGCTCCACCTCGTCGTCGACCAAGGCTGCAAGGCCGCTGGCATAAGGCGTGGCAACCACACCTTCGACGGTCAGATGGGCGCGGTTGATGCAGAGCTCCAGATTGCGAAGCGCTGCACGTTCGGCCGTGACCACATGCATGTCGACGCCGAGAACGTCGCCATACATTCCAAGGGGATCACGGATTCCCCGCTCTCCGTCAAGAGAAAAGCCTGTCGGCAGCGAATGCAGCACGGCGCGGTCACTGCCCTGGGACTGCTGTCCGGCCGCAATCAAAACCTTGCGCAGGTCACCGGATTCGACTTCCTGACCACCGAGATCGATGGAGGCGGTATAGACATCAGAGCCGATACGGCCGGCCGATACGTTGACGATCAGGCTCTCGACGGTGAGGCCCGCCATGCGTTCGGCAGCATCGACGGCAAGGCGCACGACATTTTCTACAGCATCCAGATCGGCGATCACACCCGACTTGATGCCATGCGAGCGCTGGTGACCAAGACCGATAACCTCGACATTGTGCGTGCGACCCGGCAGGACAGCCGACTCGCGGCGCGGCGTCAGGCGAGCGATGATGCAAACCACCTTGGTCGAGCCGATGTCGAGCACCGAAACGACATGTGCGCGCTTCGACGAGAGCGGCTTGGTGCGCGGAAAACCAAAGGAAGAGCCACCGAAGATGCTCATATCTTCCGCTCCAATTTCTTGAGGGCCTTGCGACGCTCTTCGAGTGCTGCCGTACGGCGCTCCTGCGCACCGGCAGTCAGGCGAATGGCGACACGATCCGGCAGACGGAGATCGACGACCGCGACGTCACGCGAAAGGACCTGCTGCTCTCCGTCGAAACGGTTAAGCAGAGCGAGAGCACCCGGCACATTTTCTTCCGGAAGACGAACGACAATGCCGTTCTCCATGTGAACGTCCCAGCGGCGACCGCCGACACGCACAAAGGCCTTCACCCGCGAGGCAATCGACGGCCACTTTGAAAACTCCTCATCGATGGCCGCAGCTGCGGTCTCGGCATCGCGCCCAACGAAGAGCGGAAGCGAGGCGAATTTGTTGTCGCGAAGGGGCGCAATGACCGAACCGGACCGCTCGATCAGCGAAAGGTCACTGCCATGCTGCCAGATACCGTAGGCCTGACGCTCGCGCAGAACCACTTCGACGGTCGACGGATAAACCTTGCGAACCTCTGCCGATTCGACCCATGGCAGCTCGGAGAGCGCCTTGCGGGCCGTAGCAATATCGAGACCAAGCAGGCTGGTCGAGCCATCAAGCCCGAGCAACTGCAGAATATCGATCTCCGACGTATGCTGATTGCCGGAGACGCGAACATCTTCGACAGCAAACCCGGCCGATGCCGTTACCTTTTGCACCACAACGGGACCATGACCACCGACGACCACGCCATGCAGACTGACCAAACCATAGAAAGTCGCAAGACTGACCTTCCCGAGATGGCGCGGGAGCGCGATACGGCCCGAGCACAAGGCAAGGACAAAGCGCACCAGGCGGCGCAGCGGACGCGGCAGCACCTTCGCCTCACCCGAGGCAGTCGGCGCAGCCGGATAAGCTCCGGACTCACCCACCAATTTGTTGCCGCTCAACGAGAACAAGAAGCGTCCTCCACCATCCAACGTACAAATTCACCAAAGCTGTAGCCCGCAAGGGCAGCCATTTCCGGCAGCAACGAGGTGGGGGTCATGCCCGGCTGGTTATTGAGCTCCAGCCAAATCAGATCACCATCCTCGGAGAAGCGATCGTCGTAGCGGAAGTCGGACCGACTCACTCCGCGACACCCGAGCGCCTGATGTGCCTTCAGCGCTAATGATTGTATTTTTTGGTAAATTTTCGGTGAAATTTGCGCAGGAAGCACGTGCTCCGAACCACCCGCCGCATACTTGGAGTCGTAATCGTAGAAGCTGTTGCCGAGCGGCACGATCTCGGTCACGCCGAGCACCTTGCCATCCATCACACCGCACGTCAGTTCCCGACCCGCGACATAACGTTCGACCATCACGAGATCGCCGTAACGCCATTCGCTCGACGTCAGGATCTGCGGCGGGTGCGCCATGTCCTCACGGACGATAACGACGCCGAAGCTCGAACCCTCACGAACCGGCTTGACGACATAGGGCGGCGCCATTGGATGCGCATTGCCGACGTCGAAGCGGTTGATGACCATGGCTTCGGCGACAGGAATACCGGCCTGGGCGGCCACGATCTTCGCCTGCTTCTTGTCCATGGCTAGCGCCGAAGCAAGCACGCCGGAATGGGTATAGGGGATTTCGAGATATTCAAGCACGCCCTGAATGGTGCCATCTTCGCCATAGGGACCATGCAGCGCATTGAAGGCGACATCCGGCTTCAGATCCTCAAGGACACGACCGATATCGCGACCGACATCGACGCGCGTGACCTTGAAGCCCTCACCTTCGAGAGCCGAAGCGCAGGCGTCACCAGAGGACAAGCTCACAGGCCGCTCGGAGGACAATCCACCCATCAAAACCGCGACATGCTTGCCACTCATCTACGCCTCGCAAAATCTAAAATTCGACCGGCAATCGCACCGACTGCTCCGGCTTTGTCAGATCAGTTGAACAACATTAAGGTTAATGAACCGTTTACTTTCGTTAACTTGCTCGCGAAAGCGCCTGCCCTGCAAGCCAAACAAAGACTTGAGGTTATGGCAAGAAGCCGATGAAAATACTGTAGAAGTTAACGGATGATCCGGATCATGCGCTCAATCGGCCGAGCTCGATGCCAACTTGACCGTCGTCAGGAATGGATGCGCTGAGAGGCATTCCCGGGAGCTCTTTTGCATGCACGATTCGATTCCGACCGCTGGCCTTGGCGAGATAAAGGGCGCGGTCGGCCCCTGAAAAAAGCTCGCTGAAGCCGAGCTCGGCCACGCCTTCGGCAACCCCGGCAGATACCGAAATCGAAACGGGCCGCCCTGAGATTTCAAGACGCATCCCTTCCACAGATGCGCGGATCGCTTCTGCGATCTCCATCGCCTGCTCCGTCCCCTGCGCGGTCAAGAGCACGGCAAACTCCTCGCCGCCGATCCGGGCTATGGCCTCATCCGGGCCGAGCACATTCGTCAGGCAGTTCGCCGTTTCCACGATAACGTCGTCGCCGGCTTTGTGACCGAGAGTGTCATTGACCGACTTGAAACGATCGATATCGAGCAGGATCAGAGCCACCGGCCCACGCGCGGCCTCGAACGCGTCGAGGAATGCCCGGCGGTTCATCAGACCGGACAGCATGTCGGTTCGACTCAACGTCTCGAAACGCTGGCGCGATACGCCAAGGTCATAGATCGCAAGGCCGACAACCGAATAGGCGATCACGGCGACAATGAAGGAGACGGGCGGCGTCAGCATGGTCGCGACGACAAGCGCCGGCCCCAGAGGATAAGGCAGCAGCCCGAGACCGACGAGAATGAAGTGACTGATGACATTGAGGCCGTAGGCAAACACTGCGATCTTAGCTGCCATGGCCATAGCCTTCCACAGCACCGCCTGCCGCGAGGAAAACTCGCCAAGCGTGAGCTGCCGGATTACCCAGACATGCACCAGATCAAACATGAAGCTCCCCGAACCTCCGGGGAGCCTAATCGAGCGACGTTAAAACTTCGTAGGAAAAGGGCGCAGTATCAGGCCTCGACAACACCCATGAACGGCTTCACCTCGCGGCCGGGCATGAAGATGCCGAGGCGCTTGATTTCCCATTCGAGCTTGATGCCTGAGGTCTCGAAAACCCGCTGACGCACGGTCTCGCCCAGGTATTCGAGATCGTAGCCCGTCGCATGGCCGACATTGATCATGAAATTGCAATGGAGCGACGACATCTGCGCCCCGCCGATCATCAGACCGCGGCAGCCTGCCTCGTCGATCAACTCCCAGGCGGAATGCCCCTCCGGGTTCTTGAACGTCGAGCCACCGGTCTTTTCCTTGACCGGCTGCACCGTCTCACGATGGTGACGGACCGCGTCCATGTCGGCGCGGATCTTCGCCTTCTCTTCCGGATAGCCTTCGAAAAGCGCACTGGTAAAGATCAGACCGTCCGGTGCTGCCGAGTGGCGATAGCTGTAGCCCATGTCGGCATTCGACAGGACGTGGACATTGCCCTTGCGATCGACGGCCTCGACCTCGATCAACCTGCCGGCCGTGTCACCGCCATTGGCGCCCGCATTCATGCGGATCGCACCACCGATCGAACCGGGAATGCCGTAGTAGAAGTGGAATCCGCCGATATTGTTGTCCATCGCCATGGCGGCAATGTGCTTGTCCGGGCAGATCGCGCCGGCTCGAATCCGATTTTCGCCCGCAAGCTCCACCTGACCGAACCCCTTGGCAGACAGACGGATGACCACACCGGGGATCCCGCCGTCACGCACGAGCAGGTTCGATCCGACGCCGACGACCGTCAGCGGCACTTCTTCCGGCAGAAGCTTCAGGAAACTGGTGAGGTCCTCGACGTCATGCGGCTGGAACATCAGCTCCGCGAGCCCGCCTGCCTGGAACCAGGTGACCCGGTCCATCGGCGCATCAGGCGTCAGCCGCCCCTTGAGATCATTAACTTCAGGGCCGAGCGACGCCAGAAGCTTTTCCCCATCCACCTGTTTCATTCAAGACTTTCCCGCAATTGCATCTAGTTCCGTCGGCAAGGCAGCAGCCCACTGGGTAATGTTGCCAGCCCCCAACAGGACCACGAAATCACCCGGTTGTGCAATGCCCGCGACGAGAGAGGCGAGTTGATCCGGCGCGGCTAAGTAGCGCGCATCGCGATGACCGCCGGATTTTATGCGCGACACCAGCACCTCCGAATCGATCCCCTCGATCGGATCTTCGCCCGCAGCGTAAACCGGCGAGAGGAAGATCGTGTCCGCATCGTTGAAGCAGTTGGCGAAGTCGTCGAAAAGGCTGGCGAGGCGTGAAAAGCGATGAGGCTGATGCACCGCGATGATTCGCCCCTGACAGGCTTCGCGCGCCGCTCTGAGCACAGCCTTGATCTCCACCGGGTGATGGCCGTAGTCATCGAAGACCTGCACGCCATTGGACTGCCCGGTCAACGTGAAGCGCCGCTTGACGCCACCGAAGCCGGCAAGCCCCTTGCGAATCCCCTCTTCCGAAATGTCGAGCCGGTTCGCGACAGCGATTGCGGCGCAGGCATTGGAGATATTGTGCCGCCCGGGCATTGGCAGCACCAGATCCTTGAAGGTGAAGACGCGCCCCGTTCGGCGACGGCGGATCTCAACGTCGAAAATCGAGCGCGTGCCATCGAGGCGCACATTCGAGAAGCGCACGTCGGCCTGCGGGTTCTCGCCATAGGTGATGACTTTGCGGTCCTCGATCTTGCTGACCAGCGCCTGCACTTCCGGATGGTCGAGGCACATCACACCGAAACCATAGAACGGCACATTCTCGACGAACTGGCGGAAAGCCGCTCGCGCATTGTCGAAGGTACCGTAATGGTCGAGATGTTCAGGGTCGATATTGGTAACAACAGCGACATCAGCCGGAAGCTTCAGGAACGTGCCGTCGGATTCGTCCGCCTCGACCACCATCCATTCGCCCTCGCCCATGCGGGCATTGGTGCCATAGGCATTGATGATGCCGCCATTGATGACGGTCGGGTCGAGATTGCCGGCTTCGAGGAGAGCGGCAACCATCGAGGTGGTCGTCGTCTTGCCATGCGTGCCGCCGATCGCGATCGCATTGCGGAAGCGCATGAGCTCGGCGAGCATCTCGGCGCGCCGCACGATCGGCAGGAGCTTCTCACGCGCGGCGATCAGTTCCGGGTTGTTCTTCTTGATCGCGGTCGAGACAACAACGACTTCGGCGTCACCGAGGTTCTCGGCTTTGTGACCGACAAAGACTTCGATGCCCTTGGCGCGCAACCGCTGGACATTGGCGCTCTCGGCCTGGTCTGACCCTTGCACCTTGTGTCCGAGATTGTGCAGCACCTCGGCGATACCGCTCATCCCGATGCCGCCGATCCCGATGAAATGGACGAGGCCGATGGTTTTCGGCATTTTCATTGTGTGGCTCCCTTCGACTGGGCAATGCCCTTGCCGGCGGCAATAGCCTCTACGAGGTCTGCGAGCAAGCCGGCAGCATCGGGCTTGCCCGTGCTTTTCGCAGCGGCTGCCATGGTTGCGAGCCGCTCCGGCCCTTCGATCGCTGTCGTCAGAAGGTCGGCAATGCGCTCTGCGGAGAGATCCGCCTGGGCAATCACCTGCGCCCCGCCCTGCGCCGCGAGTGCTGCGGCATTCGCCGCCTGGTCGTGGTCCAGTGCATGCGGATAGGGCACGAGCAGGCTCGGGCGACCGATCACCGCGAGTTCGGAGACCGTCGAAGCGCCGGAGCGGCAGATCACGAGATGGGCGGCTGCCAGCCGCTCCGCCATGTCGGTAAAGAATGGTGCCACATCGGCGCGAATGCCGAGCGTCGCATAGCTGTCGATCACCTTCTGGCGGTCTTCCGGCCGCGCCTGCTGGGTTACCACGAGCCGCTGACGCAGCGCATCGGGCAGAAGCCGGATGGCGCCGGGAATTGCGTCGGAGAAGAACTGAGCGCCCTGGCTTCCACCGAAGACCACGAGGTTGAAGGCTTCGGCGGCGCCGGACGCCACATAGGGCTGGGCTGCGGCCACGATGACGGCCGGCCTGACCGGATTGCCGGTCAGCACCATCTTGGCCTTGTGTTCGCCGTCGGGCGACAGAAAACCACCCGCGATTGCCCGTACCCGTGACGCGAGCAGCTTGTTCGCCCGTCCCATGACGGCATTCTGCTCATGCACCGCTGTCGGCACACCAAGACCGGCGGCCGCGAAAAGCGGCGGAACGGTCGGATAGCCACCAAAGCCGATGACGGCCTTCGGCTTCAGACGGGAAACAAGTGCCCGCGCCTCGCGATAACCACGCCACAGCGAAAGAAACGCCTTGACTACGGCGACCGGGTTCTTTGAGCCGATCGTCGCTGACGAAACGGTGTGAATCTCATCAGCCGGGAAGCTCCCGGCAAAGCGTTCGGCACGCCGGTCGGTCACCAGATGCACGCCATAGCCCCGCGCTTTCAATTCATGCGCCAGCGCCTCGGCCGGAAAGAGATGTCCGCCGGTGCCACCGGCGGCGAGCAGGACGATACCTTTGGTCATACGCAATTACTCCGCGGGTACGCCCGCAACCGAACGGAACAGGCTGCGCTCCTGGGCGCGCTTTTCCGGACGGCGGCGGGTCAGCGCCAGGATGAAGCCGGCCGTGACACAGATCGCCGTCATCGACGATCCGCCATAGGAGATGAGCGGCAGCGTCATGCCCTTGGCCGGCAGAAGTTCGAGATTGACACCGATATTGATCATCGACTGAACGCCGAGCAGCAGCACGAGACCGGACACGGCGAGACGGTTGAAGTCGTTGCGCTCCTTGTAGGCATGGCTGAGGCCGCGCAGGACAAGGAAGGCGAAGATCGCGACGAGCACCATGCAGAAGACGATGCCGAATTCTTCGGCCGCGACCGAGAAAATGAAGTCGGTATGGCTGTCGGGAATGATGCGCTTGACGATACCCTCGCCCGGCCCCTGGCCGAACCAGTCGCCGCGAATGATGGCCTCGCGGGCGGTATCGACCTGGAAGGTGTCCCCCTCGCCGGTCAGGAACCGGTCGATTCGGCCGGCAACGTGCGGCAGGGTCATATAGGCCCCGAAGAAGCCAGCACCGCCGAGCGCGCCGAGGACCACGATCCACAGCCAGGGCATGCCGGCCATGAAGAACATCGCGCCCCAGACGCTGCCGATCAGGATGGTCTGACCGAGGTCAGGCTGGGCAATCAGGAGGGCGGCCGCGATGCCAAACAGCAGGATGGCAAAGAGATTGCCTGGAATTTCAGGCTGGCGGGCATGTTCGGCGAACAACCAGGCGCAGATCACGACGAAGGCCGGCTTCATGAATTCCGAAGGCTGGATCGACATGGAGCCCAAAGACAGCCAGCGCCGTCCGCCCTTGACCTCGAGACCGATGAAAAGCACCAGCACCATCATGATCAGCGAGGCTGCCAGAATCAGCATGGCCATGCGACGGACCTGACGCGGCGACAGAAAGGACAGGCCGATCATCACCCCGAGTGCCGGCAGCATGAAAAAGGCGTGGCGCTTGACGAAGTGGAAGCTGTCGAGATTAAGGCGTTCTGCAACCGCCGGTGAGGCCGCAAAAGAGAGCATCAGCCCGATCCCCATCAGGAGAACGAAGGTGATCAGGAACAGACGGTCGATCGTCCAGAACCAGTCTGCGACCGGCCCTCTCTCTACGCGGCTTACCATCTCAATTGCCTCCTGTCGGCAGGTCGATCAGCATCGTCACTCCGTCCAGATCTGCGACATGCGCAACAAAGGCGTCGCCGCGGACCTCGAAATTCTTGTACTGGTCGAAGCTTGCGCAAGCCGGTGAAAGCATCACGGCCGAAGCTTCGCCATCCCGATCGGCATCATCAGCGGCATGCGCCACGGCGCGCTCCAGGTGGTCCGAGATCTCGTAAGCCACGCGGTCGCCGAGCTGCGCTGCAAAGGCCGAAGCAGCCTCGCCGATCAGATAGGCCTTCACGATGCGCGGGAAGAGTGGTGCGAGGCTTGCGATACCACCTTCCTTGGGCAGGCCACCGGCAATCCAGTAGATCCGCTCGTAGCTGGAAAGGGCTGGCGCTGCGGCCTCGGCATTGGTCGCCTTGCTGTCGTTGACGAAAACGACGTCGCCGCGACGCGCCACCGGCTGCATGCGATGCTTGAGGCCGGGAAAGCTCTGCAGGCCCTTGCGGATCTCGGCTTCGGAGACGCCGACCGCAAGGCAAGCCGCGACCGCGGCACAGGCGTTCTGCGCATTGTGGCTGCCGCGCAGCGTCTGGATCCCGTCGAGATCGACCAGAGGCGCCGACGCTCCGTTCTCGGCCCGCATGATGCACGAACCCTCGGCATAGAGGCCGTCGGCGAGCGGCTGCCGCTTCGAGATCCTGGTGACCTTGGTCCCGGCGCGTTCGACACGATCGCCGATCAGCTCGCAGTGGCTGTCGTCGGTGCCGATGATCGCGGTCTTGGCACCGGCGACCAGCCGTTCCTTCACATCGGCATAGTGCTGCATCGTACCGTGACGATCGAGATGATCGGGCGTCAGGTTGAGCAGGATGCCGGCGGTGGGATTGAGCGTCGGGGCAAGATCAATCTGATAGGACGAGCACTCGACGACGAAGAAGCGGCCATCCCGGGGCGAATCGAGCGTCAGCACGGCACGGCCGATATTGCCGCCAAGCTGCGTGTCGCGACCGCTGGCCTGTAGAATATGGGCAATCAGCGCCGTCGTGGTGGACTTGCCGTTCGTACCAGTGATCGCGATAAACGGGCAATCCGGCGCCATTGCACGACGTTCGCGCACGAAGATCTCGACATCGCCGATGATCTCCACGCCAGCATTTCGGGCAAAACCGACCGTCCAGTGCGGCTTCGGATGCGTGAGCGGGACGCCGGGCGAAAGCACAAAGGATGCGACCAACGACCAGTCGATCTCGCGCAAGTCCCGGGTCGGTACGCCTTCGGCTTCTGCCCGCGCAACGCTGTCGGGATTGTCGTCCCAGGCAATCACATTTGCGCCGCCGGCCTGAAGCGCCTTTGCGGTCGCAAGCCCCGAACCGCCGAGCCCGAACAGCGCGACGGTCTTGCCCTTGAAGGTGTTGGCCGCGATCATCGCCGCCTCACCGCAGCTTCAGGGTGGAGAGGCCGAGCATGGCAAGGCCAACCGCGATGATCCAGAACCGGATGACCACTTGGCTTTCGGTCCAGCCGAGCTTTTCGAAATGATGGTGGATCGGCGCCATGAGGAAGACGCGCCTGCCGGTAAGCTTGAAGTAACCGACCTGGATGATGACCGAAAGCGTCTCCATGACGAAGAGACCGCCGATGATCGCCATGACGATCTCGTGCTTGGTGGCAACAGCCACCGAGCCGATCAGGCCACCGAGGGCGAGCGAACCCGTATCACCCATGAAAATGGCAGCCGGCGGCGCGTTAAACCAGAGGAAGCCAAGGCCGGCCCCGATCACGGCGCCCAACACCACTGCGAGCTCGCCCGTACCCGGCGTGAAATTGATCTGGAGATAGTTGGAAAACACCGCATTGCCGGCGAGATAGGCGATCACGCCGAAGGAGGCCGCTGCGATCATCACAGGCACGATGGCAAGCCCATCAAGGCCGTCCGTCAGGTTGACCGCATTGCCGGCACCGACGATGACGAAGCCACCGAAGAGCACGAAAAAGATGCCGAGATCGATCAGGAAGTCCTTGAAGAAGGGGAAGGCGATCGAGGAGCCGAAGGTCGAGCCTTGCGGCCCGGAACTCAGCGCTGTCGACATCATGAAATAGACGGCGATGCCGGCGATCAGGAATTCGATCCCGAGACGCGCCTTGCCGGAGAAGCCCTTCTCCGTCTGCTTGGTCACCTTGAGGTAGTCGTCATAAAAGCCGATGGCACCAAAACCGAGCGTCACCAGCAGCGTCGCGACGACGTAGACATTGGAGAGATCGGCCCAGAGCAGCGACGACACCACGATACCAGCGAGGATCATCAAGCCGCCCATCGTCGGCGTTCCCGCCTTCTTGAAATGGGTTTGCGGTCCGTCGGCGCGGATCGGCTGTCCCTTGCCCTGGCGCAAGCGCAAAGACGAGATGATGGCCGGGCCGAACAGGAAAACCACCAGCGCCGAGGTGAAGAGAGCAGCCCCGGTGCGGAAGGTGATGTAACGGAAGAGATTGAAAAACTGAAGGTTATCCGCCAGTTCCACAAGCCAGATCAGCATTGGAGCCCTTTCCAAAAGCCCGGATTAAAAGTGGCGCTCCGTGTCGGTGAATGCCGGATGCTTGTCAAGCAGAGCCGAAACGATCTTGCCGAAACCGATGCCGAGAGAAGATTTGACCATCACGACATCGCCCGCGCGGACCTCGGCGGTAACGAAATTCACGAGCTCCTCCGTGGTCTCGAGATAGACGACGTGAACCGTTTCCGGCAGGGCGTCGCGCAGCGCCACCATTTCCGGGCCCGCGAGCCAGACATGTTCGATACCGGCCGCCAGGAGAGGGCCAGCGAGCTCGGCATGAACGCTGGGGGCAAAATCACCCATTTCCAACATGTCGCCGAGCACGGCGATCCGCCGCCCCTCGCCCGTCGGCTGGGCCGATGCAAGCACGGCGATCGCCGCGCGCATCGAGGCCGGATTGGCATTATAGCTTTCGTCGATCAGCGTCAGGATGCCATCGGGCATCTGCAGACGGTGGCGTTCACCGCGCCCCTTGACGGGAGCGAGATTCGCCAGGGCGTCGATTGCGGCATCAATATCTGCGCCGACCAGTGAGACGGCTGCAAGAACCGCCATGGCATTCTCGGCAAGATGCCGCCCCGGCGCGCCGATCGTCACTTCGCGCGTCTCGCCACCGAAGGAGACCCAGACGGTGGAAAGCTCGGCAGCGCCATCGAATTCCGCCAAACGGAACTCCGCCTTGGCGTGCTGACCGAAACTGTGGATGTTTTCGATACCCTGGGCGAGTGCCGCCTGCTCGAGGCGTTCGTAATAGGGATTGTCGCGGTTGAGGATCGCATCGCCACCATTGACGACGCCCTCGAAGATCTCGGCCTTGGCGTCCGCGATCTCGTCGACGCTGGCGAAATTGCCGAGATGTGCCGGTGCGATCGTCGTGATGACCGCCACATCGGGACGCACCATCCGCGACAGTGGCCCGAGCTCGCCGGAATGATTCATGCCCAGCTCGAACACGCCGTAACGGGTGTCGATAGGCATGCGGGCGAGCGTCAGCGGCACGCCCCAATGGTTGTTGAAGGAGGCGACGGACGCATGCACCTTGCCGGACGGCGCAAGTGTTGCGCGCAGCATCTCCTTGGTGGTCGTCTTGCCGACGGAGCCGGTGACCGCAATGACCGTCGCAGGCGTGCGGTCGCGGGCGGCCATGCCGAGCTTCTGCAGGCCGACGAGAACGTCTTCGACGACGATCATCGGGATTGTCAGCCGACCGAGCGCCGGCAATTTGGCCTCGCTGACAACGAGCAGGGCAGCCCCGTTGGCGATGGCAATGCTGGCATAGTTGTGACCATCGACGCGGTCGCCCTTGATGGCGAAGAAAGCTTCGCCGGGGGTAATCGTCCGACTGTCGATCGAAATGCCGGTGACACCTTCCGGCAGATTGCCAAAGGGTCTGCCGCCCATGGCGACGACCATTTCACGCGCGGTCCAGAGCAGGGTCAACGGTCAAACTCCTCCAAGGCTTTGCGGACTTCCTGATGGTCCGAAAACGGATGCGTCTCGGCTCCGACCGTCTGTCCTTCCTCATGCCCCTTGCCCGCAACGATCAGCGTGTCCCCGGTCGACATCATCGCGACACCCGCCCGGATGGCCTGGGCACGGTCGCCGATCTCGATACCCTTGGGCGTTGCCGCCATGATCTCGGAACGGATGGTCGCCGGCACTTCGGAGCGCGGATTGTCGTCTGTGACGATGGTGATGTCTGCGAGCCGCGAGGCGATCTCGCCCATGATCGGTCGCTTGCCCTTGTCGCGGTCTCCGCCACAGCCGAACACGACGATCACACGACCAGTCGTGAAAGGGCGAACCGAAGTCAGCACGTTTTCAAGGGCTTCCGGCTTGTGCGCGTAGTCGACATAGGCGAGCGCACCGGCCTTGGTCTGGCCGACCAGCTCGAGGCGGCCGGAGGCACCCTTCAGATGTTCCAGCGCCTTCAACGCCACGGCCGGTGAAACGCCGGTGGAGATTGCAAGGCCGGCGGACACAAGCGCATTGGCGATCTGGAAATCGCCGGCGAGCGGAATGTGAACCTCATAGATGTCACCGCCATGATGCACTTCGGCGACCTGCTTGTGGCGGAAATGCTCGACCCGCTTGAGACTGAGGAAATCACCCTTGCGGCCGACGGTTCGCACTTCGTGGCCGCAGGCGTTGGCGGCCCGGATCGCTTCGTCCGACCAGGCGTCGTCTGCAAAGATCACCGCAGGCGCGCCCTTCGGCAGCAGCGTATCGAAGAGCCGCATCTTCGCCGCCATGTAATCTTCCATGGTCGGATGATAGTCCATGTGGTCGCGGCCGAGATTGGTAAAGCCGGCAGCCGACAGGGCGACGCCGTCGAGTCGGCTCTGGTCAAGGCCATGGCTGGAGGCTTCCATCGCAGCATGGGTGACGCCCTCATCGGCAAGTTCGCCAAGAAGCGTGTGAAGGGCCAGCGGATCAGGCGTGGTCAGCGAACCGTAATCGTTGCGCTTCGGCGAAATTACGCCCGTCGTTCCGATCTGGGCGGCGGCTTGGCCGGCTTCGGCCCAGATCTGGCGGGTAAACGAGGCAACGGAAGTCTTTCCTGCGGTGCCGGTCACCGCAACCATGGTCTTCGGCTGGCGCCCGACGAGGCGGGCTGCTGCAAGCGCAAGGAAGCGACGCGGGTGATCGACGATGACGACCGGTACAGTCGCGTCGAGCGCATGCGATGCCACGACAGCAACAGCGCCCTTCTCAACCGCCTGGGCGACATAGGCCGAACCATCTGCCTTAGAACCCGACAGGGCAAAGAACACGGTGCCCGGTTCGACCCTGCGGCTATCGGCGGAAAGTCCGCGAACCTCGACGTCTGCAGCGCCACTGGCTGCCACCTGTTCCCCAAACTCCTCGCCAGCCAGTCCACCCAAAAGCATTTTGCAGTCCATCCTTCCGGGGCAAGTTGCGCGAATCGCCCCGCCTGTAGTCGATCTGATCAATAAGAGACGAGCAACGCTGAGCCGTCTTCCCCGTATTTGGGTTCTACACCAAGAATTGCGGCGCTTCTGCGGATGATCTCGCCGACGATGGGTGCGGCCGTCAGACCGGCGGTCCGACCACCACCCTCGCCCGTCTTCGGCGCGTCGATGAAGCTCAGGACCAGATATTTCGGATCATCCATCGGGAAGGCGCCGACATAGGAGTTGAAGTTCTGGTCGCTCGAATAGCGTCCATTCACCACCTTTTCCGCCGTGCCGGTCTTGCCGCCAACATCGAAGCCGTCGACGAGGGCATGCCTGCCGGATCCGCTCTTGCCGTTCAGCCAGAAAAGGTGACGGATATCGTCGCTCGTCTGCTTCTTGATCACGACCTGCGCAATTTCTTCAGCCTGTTCGCGCGAACGGGTCAGGAAGGTCGGAGAAATCAGCTTGCCACCATTGACCAGGGCAGCCGCCGAGACGGCCGTCTGCAATGGCGTGGTAGACACGCCGTGGCCGAAGGAGATGGTGATCGAATTGATCTGCTTCCATTCGCGCGGCTGCGACGGCGTCTTTACCTCCGGCAGCTCGGTTTCCAGCTTGGTCAACAGCCCGATCCGCGTCAGGAATTCCTGATGCGCCGTCGTGCCGACCACTTCGGCCATGCGGGCTGTGCCGATATTGGACGAATACTGGAAGATTTCCGGAACGGTCAGGACGCGGTGCTTGCCGTGAAAATCCCTGATCGTGAATCTGCCGATTCGGATCGGATAGCGCGCGTCAAAGCTGTCCTTCATCGACACCTTGCCCGAATCGAGCGCCATGGCCGTCGTGAAGGTCTTGAAGGTAGAACCCATTTCGAACGTACCGTTCGTCATCCGGTTCATCCAGCCCTCCTGCGCGCCCTCCTGAGGCCGATTCGGGTCGAAATCGGGGATCGAAGACATCGCCACGACTTCACCGGTATGCACGTCGAGCACCACGGCCCCGGCCGCAATCGCCTCATACTTGGTGACCGCCGTGACCAGCGCATCACGCAGGATATTCTGAACCCGGATGTCGACCGACAGCTGAACGGGTTCCAAAGGCGTGTCGCTGGTCATGCCGAGCGCCCGCAGATCCGCCATGCCCTGGTTGTCGATATAACGCTCCATTCCGGCCATGCCGCGATTGTCGATATTGACGTAGCCGACGATATGCGAGGCGGTCGCACCGCCCGGATAAAAGCGCCGCTTCTCCGGACGGAAGCCAATGCCGGGGATACCGAGCGCAAGGATCTGGCTCTGCTGCTTCGGGGTCAGCTGACGGCGCAACCACTGGAAACGCGAATTCGACGAAAGCTTGCGATACGTGTCCCGGACATCGAGATCCTTCAAAACGGTCGCCAGACGTTCGACCGCCTCGTCCGCATCGACGATCTTGTGCGGTTCGGCAAACAGCGAAACGGTGCGAATGTCGGTCGCGAGCACTTCGCCATTGCGGTCGAGGATATCAGGGCGCGAGGCCATCAGGCGGTCGGCCGGCAGGATGCTGGACACGGTTTCCGGCTGCGCATGACCATATTGCACGAGACGTCCGCCGATGACGGCATAGGCGACGCAGAAGGTCGCGATCATCAGCCCGACGCGGGTCTTGGCCATTTCTGACTTGCGCTTGCCGGTACCCTTGAAGGTCGCGCCGCTCACGACGGCACCGCCGCGCTGCACATCGGTCGAGAAATGCGCCTGGCTCTTCAACAACATGATTCGCGAAAGAAAAGTCATCAGCGGTCCACCGATCCTGTCGTGATGAGGTCCTTGATGGGATCAGAGGGCGCTTCAGCGCTCACCGGCCCCTCTTCGCCTTCCGGCACAGGCAACTGATCCTTGAGCATGGGAAGCTCCATCGGCCGCGCCAACTGGCTGGGCTCCGTCGGCACAAGCTGCAGCTCGGCGGCGTAGGCCTGAACCAGGCGCTCGAGCCTGTTCGGCTGGGTGAGCAGCGCCTTGTCGGCCTTGAGGAGGTCGATCGTATCCTTCTCCAGCTTGATTTCGGCCTCGAGGCGGCGGACTTCGGCCGCCTTGTTATCCGTGTTGTGTTTGATCTGGTAGGTCACGGTGGCTGCGGCCAGCATGGCTCCGATCATCAGGAAGTCGAAGGTTCTCAGCACTGTCAGCCTCCGATCTTTTCGAGAGTGGCAAGGTCAGGCAGATCGAAGATCGACATGTCGGCCCGCTCGGCTGGTGCCGAGGTGCGGATGCCGGCGCGCAGCTTCGCGGAACGGGCGCGGGGGTTCATCTCCGCCTCTTCCTCGCTTGCTGCGACCATGCCCTTGCCGACCGGTTCGAAGGTTGCCGGTCGCGCTTCGACCATGGGAAGATGGCGCGAGCCTGACGCCTTGCCGGACCGTTCGGAGAAGAATTTCTTGACGATGCGATCCTCCAGCGAGTGGAAGGTCACGACAACAAGGCGACCGCCGGGCTTGAGCGACCGCTCGGCCGCAAACAGCGCCTGCGCCAGTTCCCCGAGCTCGTCGTTGACGTAGATGCGAAGCGCCTGGAAGACGCGCGTTGCAGGATGGATCTTGTCCTTCACCTTGCGCGGATTGACGGTCTCGATGAGGTTGGCAAGTTCGCGGGTTGTCTGGAAAGGCTCGACAGCGCGGCGCTTCTCGATGGCGCGGGCGATACGCCCTGCATGCTTCTCTTCGCCGAGAAAGCCGAAGATCCGGATCAGATCGGACACCTTGGCGCGATTGACGACATCGGCAGCCGAAACGCCGGAGACGGCCATGCGCATGTCGAGCGGGCCGTTGCGCTGGAACGAGAAGCCGCGCTCGGCCTCGTCGATCTGCATCGAGGACACGCCGATATCGAGCACGACGCCATCGAGACCGCCTTCCGGCGCGAACTCGGCGAGATTGGAGAATTCCGTGTGATGGAGGACGAGCCGACCACCGCTCGATTCGACCAGATCCTTGCCGCCGGCAATGGCGTTGGGATCGCGGTCGAGCGCAATGACATCGGCACCTTTGCCGAGGATGGCCGAGGTGTAACCACCCGCGCCGAAGGTACCGTCGAGAATGACTTTGCCGGGCTCGGGGTCAAGCGACTGCAGGACCTCCGAAAGAAGAACCGGAATGTGACGAACCGGTCCGCCATCGGCATCGGAAAAACCTTCGCCAAAGTTCGCCGCCATTCCGTTTCCCCGTCTTTCTAGGTGCGCAGGCCCCGCTGCCTGACCACCTCTCTGGCTCGCGCCTGCGCCTCGTGAAACGCCTGCGGTTGCCACACCTGAAAATGATCCGAACGACCGACGAAACAGACCTCCGAGGAAATCCCCGTGAAATCCCGGATAAAATCCGTCACCGCCAATCGCCCTTCGGCATCGAGTCGCGCAAAGACGCCGCCACCATGAAGCAGTAGCGACATCTCGTTTGCCTCCAACGCGAAGGGATCTTCGGCCGCCATCTTCCGCTCGTACCGTTCGAGCAGATCCGGACCACCGATGTTGACCGCCGGATAGACGAAATCCTGAAGACAATAAAGCTCCTGGATTCCGCGCTGCACCAGCACGGCGCGAAACGCCGCAGGGACGGAAACCCGCCCCTTCGCATCGATCCTGTTTGTCGCGTTGGACAGGAAGCGGCTCATCACTGACAACCGACCTCCCCTTGGATGCAGGGCCGATCAGAGACCCTGGAACACACCTGATTACGCCAACCGTCGAACCCGCGACACACCCGCCTGAAAAGCGAGAGGAAGCACCTGCTTCACGAGATTTCGGGGATGAAACGACCCCCGCAACGGCATGCAATTGGGATACCATGGGACAATATGGGCGTCAATGGGAACGGTCGGGATGAACCTCTTCCGCGATTCAAACATTGATAGGCGGTTAAGCTTAACGAATGGTTAGAAACCGCTGTTTTCCCGACGCCTTTTCGCAGCCGGCTGCCGTGAACGTGATCCACGACGCAGAATAGCGAACCACCTGAAATTTCAGGTGGTTCGCCGAAAAGTCGAAAAAGGGGAAATTTGCCAGTTGGCCTGTAAGCCGGGTTCTGTATGGCTCCGGTTTCCCGGAACGTGGCAGCCATTCATCTGGGACAGCGTTTACACGCTGCCTCGCGCAACCCACCCGGATGACCGGCCCGGAAACAGGCTGTAGCAGTGCTTACGCACCACCCGTGTCATCCCTATTCGGTCTTGCTCCCGGTGGGGTTTGCCGTGCCGTCCCTGTTGCCAGCGACGCGGTGGGCTCTTACCCCACCCTTTCACCCTGACCTCGCAAGCGAGGCGGTTTGCTTTCTGTGGCACTTTCCCTGAGGTCGCCCTCGCCGGACGTTATCCGGCACCGTGTTTCCGTGGAGCCCGGACTTTCCTCACCCTACCGCCTTTCGGCATTGGTAAAGCGCGGCTGCCCGGCCAACTGGCAAGGGGTCCTTAACCGACCCTTGCCCCGAATGCCAACGAAAACCGTGCGCGGATGGCCACTTGGCCGCTTTTGGTGAATCAGTCTCTGAACACTGGCCGGAAGACGGCGCCATAGACATCGTCGACGATTCGGCCGTGTTGAATAAGCTCGGCACCGAGCCGTCCAATCTCGTCGGAACTCTTGGCCGCTGCACCGCAGCCGCCGGTCAGAACCGCGATGCGCTCACTCGCAAAGCCGATGGCCGGATAATTTTCCGGCGTGAACGACGTGACGCAGGCCGCCATGGAAAGCGGCGCATCTGCAAGCGACGGCACGAGACGCGTGATGATCCGATGCAGGTGATCGCGCGTCGTGAGACGACCGCCACGCCGGAACCAGGCGCGGATTTCCGGTTCGGCCTCCAACTGCAAATCATCCGGATCGCCGCCGATCTTCAGATAGGTCTTGCCATCGGGATAGCGCACCGGCGGCAGAAGATAGATGTGATCGACGGGATTTTCCGGCTGATGGATTAGCGACGGCATGCCGCGATAGGCTTCCAGCTCATCATCAGGGATTTCGAAGAAGGCCACAGTCCGCCCGAAGACCTTGAGATCGAGCGGTCGCGGGAGGAGGTTCTCGTTGATCGAGAAGCCGCCTGCGGCCACCAGCACGCGCTCGGCCGAATAGACAGCGCCATCATCGGTGGTGACAATGGCGAAACCGTCTTCTTCCCTGACGGAGACCGCCGTCCGGCGGATAACCCTGGCGCCAGCCTTTTCGGCAAGCAGGCTCTGAGCCTCGACCAGCCGGCGCGGATTGACGTAGCCGGCATTGTTTTGCTCGTAGACACCCTCGCAATCGGAGCCGAAATCGAAATAGCGGAACCGGGCCTTGAGTGCTGTATCCGACAGCATCTCGATGGACACGCCGAGCTGCCTTGCGGCATTCTCGACCTGAGAGACATAGGGATCCGCCCCACCCCGCTCCGGCCCGACGATCAGGCAACCGACCTCCTCGTAAAAGTCGATCCCGCTTTCGGCAGCGATCTCGCCGTAGCGCGCGATGGACCGGTTTGCGAGCCTCGCCCAGACAGGGTTCGCATCGATCGTCCGGGTGATCCGCGCCTCGTCGTAATGGCTGGCAAATACGCCGTGATGGTTCGCCCAGTCCTTCGGCTCGTCGGGTCCGATGACGGCGACGCCATCCCCTTGAAGCGCGAGATACCGGGCAGCAGCAGCCCCCATCATGCCTCGACCAACGACTATCGACTTGAACCGCTCAATCATGCGTCACCATCCTTACGTTGCGTCCGGTGATAGCATGACGAGCCCTCGTGTCCAGTCACAGGAACGGCAAGGGCACAGCTCTTTCTCAGTTTCCAATCAAGGCGATAACCTTGCCGCAATAGCGCTTGGAGATCGGGTTCATGCGCTTGGCGCCATGGCCGGCATTGTAGCGCAGGATGGTGCCGCAGGTCTCGCCGCCACCCAGTTCATGGGCCATCGAGAGATACTTCATGCCGTAGCGGATGTTGGTCTCGGGATCGTAGAGACCCTTGGTATTGCCGCGATAGCCCATGGCCCGCGCCGTCGCCGGCTTGATCTGCATCAGACCCACTTCGCCGGCACTGCCGCGCGCCTTGGGATTGAAATTGCTCTCGACGCGAACGACGGCATGGGCCAGATCGACCGGGACCCCGTAGCTCTTCGCATATTTCGTGATGATCGCGCTGTAGGGGCTTTTCGAGAAGGAGGGTGCGGCCGGATAACCGGCATCGCGGGTAATCGTCTTGAGGGGCTTTTTGAAGCGGCGCTCCTCGCTACCGGCAAGCGCGGACTGGGCGTGAGTCAACAGAAGGGCAATGCATGCCGCGGCAGCAACAAGTCGTCGTGTCATGAGAAGGTTCAGTCTCCAATCGAGCCACCGGAATCCACGCGCGTCAAAGCGGGCGCAGTTCAGCGCCGCGAGCCCTCGTCAGGCCGCCAGTCCGGGTCTCTCAAGTTGATGTTTGCGCCAGGTCCGTCTGCGAACCTCAAGCGCCGTTCAGCCCGTCCCTTAGAGCGGCCCAATGAGGAATTCCTGTGGCACCGCAACAAATCGCCCTCCGGCGCGTTGATTTCGTTGGTCCGAAAACAGCACAGGATGTAGCTAAATCAGGCGAAACGCGGCAGGGTGGTCAGGAGCTTGTGTAGGGTCTCGATGGTCGAGCTATCGGCAACACCGTCAACCTTGGCTTGCCGGAAATGCCGTTGAAACGCGGCGACAACACCTTCGGTCTGGGGGCTGAATTCACCAGAAATCTCAAGACCGTACCCGTAGAGCGACAGCATCGATTGCAGGGCCTCGACGGGCTGCCCGCGGTCGCCGCGCTGGAAGAAGCGTCCGCCGCCGATCGGAGCCGGTTCGACCCAGTGCCCGACCCCTGCCCGATGCAGCCGATCCCAGGGGAAATTTTCACCGGGATCGACCTTGCGAATGGGGGCTACATCGGAGTGGGCAAGCACCCTTTCGGGGGCAATATCGTGCCGTTTGACGCATTCGAGACACAATTCGATGACGGTTTCGATCTGACGATCCGGGTAATCCGGAAGCCCGGCGGGATGGCCGGCATTGGCGATCTCGATCCCGATCGACCGGGAGTTGATGTCGGTCTCTCCGCCCCAGACACTCTTGCCGGCATGCCAGGCCCGTCGATCTTCCGGCACCATCTGCACGACACGACCGTCCTCATGCACGATGTAATGGCTCGACACCTGGCTTTCGGGATTGCAGAGCCAGGCCTGAGCACCCTCGGCCGACGGCATGCCTGTGTAGTGGAGAAGCAGGATATCCGGACGGTCGACGCCCACCCGTTCGTTGTGGTTGGGCGACGCTGAGACCTCCGCACCGCGATAATCGGCCTGGAAGGACGTCATGCGGCGCGGCGCGCCTTTTCGATCGCCGAATAGGCGGCGTTGAACTTCGCCATGCGGTGATGGGCAACGGCATGAAACTCGGTGGGCACGCCACGGGCATGCAGCCGGTCCGGATGATTTTCGGCAGCCAGAGCACGGTAGCGCTTCCGGATCGTCGCGAAATCGTCCGATGGCTTTACGCCAAGCACGCCATAGGGATCGCCGTCCTGATGGATGTGCCGCTCGGTGATCGCCTCGAACCGCTCTTCCGAGAGGCCAAAGATCTCCGCGATACGAGCGAGGAAGTCGAGCTCCTTCTCATGCACAAGGCCGTCAGCCTTGGCGATATGGAACAGGGCATCGATGATATCCTCGAGCACCGGGCAGAAATCATCGCAAGTCCGGCACATGCCAGCGAGGTTTTTCGCATAGGTCTCAAAACCGGCGACGTCCTGGCGGGCGAGATTGTAAAGCCGGGCCACGTTGCGGGCCTCTTCCGGCGGGAATTCGAAAATCTTCCGGAAGGCCTCGACTTCGGCATTCGACACGACGCCATCGGCTTTCGCCATCTTCGCCGAAAGAGCGATGATCGCCACGGAGAAGGAAACGCGCCGGCGTGTTTCCGGGTCGCCTTCGAACATCGTCCGCACGGCCTCGACAATGCTGCCGATGACGTTGCCGGCCGCATCACCGACTGCGCCGAGCAAACGGTCCCAGAATGACGATATTTGTTCACAAGCGAAATCGAAGATCATGTTGAAAGCTTGACCAAATATACCCAGAAAAAGCAAGGAGTCGGGCCCGAAAGCGAGGATTAAAGTTTCTTCATCTTGAATCGGTTTCGCTGAACTCGCACTGCCCCGACGCCCGGCACGGGCTCCAATCGCTTATCCACAGAAGCCATCCCGTCACCCGGCCGCGATTGAAACGATTATATTCGGATTTGAAGCTCGCATGGCTGCGAAATGCCCGATTTCCTTGATTTTTTGGCTTTACAGGCCGCCGCGCCTATCGCATCCATTTGCCACCTGAACACTGAAGTGACACGGGCGATGAAGCGTCCGAGGAGGATCGATGGCCAAGCAGAAAGTCGCGATGTTGACCGCCGGGGGCCTCGCGCCCTGCCTCTCGTCCGCCGTTGGCGGATTGATCGAGCGATACACCGACATCGCACCGGAAGTGGAGATCGTTGCCTATAAGTCAGGCTTTCGCGGCCTGCTGATGGACTACAAGATCGAGATCACCAGGGAGATGCGAGAGAAGGCGCATGTGCTGCATCGCTATGGAGGCTCGCCGATCGGCAACAGCCGCGTGAAACTCACCAATGTCGCCGATTGCGTAAAGCGCGGCCTCGTCAAGGAAAACGAGAATCCGCTCCGGGTCGCCGCCGAGCGCCTGGCGGCCGACGGCATCACCATCCTTCACACCATCGGCGGTGACGACACCAACACCACGGCCGCCGATCTGGCCGCCTATCTCGGCGCCAACGGCTACGACCTGACCGTCGTCGGCATGCCGAAGACCGTCGACAACGACGTCTATCCGATCAAGCAGACGCTCGGCGCCTGGACGGCCGCCGAAGTCGGCGCGCGATTCTTCGACCATGTCTCCAACGAACAGAGCGCCTCGCCGCGCACGCTTGTCATTCACGAGGTCATGGGCCGCCACTGCGGCTGGCTGACGGCAGCCACCGCCCGCGCCTACATGCAGCGCACGCAGCACAATGAATACATCGAAGGCTTCATGATGAATCAGGAGCTGAAGAACATCGATGGCCTCTATCTGCCCGAGACCCATTTCGACATGGAAGGCGAAGCGACCCGACTCAAGGACATTATGGATCGGACCGGTTTCGTGACCCTCTTCGTATCGGAGGGCGCCTGCATGGACGAGATTGTCGCCGACCGGGAGGCGGCCGGCGAGGAAATCAAGCGTGACGCCTTCGGTCATGTGAAGCTCGACACGATCAACGTCGGCAACTGGTTCCAGAAGCACTTTGCCAAGCTTCTCGATGCCGATCGCTCGATGGTGCAGAAATCAGGCTACTATGCTCGCTCTGCCCCCGCCAATTACGAAGACCTCCGCCTGATCCAGAGCATGGTCGATCTCGCGGTCGAAAGCGGTCTGAACAAGGTGTCGGGCGTCACCGGACATGACGAGGACCAGGGAGGACGCCTGCGGACCATCGAGTTCCCGCGGATCAAGGGCGGCAAGCCGTTCGACCTCGGCACGCCGTGGTTCAAAGAAGTGATGGACTATCTCGGGCAGAAGTACCGCCCCATCCATTGACCTGACCGCCGAAAGCTGGCTTGCTCTTCTGGAGGAGTGAGTGTCATGCCCCATTCTACCTGGATCCTGTTCGCAGTCGTCGCCGCGGCCCTTCTGGTCGTGCCCGGCCGGTCCAAGCGCATGGTTTTGTCCTATGCGCTGGCCCATGGCCGCAAAAGCGTCTTCGCCACGGGCACGGGCGTGGCACTCGGAACCGCAGTTTCGGTTGCAGCGACGCTCGCCGTCTCCTGGCTGCTGATCTCGCTGTCGGCGCTGACATTCTCGATCTTCCAGTGGATCGGCTTGTTCTGGCTGTTGCTCTTCGGACTAGGCCTCGCGCGTGCGCCGGCCGGCATCGAACCGGTGGCCGACAACGACAACCTGCCGGAGGAGAAGCCGCTGCGCGTAATCGCGCACTGCTTTGAAAGCGAATCCCGTGACCCGCGCAGCGCCCTGCTCGTCGCCGCACTTCTGCCGCAATTCCTGACGCCGGCGGCTCCGTTCGTGCCGCAGGCGATCGCGCTTGGCGCGACCTTCGTCGCCCTCTCCGCAGTATCCTGCCTCGTCTATGCACTCTCCCCCGAGCGTATCAGGAAAATCGTGAGAAAACATGCAGTTCGCCGCAATGTGAACCGTTCTGGCCGCACCGTCCTGATCGCGGCGAAGGCGGTTACGGCCGGCTATCGAAAGATCGCGGCCTGAGCCGCTGGACGCATCTGCGAAATGCCCCCAAGGTCGCAAGCTTGCCGCAATGCTGGGCATAGATTAAGAAATGGAAACGAACAGTCGGCTGATTTGCCGGTGACCTCGCGTGCATCTCGTAACGGATAGTGGCATGAACGTCAGAACTGACCGCGGCATCGCTCTCTGCATGGCTGCTTCACTGTTGGCTGGACTGGGTGGATGCACCGCGATCGATGAGAGCGTGAAGGCAGATCTTGCCGCCGCGCCGGTTGCCAATCCGAAGTCTCCGGAAATGCAGGCTGCCATGGCGGCCGAAGCCGCAACGAATGGCACAGCTGCGCCCGAGGCGGCAGCGGCGACACAGGCCGAGCTTGCAGCCGCAAACCCCGGTCCCGCGCCGATCATTCCCGGTACGGAAACTGCAGCGCCGATCCCGGCCCTCAAGGCCTCTGCCCTTTCCCCCACCACGCCGCAGACGGCAGCCACGGATGCGCTGGCCATGGTGACGACGCCGGCGACCACAGAGAGCCAGCAGATGGCCGTGGCAGCGGCATCCACCGAGGCAACACTCAGCCCACCCGCAGCAAGTGCGGCTCCCGCATCCGCCGCGACGGCTACTGCGGAGCCTGCAGCGGCGAAGCCGCCCGTCGTTCTTGCTTACGCTGCCCCGCTGCGCGCAACGGCACTTACAAGTTTCGGCGATCCCTTCGACGTCTCGCCCCCGGGCGAACCGCCGGCACCCAACGCGGGACGCAAGCCGGATACGGTTGGCCCGACGCGGCTTAATGCGCTCATCGAGAAATATTCCAAGCTCTACGAGATCCCGACCGATCTCGTCCATCGCGTCGTTCATCGCGAGAGCCGCTATAATCCCGCCGCCTACAGCAAGGGCAATTACGGCCTGATGCAGATCCGCTACAACACGGCCAAGGCCATGGGTTACAACGGCCCCGCCGATGGCCTCTTCGACGCCGAAACCAACATCAAGTACGCGGTGAAGTATTTGAAGGGTGCCTGGGTGGTCGCGGACAATGATCACGATCAGGCTGTCCGCCTGTATTCCCGTGGCTATTACTACGATGCCAAGCGCAAGGGCCTGCTGCACCTGACGCGTTGACCTCCGGGATCAGCGCAGTGCGTCTCGTACCGCCTGCAACAGCCTCTGCGGCCTGTAGTCGAGCCTACGCGGCGTAAGACCAAGCCTCACGACCACCAAGTTCTCCGACGGAATGATGGCAATCGACTGGCCGTCATGGCCGAGCATCCAGAGCGTCTCCTCGGGCAGCGAAAAGCTGCTGTCCTTGTCTCCCGGACCATTCTGCCAGGCCTGCCCTCTCGTATAGGCGCCATTGGAAACGGCAGCCGGTTCGAAGATGCGTGCCATCACGGACGGATCGACGAGCTGTCGGCCAGACCAGCGTCCGTTCTCCGCAATCAGAAGACCGAAGCGTGCCCAGTCCCGGGCCGTTGCGTAGAGATAGGAACTGCCGACAAAGATGCCGTTTGGATCCGCCTCGAGCACTGCGCTGCCCATGCCGATCACGTCGAACAGGGCCTCACGCGGATAGGCGAGCGCCGCCGCGCGGTCCGAGAAGCGCGACATCCAATAGCGCGAGATCAGCACCGTTTCGCCGGAAGAGTAGTTGAACCTCGTTCCCGGCTCTGAAGCTGGAGGCAGCGACGCCGCATAGGCGCCCATATCGCCTTCGAGATAGAGCATGCGCGTCACGTCGGTCACGTCGCCATAGCTCTCGTTGAAGCTGAGGCCGCTTTCCATGGCAAGCAAATCCGAAAGCGAGATTTCGGCGCGGCTATCGCCATTCCATTCCGGAAACAGCTTCGTCGCACTCTCGTCGATCCGGCCCTCCCCCTTGAGGATGCCGATGAGCGCGGCCGTCACCGTCTTTGTCATCGACCAACCCAGAAGCGGTGTGTCCGCATTGAAACCCGGGCCATAGGCCTCACCGACGATCCGGCCGTCCTTGACGACGACGACTGCTCGGGCACTCGGTCCGAGAAGGTCGGCATCAGAGAGTATGGCCTGCAGCCGAGGATCGTTCTCCGGCACTGCGTCACCCTCCGGCCAAGCCGCAGCCATGTCCACCGAGGCGGCTTCGGCCGGCGGAGCAGACCGACCCCTCGCCGCCTCGATCGCAGAAATGCTCAAGGTCGCGCAGCCGAGGCCGGTTCGATGCAGCGCGGTCGATGGTGCGACAAAGCCCAGCAGGGCAGTTTTCACCAGGCCCTGTTCGAGATCGACCTCCGCGCGCACGAGTTTCAGCAGCGGGTGTCCGGGGGCCTGCACATCATCGCGCAGCACCTCGTCGGCGTCGCGACCGGCGATGAAGACATTCGAGCAGACGATCTTCGCGGCATAGCCGGTGCCGACCCTGAGCAGTTCGGGCGGATACACAACGACCCAGGCTGCGGCCACCGCAATGATGCCGACCAGAGCCACCGCCACCCGAACGCCCCACGTCATCAGTTTCCGCATCAACCACTCCTCCTGTTGCCACTATCGAAGCAGGAATGGATGACAGGCGAAAGATGAGGATGTCGGATGCCTTAAGTTATCCCGCGACTTTCAACCGACAGGCGCTGCACGCTGCGCCAGGCGGGCCTGCAGATAGCTCAAGGCCTCCGCCGCAGCGAAGGGGCGCGAAAACAGGAACCCTTGAGCCTCGCCGATACCCAGACGCTTGATGAAGTCCAACTGGTTCTTGGTCTCAATCCCTTCGATGGTGGTCCGGATCTGGAAGGTTTCCGACAGCTTGTGCATGAGGTCGACGAGTTTCGCCCCCTGGCTTGTCTCGAGCATCTGGTTCGCGAAGGAGCGGTCGATCTTCAGTTCATCGAGCGGGAAGAGCCGGAGATTGTTGATCGACGAAAAGCCGGTGCCGAAATCGTCAAGCGCGATGCGCACGCCGCTCGACCTGAGCTCGGCGAGACTGCGGCAAACAAGATCAATGTCGACGGAAAACACCGCTTCGGTCACTTCGATCGTCAGCCGCTCGGGCGAGAGCCCTGTTTCCACCAGACAATCAAGGATATGCGTGACGAAGTTCGGATCCTTGAACTGATCGCCCGACACGTTGACGCTGACCCCAGTCGGTGCCGGCCAGGTTGCAGCTGCAGCGCATGCCTGCTGCACGACCCATTTGCCGATCACCTGGATGATGCCGGTCTTTTCTGCGAGCGGGATAAAGATGTCGGGTGTGATCAGTCCCCTCTTCGGATGGCGCCAGCGCAGCAGCGCCTCCAGCGAACGCACATCGCCATTCTCCACAGCGACGATCGGCTGGTATTCGAGATAGAACTCCCCGTCGACAAAGCCGCGCGAAAGGTCGCGTTCGAGCTCAAGCCCTTCCTTCACTTCGCGGGCGAGACCTTCATCGTAGAAGGCATGGGCAGGCCCGAAGACCTCCTTGGCGCGGTAGAGGGCAAGATCAGCCCGCTGCAAGACGGCTGCGACCTCCCTGTCCTCGGCCGACATGAGGGTTGCACCGATACTGACACCGGCCATCACGCGGCCCTGCTCCAGTATGAAGGGTTCGGCGAGCGCGGCTTCGATCGCCAGGCAGACGAACTCCGCCACGGGGCGGCGTAGCGCTTGCGGCAGGATGACGGCGAACTCGTCGGCCCCGAGACGAAAGAGCTGCGCCCCCTCGCCCGAAGCCTGACGCAAACGATCGGCCACGCCGACCAGCAGTACATCGCCAGCCGCATGTCCGAGCGTATCGTTGACATATTTGAACCGGTCGAGATCGATGAGCAGAAGCGTCCCGCGCGAAGGACCTCGTGCCACCATCACGGCTTCAAGTGCTTCATTCAGCGCCTGGCGGTTACCGAGGCCGGTCAGTCCATCGAAACGCGAGGCCGCTTCGAGCGCCGTCGCACCGCACTCGAGGTGGCGGATACGCTCTTGCAACCTCGCCTCCCAGGACGCGATTCGCCATCCGACCGCGGTACCGACAAGCGGCAGACTAATGGCCGCAAGCGAGGTCCATTCACTCAGAAAAGCTGTGGAAAAAGCATCAAATCCGGACTGCGCCACAACGGGCAGAGCCATGGCGGCCGGCGCTGCAGCACCACCCAGAAATCCGGCAAGTCCGTAACGCAGTCGCCTCCCAAACGGGATTTCACTTAACATCATGTTAAACACCCCTAAAATAACTGAGGACAATTTGTATAAAATGCATTGAAATTCGGTTACCGCCCTCCCGTCAACCACGTCATCAAACTGTAGCACCCGACCGCTACACGCCGTGAAACCCAACAGGACGGCGGATCGACATGACTGAGCTTGCACCCGATGCCGGATTTCGTGGAAACGAGAAGCTGAAGGGTGCATTGCTGCAGCATGCCGCTCTTTCACCTGCGGGCCTGTCTGAAAGACTGTTCGGCCTGCTGTTCTCCGGCCTCGTCTATGCGCAGATCTGGGAAGACCCCGAGGTCGACATGCAGGCCATGGAACTTGCCGAAGGCCATCGCATCGTCACCATCGGTTCCGGCGGCTGCAACATGCTCGCCTATCTCAGCCGCCGCCCGGCCTCGATCGATGTGGTCGACCTGAACCCGAACCATATCGCGCTCAATCGCCTGAAGCTTGCCGCCTTCCGCCACCTGCCAGACCATGCCTCGGTCCGTCGCCTGCTCGGCGAACAGGGCGTCAGCACGAATGTCCGGATGTATGAACGCCACATCGCGCCCAATCTGGACACGGCGACACGGCGCCACTGGGAGGCTCGCGGCGTGACGGGGCGTCGCCGCATCTCCGTCTTCAATGGCAACATCTACCGCACAGGCCTTCTCGGGCGGTTCATCACCATCGGCCACCTGATCGCCCGCAGCCATGGCGTTCGCCTGGAGGAGATCGCCGAAACCCGCTCCTTGCGCGAACAGCGCATGTTCTTCGACAGCCGCATTGCACCCTTGTTCGACAAGCCGCTCATTCGCTGGCTGACCCGCCGCAAGAGTTCGCTCTTCGGCCTCGGCATCCCGCCACAGCAATATGACGAGCTCGCATCGCTGGCCAGTGACGGGACCATTGCCCCCGTCCTGCGCCATCGCCTGGAAAAGCTCTGCTGCCATTTCCTGCTGCGCGACAACTACTTCGCCTGGCAGGCCTTCCTCCGCCGCTATCCGAAGGCGGAAGAAGGTGTCCTGCCGACCTATCTGCAGGAACAGCACTATCATGCCATCAGGGAGACGACGGATCGCGTGACCGTTCACCACGCCAACTTCACCGAACTCCTGGCGAGAAAGCCCGCCGGCAGCGTCGATCGCTACGTCCTCCTCGACGCACAGGACTGGATGAACGAGCGACAGCTGAACGACCTGTGGACCGAGATCACCCGCACCGCCTCGGACGGCGCCCGCGTCATCTTCCGTACCGCCGCGGAAGACAGCATCCTGAACGGAAAGCTCGCACCCGACCTTCTCGCCCAGTGGCATTATCTGGCCGAACGCTCGCATGCCCTCAACACGCAGGACCGCTCCGCCATCTATGGTGGCTTCCACATCTATGAGAAGCGGCCCACATGAGCGAGAGCCCTGCCGCCCTCGCTGCGACCGAAAGCCGGGACCATGCAGACCGCATGGACCACATGTATCGTTATCAGCGGCATATCTATGACCTGACGCGGAAATACTACCTGCTCGGTCGAGACCACATGATCGCAGGGCTGGATCTGCAAGACGGCGGCTCACTCCTGGAAATCGGCTGCGGCACGGGGCGCAACCTCGTCCTTGCGCAGCGGCACTTTCCGCATGCCAAACTCTTCGGCCTCGACATCTCGGCCGAGATGCTCGCAACAGCCCATGCCAGGTTCGAGGACAAGGCATCACGTCCAAGGCTCGAGGTCGCCGATGCCACGACTTTTCGCGCTTCGGATTGCGGACAGCCGCATTTTGATCGGGTGATGATCTCCTATGCCCTTTCGATGATTCCCGATTGGCAAAGTGCCATCGACCGGGGCATAGAGGCGATCGGTCCAGAGGGATCCCTGCACATCGTCGACTTCGGTCAGCAGGAGCGCCTGCCCCGCTGGTTTCAAAGGGGTCTGCAGGCCTGGCTTGCCCGCTTCCACGTCACCCCGCGCCCGGATCTGAAAAGCGTCCTGGAAGAGCGGGCGGCCTCACAGAGCCTGCGGCTGACATTCGAGCCCCTCTGGCGTGGCTATGCCTGGCATGCGGTCCTCACACGCTGACGGCCTCGCGCAAGCAAGATTGCATCTAATCCGAAATTGACGATGATGGGCGACGATGGTCGTCTTCCAAACGTGTCGTTGTTGCACCTTGTGGGGCATCTTCCCCTAATGATGAGATCACGGACCCTCGATGCGGTGGCTTCCCCCATTCCTTCTCCCCCTTTGCCTTGCAGTCACGGGCTGTACCTCGGGCTCCTATGACCTCCTGGAGACAGCCTCTCTCTCGCCGCGCTTCCAGGACAACGACCCCCAGCATTTCGACGGCAAGACACCGCATCGTCACGAAGTGCACGGCATCGACGTCTCCAAGTGGAACGGCGATGTCGATTGGCGCCAGGTGAAGAAGTCGGGCGTGTCCTTCGTCTTCATCAAGGCGACCGAAGGCAAGGACATGCTTGATCCGCGCTTCCATGAATACTGGAAGGGCGCAAGCGACGCCGGGATCCCGCACGCGGCTTACCACTTCTATTACTTCTGCTCGACGGCCGACGAGCAGGCCGACTGGTTCATCAAGAACGTGCCGCGCGATGCCAACCTGCTGCCACCGGTGCTCGACGTCGAATGGAACCCGACCTCCCCGACCTGCCGTCTGCGGCCGGATCCCGCAACGGTGCGCGGCGAAATGCAGCGCTTCATGCAGCGCATAGAGGCCCATTTCGGCAAGCGTCCGATCATATACACCTCCGTCGACTTCCACCGCGACAACCTCGAAGGCGCGTTCAGGGATCATCACTTCTGGGTCAGGGCCGTGGCGCAGCATCCAAGCATGATCTATCCGGAACGGCGTTGGTCCTTCTGGCAATACACGTCGACAGGCGTCATTCCCGGCATTCGCGGCGAAACCGATATCAACGTTTTCGCTGGCACCCAGAAGAACTGGCAGAACTGGGTCGCCGCCGTCTCGAAATGATCGCAAACGGAGCCTAGAGGCTCTGAGAAACAAACTCAAGCCATCCGCATGCCGCGCGTAAACACGGCCTGCACCGGCATGCAACCCAAAGGACTGATCGATGAACAAAGCCCTGCGTCATGCGCTCCCTGTTGCCCTCATTCTTGCCTCTGCCGGTTTCGCCCAGGCGCAACAGCAATGCGGCGGCGATCTCGCGACCTTCCTCGAAGGCGTGAAGGCGGAAGCCATTGCCGCAGGCACGCCGGCCGAAATTGCCGACAAGGCGCTTGCGGGTGCCGCCATCGACCAGAAGGTTCTGTCCCGCGACCGCTCGCAGGGTGTCTTCCGCCAGACCTTCCTGGAATTCTCGAGCCGCACCGGCAGTCAGGCGCGCCTCGACACCGGCCTGCAAAAAATCCGGGAATATTCCGAGGTATTCGCGCGTGCCGAACAGGAATATGGCGTACCGGCCGGCGTCATCGCTGCCTTCTGGGCCAAGGAAACGGACTTCGGCGCGGTACAGGGTGATTTCAACACACGCAATGCGCTGGTCACGCTTGCCCATGATTGCCGCCGCCCGGAACTCTTCCGTCCGCAACTTCTGGCGCTCATCAAGATGGTCGAGCATGGCGATCTGGACCCTGCCACCAACACCGGAGCCTGGGCCGGCGAAATTGGCCAGGTGCAGATGCTCCCCCAAGACATCATCGCTTTCGGCGTGGATGGCGATGGCGACAACCATGTGAACGTCAAGCAGAGCAGCCCTGACGCCCTTCTCACGGCTGCACGCTTCATTCAGCACCTCGGCTTCAAGCGCGGAGAACCCTGGATCCAGGAAGTCAGCATTCCGGAGAACCTGCCCTTCGAGAAGTCCGGCCTTGGAGGCACGATGACGGCAGGAGAGTGGTTCGCGCTCGGCGTTCAGCCCCGCGACGGCGAGACGGCTTTCTCCGCCCTGCCCGCCTCGCTGATTCTGCCGCAGGGTCGCAAGGGACCGGCCTTCATCACCTATCCGAACTTCAACATCTATCTCGAATGGAATCAATCCTTCATCTACACGACCTCGGCAGCCTACTTCGCCACGCGCTTTGGCGGGGCGCCTGCCTACCAGAAGGGCAATCCGGAACCGGGCCTCGACACCGACCAGATGATGGCGCTGCAGACCAAGCTGCAGGGCCTTGGCCATGACGTCGGCAAGATCGACGGCATCCTCGGTGCCGGCACACGCGTCGCGGTGCAGAAGGAGCAGCAGCGAGTGGGCCTACCCGCCGATGGCTGGCCGACACCGGCACTGCTGGCCGCGCTCTGATATCAGCATCTGAGACCGCATGATCGAGCCGGGGCGCCTCCACGCCCCGGCTTTTTTGTTTGCGCGATTGTCGGCCGGAGGAGCAGTGAGCAATTCAGCCCTCGAAATCGATGGGTAAACGCTCACGGAAATTAAACTTCATTAACAGCGCGAGAGCGGCAGCAACCCATTGATTGAAATAGCTTATCGCATGTTATGGATATCTTTTTCAGTGCTTATTGACGCAGCGCAGCACAGATTGGCCCTTGCGCCGACACAAATCAGACATAATATCTAACGGTCAACGCAAGGAGGCACACATGGGACTGACCAATTCAATTAATGTCCTGATCGTCGGTGCAGCGTTTGTTTTCATCGCAACGATGCTGTTTATCTGACACGGGTCTAAACAACTGAAACCCATGAGTTGGCCAGGTTAGGCCTCTCTCCAGCAGATACGATTTCAAAACAAGTAAGAGGCGCAGGACACTTAAGTCCTGCGCCTCTTTTTATGCCGTGACGACGGAAATCAGGCGGCCGCGTTGGAGACCTTGTCGACCTTAGCGGCGATGCCGAGGCGCTCCAGCGTTGCGATGGTCAGTGGCGCCCGGTTCATCGTGTAGATGTGAAACTCCTCGATGCCGCGCCGCGAGAGATCGGCGATCTGCTCTGCCGCAATGTCGGCCGCAACCGCGGCACGCGCTTGAGCATCGCCTTCCGTCCCCTCGAAACGCTCGTCGAGGAATGACGGGGTGCTGGCGCCGCACATCGAGGCGAAGCGCTTTAGCTGCGTCAGGTTCTGGATCGGCATGATGCCCGGCACGATCGGGATGCTGATCCCCGCCGCCCGCACCCGTTCCAGGTAACGCTCGAAGATATCGTTGTCGAAGAAGAATTGCGTCAGAGCGCGCGTTGCCCCGGCATCGACCTTCTGCTTGAGCATATCCAGATCGACATCGTCGTTTTCGCTTTCCGGGTGGCGTTCGGGATAGGCCGAGACGGAAATCTCGAAATCGCCCAGGTCACGCAGACCGGAAACGAGGTCGGCAGCGTTGACGAAGCCGCCCGGATGCGGCGCATAACGGCTGCCCATGCCGCCTTGTGGATCGCCACGCAGCGCCACGAAGTGACGAACGCCGGCTGCTTGGAACTCTTCGACCACCGCACGCACCTCGTCACGCGTTGCCCCCACACAGGTGAGATGGGACGCGGTGGCGAGTGGGGTGTCGGCAATCAACCGCTTGACTGTCGCAAGGGTCGGCTCGCGTGTCGTCCCACCGGCACCATAGGTCACCGAAACGAAATCGGGCTGGTAAGGCTGCAAGGCCTGCACCGTCTGCCAGAGCTGATCCTCCATGTCGGGCGACTTGGGTGGGAAGAACTCGAAGGAGATCCGTACATCGGGGGTCTTGGCGATCGGCCGTTCGGGCTTCGTCATTTATCTGCTCCCGGTCAAGGCAAGGGGTTGTTCAGAAGCGGCATGCGCCACAGCACGTCCGCGCCGGGCAAGCCAGATGGTCACGGTGAGCCCGCGCCCCGCGGCAGTTTCCGGCGGCAGGTCGATGACGTCCTCGACGGCCAATCCCTGGCGGTCGAGCCATTCGGCCATGACAGCATGGGAGAAGCCGAGCCGTACATGGGCGTGCTCGTCTCGGAGATACTCGTGGGCATGAGGTGCCAGATCGATGATGGCGAGCCGACCGCCCGGCTTCAGCATGCGTGCGGCTTCGGCGAGCGCCAGCTCCGGCTCTTCCAGGAAGTGCAAGACCTGATGGATCGTCACGAGATCGTAGTCGCCGGCATCGAGCGGCAGGTTCAGGATGTCGCCGTGACGCACGCTCGCCGACAGGATACCTTCCTTGTCGAGGTTCGAGCGAGCGACCGCCAGCATGTCCCGGCTGGCATCGATGCCGATTGCCCGACGGTAACGCGGCGAAAGCAGTTGCAGGATGCGGCCGGTGCCTGTGCCGAGGTCGAGCATGGATTCGACCGCGTCGGTTCCGACGATCCGCAGCAGTGCCGCTTCCACATCGGCATCGTTGACATGCAGGCGGCGAAGCTCGTCCCATTCGGATGCGTTGCGGCTGAAATAGGCCTGGGCCTTCTCCGCCCTCGCCCGCTTCACGCCAGCCAAGCGATCCCGGTCACGCTGAAGCACCGGATCACTGTCCTCGGCCGCATCCAGCAGCAGCCGGACCAGTGCCGCGCCGGAGCCATCCTGTTTCAATCGAAAATAGGCCCAGGCGCCCTCCTGATAGCGGTCAATCAGGTCGGCTTCCGCGAGCAGTTTGAGATGACGCGAGATTCGCGGCTGCGACTGGCCGAGAATTTCTGTAAGGTCGGTGACCGTGAGATCGCCCGCCGACAGAAGCGTCAGAAGACGCAGGCGGGTTGGCTCGCCCGCCGCCTTCAGCAATTCCACAAGAGTATCGACGCCGAGTCTCATTCACACCACCGCAATAACGACATAAAGATATCTTTATGTCCGTTTTTGACGCGATGCAAGCCTTAATCCGCGACCAATGCCGGCTTGAGGTCGAAATGAAGAACGGCCGCCTCTTCAGGCGGCCGTCAGGGTCTCAGTGAGACAGTCGTTCAGCGATGGGCTGAAGCCTCAGAACTCTTCCCAGCTCTCAGCTGCGAGAGCGGTGTTACCAGACACAGCCGACGTCAAACGACGCGGAGCAGCCTGCTGTGTTGCCGGTACAGCAACGCGTGCTGGCGGCGGCGATGCAGGAGCCGCCGAACGGGTCTGACGCGAAGCCTGGCCAGCCGAGGCACCCGTGCTGCCCTGTCCCGTCCGGAAACGCTGCAACAGTTCCGCAAGGCTCCCGGCCTCCTGTGCGAGACCCGCGGATGCCGCGTTCATCTCCTCCACCATGGCCGCATTCTTCTGGGTCGCCTGGTCCATGTGGTTGACGGCCTGGTTGACCTCACCGAGACCGACCGACTGTTCCTGCGCAGCAGAGGCGATGGCGTCCATATGCTCGTTGATCGCCTGCACGAGACCCGCGATCGCCGTCAGGCCGTCGCCGGTCTCGTTGACCAGCTTCACGCCTTCGCTGACAGCGACTTCGGAATTGCCGATCAGCGCCTTGATTTCCTTCGCCGCATTTGCCGAACGCTGCGCGAGCTCGCGAACCTCCTGCGCGACAACCGCAAAGCCCTTGCCCGCCTCACCTGCACGCGCGGCCTCGACACCGGCATTGAGCGCCAGAAGGTTGGTCTGGAAAGCGATCTCGTCGATCACGCCGATGATCTGGCTGATCTGCTTGGAAGCGTGTTCGATCCGCTCCATGGCGGTCACGGCATTGCCGACCACCACACCGGACTGTTCTGCACGGCTGCGGGTATTGCGTACGATGTCGCGCGCCTCGCCGGTGCGGCGCGACGTGGCCGTCACATTGGAGGTGATCTCTTCGAGCGCCGCTGCGGTCTCCTCGAGCGAGGCCGCCTGCTGTTCAGTGCGCTTGGCCAGATCGTCGGATGCATGCGAGATTTCGCCCGAGCCGCCGCTGACGGCATGGGCCGAGCGGCCGACGGAGACCAGCACGCCGCGCAGCTGCTGCACCGAAGTGTTGAAGTCGTGACGCAAAGCTTCGAACTGCGGAGCAAATTCTTCCTCGATCTCGCAAAGCAGATCGCCCGATGCCAGCCGCTTGAGCCCTGCGGCCAGCGTGCCCGTTGCCTTGGTCAGGCGTTCTTCGGCATCCGCTTCCGCCCGCGCCTGCATCTCGGCACGCTCGCGCTCGGTGCGAATTCGGCTTTCCGACGCCTCGGCTTCCAGTTCGGCGTTGCGAATGGCAGCCTCGCGGAAAACCTCGACGGAGCGAGCCATCGCCCCGATCTCATCGGTGCGCTCGGTGAACGGGATGGACTGCCGCGTATCGCCATTGGCCAGTCCGATCATCGAGCCGCTGACCCGCCCAATGGAGCGGGATAGCGTGCGGGTGACGGAGACGCTGAAGGCCACGACCAGCAGGATAAAGCCGGAAAGAGCGACGATCGCCGAAATCATGCCGAAGCGCGCATCTGCCAGACGCTCATTGATCGAATCCAGGAACGCCGTCGCGTTGTCACGGATGATCGCCGCCGCAAAGTCACGGCGCTTCGCCATGCTGTCGGTGAAGGGCTTTGCATCTCGCGGCCCCGTGTAGTCCTCAAGGCTCTCCATGGCCTGGAGCGTCTCGCTGATCTGCTTGCCCTCTGCCGTATCGAAGAAGGAATAGAAACGGCTGATCACATCCGGCCGTGCAAGCTCACGGAAGGGACCATCAAAAGTCCGCAACTGGCTCTGCAGAGCGCTGAACCGGACAAGCTCGGCTTTGCCGAAAGCGCCGTTCTCGATGTAGAACTGGCCCATGCGATTGAGACCGAGATAGGCTTCGTTCACCTTCATCAGCGCATGATGGGCACGGATGTCGGACGAGAGCGTCAGGTCCTCGGTGAGGCTTGCCGTTCTGAGCGTCAGGTCAAGGCCGGCTGCAGCGACCGGCTGGGCGTAGCGCAGCGGCAGGATCGGGTCCTTGTCGCCGGCATCGATTTTCTGGCGATACTCCGGCATCCGGGCATACATCTTCTCCAGATTGGCCCGGAGCTGCAGCGTGATCGGATCACCATATCCCATCCGGTCGAGCTCGGCCATCTGATCCATCATGGCCTGATAGATGGCATCCGATTGCTTGCGGATCTCCATGCGATTCGGCGCCGTCTCCAGCGGCATGATCATCATCAGCTCGCCGCCTTGATAGGCAAGCTCTGCGAGCGCTGCGGCGCGCGTGAGCTTCTGATACTCCAGATAGCTGTTATAGCCCGCCGCGCCACCGAGACCGGTGACGGCAAGCAACGGCACCAACGCAATCAGGGTCAGTGCTTTTTGAAATGAAATTCTTCCCAGGATAGACACCTGTCAGTTCCCTCCAGACAGAGAAGGCGGACCTGATGTCGTCTCCTGCCAATTCCCACTGCGCCTGATGCGCAGCCCCTCGCAATTGGTATGACACACAAACTGTTTACAGTCAGTTTATAGCAATAAGCAGATATATTGACGCAAGTCGTTTCGAGTATCCCAAACGCAATGTGGCTCGCAAACATTGCGAGCCACATTGATCATGCTTCGAAGTTAACCAGATAACCCGTTCGGGTTTAGCGCGTCAGGCGCTTGTAGGCCTGGCTGCCCGGGTTCAGCGCATCGGGGCCGAGACGACGGATCTTGTCCTGTTCGTAGTCTTCGAAGTTGCCTTCGAACCATTCGACATGCCCGTCGCCTTCAAAGGCGAGGATATGGGTCGCCAGACGGTCGAGGAACATGCGATCGTGAGAGATGATGATCGCGCAACCGGCGAAGTTTTCGAGCGCAGTTTCAAGAGCACCGAGCGTTTCCGTATCAAGGTCGTTGGTCGGTTCGTCGAGCAGAAGAACGTTGCCGCCGGCCTTCAGCATCTTGGCCAGGTGAACGCGGTTGCGCTGACCGCCGGAAAGATTGCCGACCTTCTGCTGCTGGTCGCCGCCCTTGAAGTTGAAGGCGCCGCAATAGGCGCGGGAGTTCATGTCGAACTTGCCGAGCTTGATGACTTCGGCGCCGCCGGAGATCTCTTCCCATACCGTCTTGTTGGGATCGAGCGAGTCGCGGCTCTGGTCGACATAACCGAGATGCACGGTGTCACCGATACGGATCGAACCCGCATCCGGCTTTTCCTGACCGGTGATCATCTTGAACAGCGTCGACTTGCCGGCGCCGTTCGGACCGATAATGCCGACGATGCCACCAGGCGGCAGCTTGATCGACAGATCGTTGATCAGCGTACGCCCCTCGAAGCCCTTGGTGATACCGTCGAGCTCGATGACGACATTGCCGAGACGCTCGGAGACCGGAATGATGATCTGCGCATCGCCGGGACGAATGCCTTCGGCGGCATCCACCAACTGCTCATAGGCCTTGATACGGGCCTTGGACTTGGCCTGACGCGCCTTCGGGCTGGATGCGATCCATTCCTGTTCGCGCGAAATCGCCTTCTGGCGACCGGCCTCTTCGCGGTTTTCCTGAAGCATGCGCTTGGCCTTCGCCTGCAGGTAAGCCGAATAGTTGCCTTCGTAGGGAATGCCACGGCCGCGGTCGAGTTCGAGGATCCAGCCGGTGACGTTGTCGAGGAAGTAGCGATCGTGGGTGATCATCATCACGGCGCCCGGATAGTCGCGCAGGTGCTTTTCAAGCCAGGCGATCGTCTCGGCGTCCAAGTGGTTGGTCGGTTCGTCGAGCAAGAGCAGGTCAGGCTGTGAGAGCAGCAGACGGCAAAGCGCGATACGACGGCGCTCACCACCCGAAAGAAGCGTGACGTCTGCGTCCTTCGGCGGGCAGCGCAGCGCTTCCATCGCCATTTCGACCTGCTGTTCGAGGTCCCAGAGGTTCTGGCTGTCGATGATGTCCTGAAGCTTGGAGCCCTCTTCCGCCGTCTCGTCGGAATAGTTCATCATCAGCTCGTTGTAGCGATCGAGCACGGCCTGCTTGTCGGCCACGCCTTCCATAACGTTCTCGAAGGCGTTCTTCGCGGGATCGAGATGCGGTTCCTGCTCGAGATAACCCACGGTCGCACCTTCGGCGAGCCAGGCTTCACCCGTGTACTCCTTGTCCTGACCGGCGATGATGCGCAGCACGGTCGACTTACCCGCACCGTTCGGGCCGAGGATACCGATCTTGGCATCGGGATAGAACGAGAGATGGATGTTCTCGAGAATCTTCTTTGCGCCGTAGGACTTGCTAAGTCCCGACATGTGATAGATGAACTGGCGTGCCATGGGGTCTTGCTCCGGCGGGAATGGGAATTGGCCCGCTATGTAGGCGAATTGCGTCCTTGGGGCAATGCGGCGCACAAAAAACTGCCGAGAAATACAGCAGTTCTCGCAAGCTTCAGATCATTGCGCACTCCCCGCCTCGTCGGCCGGGTTCGTTCTTCGCCGGCTTGTTCGCGCATCCGGGGTCAAGCCATTGACGCTATTGCGCATGGCAGAGAAATGACCTCCTATCGCGCCATCGGGGGAACCAAATGTTTTCAGATCTTGCCTTACACCAATCACCATCAGGCGCGCGACTGGCCTATCACCACCAGCCATCGACGACCGTGCCTCGCGGTATCGTCGTTATCTGCCACGGCCTGGCGGAACATTCGCGGCGCTACGAGGAATTCGCCTCGGCTCTCGCCGCCCAAGGCTACCACGTCTTTGCCCATGATCACCGGGGACACGGCGAGACGACGGCACCGGACGCTCAACTCGGATTGTTCGCGCGCCGCGACGGCGTCGCAAAGGTCATCGCCGACGTCATGGCCATGCGCGAGCTTGCCGTCGAAACCCATCCCGGGCTCCCGGTCATCCTCTTCGGTCACTCCATGGGCGGCCTGATCGCGCTCAACGTCGCGACGGAGCACCCACAAGCCTTTCATGCCCTGACGATCTGGAATTCCAACTTCAATCCCGGCCTTGCCGGACGGGTTGCCCAGGGCGTGCTTTCTCTCGAACAGATGTTGAAGGGCTCGGACGTCCCCTCCCTCATCCTGCCGAAGGCCACCTTTGCCGCCTGGGGCCGCGCCATCAAGGGCCACCGCACCCCCTTCGACTGGCTGTCGCATGACGCCCGCGAGGTCGACGCCTATATCGCCGATCCGCTCTGCGGCTTCGATGCCAGCGTCTCGATGTGGCGCGATATCTTTCGCCTGACTTTCGCAGGCGCCGCCCCCGAACGTCTCGAGCGCCTGCCGCCACGCCTCCCCGTCTATCTGGTCGGCGGCGCTGAGGACCCCGCGACCAATATGGGCCGCGAGATCCGCTGGCTTGGCCAACGCATGCTCGATGTCGGCATGACGGATGTCGAAACCACCGTCTATGACGGCATGCGCCATGAGACGCTGAACGAGATCGGTCGCGAAAAACCGATTGCCGATTTTCTCGCTTGGCTCGTCAATCTCGGCCCCTGATCCGGCCAGATCTTGCCGAAACGGAATGATGCCATGAGAGAATATCAGGTGCGAATGGCAAAATGGGGCGATATAGCTCTGTCGATAGCAGTTCTTGTCATGGCAGGAGATCCAATTTTGTCGGATCGCCTGATCTGACGACGCCGCACAGGATCGCGCAATGACGCCCAAGCCCACCGCCCCTGCCCCGCTCACCGGCATCCGTGTGATCGAACTCGCCCGTGTACTCGCAGGCCCCTGGGCAGGCCAGATGCTCGCCGATCTCGGCGCCGACGTCATCAAGGTCGAGAACCCTGATGGTGGCGATGACACCCGTGCCTGGGGCCCACCCTTCGTCGAGGGCGCAGATGGCGAGAACCTCTCGGCCGCCTATTACCATTCTACCAATCGCAACAAGCGTTCGATATCGGTCGATCTGAAGACACCCGAAGGTCAGGAAATTGTCCGCCGCCTCTGCGCTTCTGCCGATGTGGTCATCGAAAACTTCAAGCGCGGTGGCCTTGAGAAATACGGCCTCGACTACGCGAGCCTGAAAGCGATCAACCCCAAGCTCGTCTACTGCTCGATCACCGGCTTCGGCCAGAACGGCCCCTATGCCGATTTCGCCGGCTATGACTACATCGTCCAGGGCATGTCCGGCTTCATGTCGATCACGGGCGAAAAGGACGGCGAGCCGATGAAGGCAGGCGTTGCCATCGCGGACATCTTCACCGGCATCTATGCCGTGACCGCGATCCAGGCCGCCCTGATCCACGTCATGAAAACCGGCAAGGGCCAGTTCGTCGACATGGCCCTGCTCGACGTCATGTCGGCGGTGCTCGCCAACCAGAACATGAACTACCTGATCTCCGGAAAGCCCCCAACCCGGCTCGGCAATGCCCATCCGAACATCAGCCCCTATGAAGTCGTGCCGACAGCAGACGGCCATCTGATCCTCGCCGTCGGCAATGACGGCCAATTCAAGCGCCTCTGCACCATCCTCGGCATTCCTGCCATCGCCGATGACGAACGCTTCGCCACCAACAAGGCCCGCGTCGCCAACAAGGTCGAGGTTCGCCGCATCGTCACGGCAGAGACCATGAAGTGGCAGAAGCGCGACCTGCTGTCCGCCTGCGAGGCCAATGCCGTGCCGGCCGGGCCGATCAACTCGATCGAGGAAATGTTCGCCGACCCGCAGGTCCAGGCGCGCGGGTTGAAGATCGACCTCACCGACGGCAAGGGCACCGTGATCCCGAGCGTGCGCACGCCGATCGTGCTCTCCGAGACACCCCTGCGTTACGAGCGCCCGAGCCCGCGCATCGGCGAGCACGGAAACGAAATTCTGGCCGAACTGGCCGAGCTGGAAAGGAAGACGAAATGAAGAGAACCGGCGGTGAACTGATCGTCGAGGCGCTGAAGGCCAACGGCGTCGAGCGCGTCTCGTGCGTTCCCGGCGAAAGCTATCTGGCCGTGCTCGACGCGCTGAAGGACAGCGGCATCGAAACGCTGGTCTGCCGCCAGGAAGGCGGAGCCGCAATGATGGCCGATACCTGGGGCCGCCTCACCGGCAAGCCCGGCATCTGCATGGTGACCCGTGGCCCTGGTGCGACCAACGCTTCTGCCGGCCTGCATGTCGCCAAGCAGGATTCGATCCCGATGATCCTCTTTATCGGCCAGATCGGTCGCGACATGAAGGAGCGCGAAGCCTTCCAGGAGGTCGAATACCGCCGCGCCTTCACCGAATTCGCCAAATGGGTCGGCGAGATCGACGACGCCCGCCGCATCCCGGAATTCGTTACACGCGCCTTTGCCGTCGCAACTTCTGGTCGCCCCGGCCCGGTCGTGCTGACGCTGCCGGAAGACATGCTGCTTGACGAAGTCGACGCGCCGGAAGCGAAGCCCTACACGCCCGTCGAGGCCCATCCCGGCCCAAGCCAGATCGCCGCCCTCGGCGAAATGTTGAAGACTGCCAAGCGCCCGATGGTTGTTCTCGGCGGCACCCGCTGGAGCGAAACCTCGGTCGCAGGCATCCAGACTTTTGCGGAAAGGTTCAAGCTGCCGGTCGGCTGCTCCTTCCGCCGCCAGATGCTCTTCGATCACCTGCACCCGTCTTATGCCGGCGACGTCGGCATTGGCATCAACCCAGCGCTGGCGAAGGAAGTGAAGGAGGCCGATCTCCTGATCCTGCTCGGCGGCCGCTTCTCGGAAATGCCCTCCTCCTCCTACACGCTGATGGACATCCCCTACCCGGCGCAAAAACTGGTCCACATCCACCCGGACCCGTCCGAACTCGGCCGCGTCTACCGCGCCGACCTCGCCATCTGTGCCGCACCTGAGGAATTCATCTACGCGCTTGTTTCGCTAGAGGCACCAGCCGCCCCTGTATGGGCCGAGCGCACGCAGACGATGCACGCCGCCTATCTCGCCTGGTCGACGCCGCCCAAGGCCGGCCCCGGCGCCGTGCAGATGGGGCCGATCATGGAATGGATCGAAGCAAACACCCCGAAGGACGCAATCTTTACCAATGGCGCCGGCAACTATGCCACCTGGCTGCATCGCTTCCACCGCTTCCAGGCCTTCAACACCCAGGCCGCCCCGACCTCCGGCTCCATGGGCTATGGCCTTCCGGCAGCCGTCGCTGCCAAGCAACTCTTCCCTGAGCGTGAGGTCATCTGCTTTGCCGGAGACGGCTGTTTCATGATGCATGGCCAGGAGTTTGCCACCGCCATTCGCTACAACCTGCCGATCATCACGCTTGTCATCAATAACGGCATGTATGGCACGATCCGCATGCACCAGGAGCGTGAATATCCGGGCCGCGTCAGCGCCACAGATCTGACCAACCCCGATTTCGCAGCTTTGGCCAAAGCCTATGGCGGCCACGGCGAAACCGTCGAAAAGACGGAGGATTTCGCCCCCGCCTTCCTGCGCGCCCGTGCAAGCGGACAGCCGGCGATCATCGAGATCAAGCTCGATCCGGAGGCGATCACGCCGACAAGGACGCTGACTCAAATTCGCAACAAGGCCTGACAGGCCGTTGAATCAAAACAGAATGGCCGGCTCATCCCCGGCCATTTTTGTGTTTGCGCAGAGGTCTCCGCGCAACAAGGGGCAATCACGATGGCCGTGTCGACGAACTACGTTTGATCGCCGTCGGCGGTCGTTTGTAGACCTCCTGAAAAACGGCATTGAACCGCCTGACGCTTCCAAAACCCGCCTGCAACGCAATCTCGGTGATCGGCATATCCGTGCCGGTCAGCAAGCGCTTGGCGCGTTGCACCCGCGCCGTTTTCGCCACCTGGAGCGGGCTTGCGCCGAGATGCTTCTGAAACAGCCGCGAGAGATGCCGCCCGCCGACCCCGACGCGGGCCGCAAGCGCCTCCACGGTCGCATCCGGCGCATCGAGTGCGCCTTCGTCGCGGATCAGTCTTGCTGCCCTTTCCACGATTGCCGCACTGCCCTTCCATGCTGGACTGAAAGGCGCCGTTTCCGGACGGCAGCGCAGACAAGGCCGATAGCCGGCAAGTTCGGCCGCTGCCGCACTCGGGAGGAACTCGATATTGCAGCGAAAGGGCTGGCGCACCGGACAGACGCAGCGGCAATAGATCCCGGTTGTTCGAACGCCAATGAAGAATCGGCCGTCAAACTGCGGATCACGCGCAAGCCATGCCTGCTCACATTGGTGGATATCCAAGCTCATGATGCGAGATTACACCAGCGTTCGGAGCGTCAAAAGGACAGAGTCCGAATCCGGCGAGCAAACCTTGGCCCGGCGGGCCACACATGGCCAACCGATCCACGACGGAACCTTTCGGATGCAGCAGAACCAATCCATGAGCCTTACCGGCTGGGCTCTACTCTTGGCACTGTCCGTTCTGTGGGGCGGCTCCTTCTTCTTTTCCAAAGTCGCTCTCTCTGAGCTTCCGCCGCTCACGGTGGTCCTGGCCCGCGTGGCGATCGCGACATTGGCTCTGCTTGTCTATTTGCGCATCCGCCGCCAGCCCATCCCCACAGACGCGGCCACCTGGACTGCCTTCTTCGGCATGGGGCTCCTCAACAACCTCATACCCTTCACGCTTCTATCCTGAGGGCAGACCCAGATTGCCAGCGGTCTGGCCTCGATCCTCAACGCGACCACGCCGATCTTCTCCATCCTCGTCGCGCATTTTCTGACAGCAGACGAAGGCATGACTCGCAACAAGCTCGTGGGCATCGCGCTTGAATTTTCGGGTGTGGCGGTACTGATGGCCGGAAACGGCGTAAAGACCGAGGGCATTCCGCTTATGCCCGTCCTCGCCTGCCTCGGTGCGGCCCTGTCCTATGGCTTTGCCAGTGTCTTCGGGCGGCGCTTCCGGCGCATGGGCATCTCGCCGGCCACCAGTGCATTCGGCCAGGTGTTGGCGACAACGCTGCTGATGATACCCGTAGTTACGCTGATCGACATGCCCTGGCATCTGCCAATGCCGGGAGTGACCACCATCGCAGCACTTCTTGGCCTAGGGCTGCTCTCCACGGCGCTCGCCTATATCCTGTTCTTCCACATCCTCTCGGTCGGCGGCGCGATCAACAGCTCCCTTGTTACGTTGCTGATCCCGGTCAGCGCTATCCTGCTTGGCTATCTGTTCCTCGGCGAAATACTGGCATCCAACCATTTTGCCGGCATGGTCCTCATAGCGCTTGGACTGCTCTCGATAGACGGACGCCTGTATCGCTGGCTTCTTGGCCGGCGACGCAAGTCCGGCACGACCGCGAAACCGTGAACCCGGAGCAAGCGCTTGAGAAAACAACAAAAAGGCCGGGATCGCTCCCGGCCTTTTGCATTCCAGACATTGCCCTGAAAGATCAGACAGCAGCCGTGACGATGAATTCGACCAGATAGTCCGGGGTCGCAAGCGGCGCACCGCTTGTTGCGCGGGCCGGCGGGTTGGCCGGGTCGATCCAGGCTTCCCAGACGGCGTTCATTTCGCCGAAGGTCGACATGTCCGAGAGATAGATGATCGTCTGCAGGATCTTCGACTTGTCCGAACCGGCGGCAGCCAGCAGGCGGTCGACCTCGGCGAGTGCCGACTTCGACTGCTCGGCAACGGTCGAGCCTTCGCCAACCTGGCCGGCGAGATAGACGGTGTTGCCGTGAACGACGGCGCCGCTCATGCGCTTGCCGGGCTCGATACGCTTGATGCTCATGGGGATACTCCTGCTTGAGACTGGTGAACGAAGACAGACGGCCGGAACGAGATCGTCCGGCCGCAAAAACGGAAACGGGAAATCAGCCGCGCTGGCGCTGCGCGTGTTCGTAGGTCGCCGTCGAGCGGGCGCCGGAACGGCAATAGCCGAGCATCGGGCGCTCGAACTCTTCAAGCGCATCGACCATGTCGGCGACGGCGTCAGGCGTGACACCCATTGGCCCGACGGGCACATGCTTGATCTTGAGGCCCAGTTCTTCGGCGCGTTTGGCAACGGCTGCGAATTCCGGCTGGCCGAACTCCTCGCCATCGGGGCGATGGCAAACGATGGACTTGAAGCCCAGCGCCTTGATCTCATCGACCTCGTCGACCGTGATCTGGCCGCTGACCGAATATTCCTCGTTGATCTCACGGATGTTCATCGGGGCTCCTCGTCAGTTTCCTTGGGGCCAAACATCTACGACGGGCGTTCCTGAGCGTCAATCGCGGGGGGATAACCGATCGGTATTCAGACGAAGGAAAATGCAAACCCATAGTCGCGGCTTTCGCCCGGCTGCAGGATGTTGAATTCGCCGGCGGCCTCGAGCTCGGCACGCCCGACCCAGCGATGCGACACGGGCTCGATGCCGAGCACATGCGCAGGCGCCTTCTGGTTTCGCCACACCTGCAGATGCGGCAGCGTATCGGTTCGAAAGCGGACCTTCAGCCGCTTGCCGCCAATCGCGGCGATCGGTCCCAGACGCAGTTCCGCCCAGCCGCCATGGCCCGCGGGCACGCAGAAGATGCCACCCTCCGCTTCGCCGAAGGTCCAAGGAAAGCCGCCGCCGTCAAGCATCGCCCCTTCGAGCTGCGTTTCGTCGTCGAAGTGCTTGGCGCCCAGGTTTATGTGATACATCAGAAAGGTCGGAAAGGCGGTTTCGCCGACATTCACGACTGTATCGGAAAGCTGCACCTCGCCGCTCTCCGCTTTCAGCCGCCATTGCCGCCGCAAATGCGCATGGCCGCCAGCCGCAAGCGTCACATCGACCACGGCCCGCGCAACGAGATCCTCCCCCTCGACCGTCATCTCGATCGAATGCGCCTGGCTGGCGGAGAATGAGCCGTGCAGAGGAAAGTGCCGGTCCGTGCCCGCGATCGGCTCTCGATGACGGATATGGTCGGGACCGCAGGTGAACAGGAACCCTTCCAGGGAATGATCGATTCGCGGATCGCCGTCATCGGGGATCGCCCGGCCGGGTGACAGATCGACGCCCTCGACGACGCAGGAGCCGATATCGAATACCGAGCTCTCGTCGAGCGCCAGACGCGGTCCCTTGGGACCGGAAAAAGTGATCATGCAAGAGGTTCCTCGGCCTGCCGATGCGGAGCCCTGAGGTGACCGGTGGAAATGAGATCCTCCAAGCCGACGAGCCCGCTGTCGAGCGAGGAGAGATAGGCGATGTTGACGCTGCGCTCAAGCCACCGCTGGAAGGCACCCGCTTCGTCGGCAAGGCGCTCGAACCTGTGCTGCCCCTTCTGCGTTAGAGACAGAAGTTCAAAGCGCCGGTCCGATCGATCCTTCTTGCGAATGAGATAACCCTTGTCCTCCAGCACTTTCACGGCACGGCTGATTTTGGTCTTGGACAGACCCGAATGGGAGGAGATGGCCTTCGCCGTCGTCGGCGTGTGTTCACCCAGCGACCAGAGAACCTGCCATTCGGACCAGGACAGCTCGTCTTCCGGGCCGCAGAATTGCGTGAAGCCGTGGTCAACGCTTTCGGCCACGCGCAAAAGCCGGAAGGGCATGAATGCCTCCATCCTCAGTCTATCCTGCATTATCCCCCCTCAACCCGGCACTGCGACCCTGCATCCAGCCCGGTTATCTCTTCCGCCCCCACAGCGAGTTAACTCTCAATTCATTATGAATTCACCTTTTCCACATTAGTGTCAAATTTATCGCGTTTGTCGCCGGCTCAGACGAGGAAACCGAATCGTGTTCGACTTCAGGAAATCTAGCTTGATACTTGCGGTTTTGGCCGCCGCCTCCCTCACCTCGGTGAGCACTGCATCGGCACAATCGGTGTATGACGATCGCCACTCCCAGATGCTGCTCGTCTCGCCGGAAGGCGATATCCTCGACTATGTCCCGGAGGTCGGCGAAGTCATGATCAGCCGCGACCGGATGGGCCGCACTGTGCTGATTGACCGCAGAGGCAATCTCGTCGCGACTGAGATCCCGGCTGAAAGCTATTATCCTCCTCGCCAGCGGGGTGGAAACCGTGGCCTGCCCGGCGTCTACGATCCCTATGCCGAGCCGGCGCCGCGAGGCTGGGACGACGACGTCACGACCGCCTCCATTCCCGACATCGACCCGCGTGACAGTCTGCCACTCGAGGGCATGCCCCAGGACATGCCGTATGGCGGCCCGGACCTTCCCGCACCCGCCGACACAGCCCCGGCACGCACGGTGACGCCGGAAATCCCGGTCAAGAGCAATCTGTCCCGCCTGGAGATCACCGCCCTGCAGGTGTTCCTCGACCGCGAAGGCATTTCGCCCGGCGTCATCGACGGCAAGATGGGCCAGAACGTCAACAAGGCGATCGTCGCCTGGGAGCAGATGACCGGCGAGACACTCGACCCGAACAATGCCGATGACATCCTGGAACGCCTGCGCCTCTCCGGCGGCCTGGCGATCAAGAGCTATACGATCACTGCCGGCGATGCGGCCGGCCCGTTCGTTGCGTCGATCCCCGACGACTACGCCCACAAGGCACAGCTTCCGGCCATGTCCTACACCTCGACGGCCGAGATGCTCGCCGAGCGCTTCCACATGGACGAGGGCTATCTGCGCGAACTCAACCCCGGCGTCGATTTTTCGATCCCGGGCACGACGATCAAGGTGGTCGAGCCCGGCCCGTACAAGAAAGGCAACGTCACACGCATCGTCGCCAACAAGGGCCTGAAGCAGGTCTTTGCCTATGGCGAAGATGGCGGCCTCATTGCCGCCTATCCGGCCAGCATCGGCTCCGCAGACACCCCTTCCCCGTCCGGCACGGTCACGATCGAAAGAATCGCTCTCAATCCGGGCTACACCTACAATCCGAAGATCAATTTCCAGCAGGGCAACAACACCCAGATCCTGCAGATCCCGCCTGGCCCGAACGGCCCTGTCGGAACGGTCTGGCTGGCGCTCTCCAAGCCCACCTACGGCATTCACGGCACGCCCGAGCCTTCCAAGATCGGCCGCACCCAGAGCCATGGCTGTATTCGCCTGACCAACTGGGACGCCACGGAACTGGCCAAGATGGTGAAGCCGGGCGTAACGGTGGAATTTGTCGAGTAAGGCGCCAAGCCTTCGAGACGCGCTTGCGCAATGACAGACTCAGATCTGAATACGAAGAGACCGCCGGCAGCACCGGCGGTCTCTTCGTTTTTGGAGTTTTGGACGCGAACGGCTCAGGCGGCGGAACGAACCAGACGGAACAGACGGCGCGGCTCGCTGGAGCGGATCACCTTGACCGGCAGCAGGCGCATGACCTCGGTGGCGAAGGCCTTGGCATTGTCCTGAGCCTTGTCGAGATTGCTGATCTTCGCCGTATCCATCGAATACAGCGTGCCACCACAGTCGAAGATCTCGCGATAGGCGCTGCGCTCGGCAATCGGCGTGTTGATGACATTGACGCCGCGGGCAGCCAGCAGCCCCTTGATGGTCAGAAGCGCGCGCGTCGTCACCATGGAGGTGACGCGTGTGAGAACGACCGAATGCGGAATGACGAGGTTGCCCGCATCTTCCATCAGCTTGATCAGGTCGAGGATCTGGGCGCCACCCTTGGCATCCATGGCGCAGCCCTGGACCGGGATCATCACGTGATCGGAGAGACCGATCGCGGTTGTTACCATGGCATCACGCGCACCGGCCAGATCCATGATGATGTAGTCGTTGCTGCGCGACAGCTCGCGGATATGGCCCTGGACGGAAGCGACCGTAACCTCGGAGACCACCTCGATGTTGCGCTGCGGACCCGAGATCTCGTGCCACTGGGTGATCCAGCGCTGCGGATCGGCATCAAGGATGGCGACGCGATATCCTTGATGGGCCAGCTCGGTGGCGAGTAGAAGGGCTGCGGTGGTCTTGCCGGCACCACCCTTGGCATTGGCAAAAGAAATGACTGGCATGCTGTTTCCTTGGGAGGTCGGATCCGAGCGGCTCATCGCTCTTTGGCAACCTGCGTCATCGGCGCCACATGCATCATCATGGCCCAAACATGGTTAACAAACTGGAAACGAGCACCAGCTCCCCCTCCCCCTTAATGGGGAGAAGCGACGGAAAACCCTAGTATATTCGCAGATAGGAATGGGCAGGCAGAAGCTCGGCCCGACAGAATGACTCGAAAGGCCCCGGCACAACATGCCGGGACCTTTCAGCGAGCGGCGCTTGAGATCAGAAGCAGTCAGCGAAGAGCTGCTTGGTGTTTTCGAGAGTCATCTTCACCGGATTGCCGCCGGCGCTAGGATCCTCGATCGCCATGGCGGAGAGTTCGTCGATCCGGTCATTGGCAATGCCCATGGCCGTCAGGTTTTCCGGCACGTGCAGTTCGGCGCGCAGTGCGAGCACGTAGTCATAGAAGCCGTCGAAACCACCCGCGATGCCGAGATAGGCGGCCGCCCGCTCGATGCGATCCTCGATCACGTGACGGTTGAACTTCAGCACCGGCGGCATGACGACGGCATTCGTCATGCCATGATGGGTGTTGTAAACGGCACCGATCGGATGCGACAGCGCATGAATGGCGCCGAGCCCCTTCTGGAACGCCGTGGCGCCCATGGCAGCCGCCGACATCATGTTGGTGCGGGCCTCGATATCGGTGCCCTCGTGATAGGCGCGCGGCAGGAATTCCTTGACCAACCGCATGCCTTCGAGCGCGATGCCCTGGCTCATCGGATGATAGAAGGGCGAGGAATAGGCCTCCAGGCAATGCGCGAAGGCATCCATGCCCGTGCCCGCCGTAATCATCTTCGGCATGCCGACGGTCAGCTCCGGGTCGCAGATGACGACGCCGGGCAGAAACTTCGGATGGAAGATGATCTTCTTCACATGGGTGACGGAGTTCGTGATGACAGAGGCGCGACCAACTTCCGAACCGGTGCCAGCCGTGGTCGGCACGGCGACGATCGGGGCGATGGCATCGGAATTGGCACGCGTCCACCAGTCGCCGATATCCTCGAAGTCCCAGACCGGACGGGTCTGGCCGGCCATGAAGGCCACGCACTTGCCGAGGTCCAGACCCGAGCCGCCGCCGAAGGCGACAACGCCGTCGTGACCGCCATCCTTGTAAGCCTTGATGCCGGCTTCGAGATTCTTCTCATTCGGGTTCGGATCGACATCGGCAAAGAGCGCGCGACCGAGACCGGCCTCTTCCAGCACGTCGAGCGCAGTCTGGGTGATCGCCATCGGTGCGAGGCCCCTGTCGGTAATCAGCAACGGCTTCTTCATGCCGAGTGATTTGCAGGCGTCCGCCAGTTCCTTGATGCGGCCACGTCCCATCTTGATGGCGGTGGGATAGCTCCAATTGGCGACGATGTTCATTTCGTGACTTTCTTCAGGTGATAGGATTTCGGACGGGTGAGGTTCTGGAAGCCGAGCACGGAGAGCGAGCCGCCCTTGCCGGTTTCCTTGACGCCGGTCCAGCACAGCGCCGGGTCGAGGTAATCGGCGCGGTTCATGAAGACGGTGCCGGTCTCGATATCGCGGCCGATCCGCGCGGCGCGCTCCGGATCCTGCGTCCAGAGCGAGGCAGTGAGGCCATAGGGGCTGTCATTCATCAGTTCGAGCGCCTCATCGTCGCTCTTCACCTTCATGATGCCAACGGCCGGGCCAAAGGTCTCGTCCTTCATGAAGGCCATGGAATGATCGACCTTCACGAGGATCTGCGGCATGATATAGGCGCCGCCGTCATCGGCCGGGAAGAGCTTGGGATCGACCAATGCCTTGGCACCCTTCGACACGGCATCGGCTATCTGCTCGCGCACGACCTTGGCGAAGCGCTTGTTGGCCATAGGCCCAAGCGATGTTTCCGGATCGAGCGGATTGCCGAGCTTGTAATTCGACACCCAGGCAACCGACTTCTCGACGAAGGCGTCGTAGAGGCTCTCATGAACATAAATGCGCTCGATACCGCAGCAGCACTGGCCGGAATTGTAGGTGGCGCCATCCATCAGCGTATCGACGGCGGCATCCAGGTCTGCGTCTTCCATGACGTAGCCCGGATCCTTGCCGCCGAGTTCGAGCCCGAGTCCGGCAAACGTGCCCGCAGCCGCGCGCTCGATCGAACGCCCGCCTTCGACCGAACCGGTGAAATTGATGAAGTTGAAATTGCCCGCCGCAATCAACGCCGACGTCGTAGCGTGGTCGAGGAAGAGGTTGATGAAGACGTCATCGGGAACACCCGCCTCGACAAAGGCGCGCACCATGCGCTCGCCAACGAGAAGCGTCTGGGTCGCATGCTTGATGACGACGGTGTTGCCCGCCATCAGCGCCGGCGCGATCGTGTTGATCGCGGTCATGTAAGGATAGTTCCACGGCGCGATGACGAAGACGACGCCATGCGGCTCGCGCTCGATGCGACGCTCGAACGTGTCACTTGCTTCCACGACCAGTGGCGCAAGCGAGTCGGCAGCAATCGCCGCGACATAGTTGGAGCGCTCGTTGAAGCCCTTGTATTCGCCGCCGTAGCGCACCGGACGGCCCATCATATGGGCCAGTTCCGGCACCACTTCGTCCGCCATCTCGTTGAGGCGGGCAACGCCCTTCAGCACCAGCTGAACGCGGTCCTCAAGCGGCCGGCGCGCCCAGGCCTTCTGCGCCTTGCGGGCGCGGGTCACAGCCTCGGTCGCCGCTTCCAGCGACATGGCCGGACGTTCCGCGTAAACCGATCCATCGATCGGCGAAATGCATTGGATCATGGTCATGATCGTCTTCCTGTTGTTCTAGAACGAGATGACAGCGGCCGCAGCCGCTGTCCTTGTTTCCACCCTTACGCCGGGGATGGTGGCGGGCTCAAGGCCGCCTTTGGTCACGCGCGCTCGAAGCCGCGCGCCACCTCCCAGTCCGTGATCCGGCGATCGTATTCTTCCTGCTCCCACTCTGCAGCACGAACGTAGTGATCGACAACGTCATCCCCGAAAGCAGCCCGCAGCATGGCCGAGCCACGAAGCGTTTCCGCTGCCGCCCGCAGCGTCCTCGGGATCTCGCGAGCTTCCTTCGCACCATAGGCATCACCTGAGAATTCCGGCTCCAGCGCCATCTTCTTCTCGATACCGTCGATGCCGGCTGCCAGCAGGGCTGCCATGGCAAGATAGGGGTTGAGGTCGGAACCACCCACGCGGCATTCGACGCGGATGCCCTTGCTCGCCTCGCCGCACAAGCGGTAGCCGGCAGTGCGGTTGTCCTTTGACCAGATCGCCTTGGTCGGCGCGAAGGTTCCGGCGACGAAGCGCTTGTAGGAATTGATATAGGGCGCGAGGAAGTAGGTGAAATCGCTGGCATGGGCAAGCAACCCGGCCATGTAGTGCTTCATGGTCTCGGACATGCCGTATTCGCCATTCTTATCGAAGAACAGCGGCGTCTTGCCATCGGCAGACCAGAGAGACTGGTGGATATGCGAGGAAGACCCGGCAGCATTGTAATGCCACTTGGCGAGGAAGGTGATGGCCTTGCCCTTCGACCAGGCAATCTCCTTGCAGCCGTTCTTGATGATCACGTGGCGGTCGGCCATGGTGAGCACGTCGGCATAACGGACATTAATCTCTTCCTGGCCGGCAGACGCCTCGCCCTTGGAATTTTCGACCGGGATACCCGCCCCCTGCAGACCCTTACGGATCGCCCGCATCACGTCCTCTTCCTTGGTCGTCTGGAAGATGTGGTAGTCCTCGTTATAGCCCGAGACCGTCTTCAGGTCGCGATAACCGGAGAGCCGCGCCTCGTCATAGGTCTGGTCAAAGAGGAAGAATTCGAGTTCGGTTGCCATGAAGGCCTTCATGCCCATGGCCTCCAGCCGGGCCACCTGCTTCTTCAGGATGGCGCGCGGCGAATGCGGCACTTCGGCATGGGTGGCGTGGTCGAGCATGTCGCAGAGAACCAGCGCTGTGCCTTCGAGCCAGGGAATGCGGCGAAGGGTCGAAAGATCCGGCTTCATCGTGTAGTCGCCGTAACCCTTTTCCCAGCTGGTCGCCTTGTAGCCGGAGACAGTTTCCATCTCCATGTCGGTGGCGAGCAGGTAGTTGCAGCTATGGGTTTCCTTGTAAGCGCTCTCGACGAAGAACTCCGCCTGGAACCGCTTGCCCATCAATCGGCCCTGCATGTCCACCTGACACGCCAGAACCGTGTCGATGCGCCCGTCTGCGACGTCTTTTTTCAATTCTTCGAATGTGTAAGTGGTCATGTCGGTGTTCCCAGGGCAGCGATTGGCTCATGCCGTCTTGTTTTGTGAAGGCGACCCGGCCGAAACCGGATCGCCAGATCGTGTATCAGCCGTAGCGGTAAGGCTTACCGGCCTTTTCCATATCGGAATTGTACTTCTTCAGGATCTCGACGACCTTGCCGGTGCGCTCGGTCTGCTTGGCGACTTCGTCCCAGAAAACGAGGGCCGCATCTTCGACCGACTTCCATTCGGCATCCGGGATGCTGGTGAGTTCCAGACGGCCACCCTCGGCGCGGAGGCGGGCTTCGCCACCCCAGTACCAGTGGAGACGCTTGTAGTGGGAGGAATCCATGCACATCTGCCACAGGGTCTGGAGGTGCGGAGGGACCTCGTTCCAGCGATCGGCATTGGCAAAGAACGAGCCGCACCAGCCACCCGACACATTGTTGGTCAGGAAGTACTTGGTGACATCGACCCAGCCTGAGGTGAAGACCTCGGTGATGCCAGACCAGGCGATCGCGTCGATTTCACCCGTCTGCATGGCAACCGGCACGTCTTCGAACGGAATGGTGACAGGCACGACGCCGAACTGCGACAGGAACTGGCCGGCTGTCGGGAAGGTGAAGACGCGCAGGCCCTTCAGGTCGTCGAGCTTGGTGATCGGCTTGTTGGTGGCAAAGTTGCACGGATCCCAGGCGCCGGCGGAGAGCCACTTCACGCCCACTTCCGAATAGGCCTGATCCCAGATTTCGGCGAGGCCATATTCGTAGAACAGCGTCGGCACATCGAGGCTGTAGCGCGAGGCGAACGGGAAATAACCACCGAAGACCTTGATATCAACAGGCGAGTTCATCGAGTCGTCGTCCGACTGGACCGCGTCGATGGTGCCGGCCTGCATGGCGCGGAACAGTTCGCCCGTCGGCACGAGCTGGTCGGCCGTGAAGAGCTGGATTTCCATTTCGCCATTGGCCGCCTTGTTGAAGGCGTCTACCGCAGGCCGGATGACGAATTCGGCGAGTGCAGCGCCGGCATAGGTCTGCAGGCGCCAGGTGATCTTGGCGTTCTGCGCCTTGACGTAAGGGGCTGCCAGAACGGCAGGGGTGGCCATGGCGGCCGTCTTCAGGAATGAACGTCTGCTGTTGGTCATTTCGTTTCCCTCTGTTCTTCGTTTCTTTTGAAGCCCGCAGAACCTTGTATCCGGCGGGTAGTCCTGGTGCCGGGCCCGTTTGCCGGGCCTCTTGTCATTCGAACGCTAACCTCTGAGATAGATCTGGCTCGGCAGCCATGTCGCGATCTGCGGGAAGATCATGATGATCACCATGCCGAGCATCATGATCAGAACGAACGGGATCACCGACCGATAGATGTCGATCAGCCTGAATTCGGGTGGTGCCATCGCCTTCATCAGGAAGAGATTGTAGCCGAAGGGCGGGGTCATGTAGGCGATCTGGCAGGTGATCGTGTAGAGCACGCCGTACCAGATGAGTGCGTTGTCGATGCCGAGATCGAGCTTGCCGACGAGCGGAATGTAGAGCGGCGCGACGATGACCAGCATCGCCGTGTCGTCGAGGAATGCTCCCATCACCAGGAACGACAGCTGCATGATGATCAGGATCTGCCATGGTGTGAGGCCGATATCACGCACCAGCAGCGTTTCGATTGCCCTGACGGCACCCAGCCCATCGAAGACGGCGCCAAAGCAGAGAGCGGCGAGGATGATCCACATGAACATGCAGGAAATGCCAAGCGTTTGCTCGAGCACACGGTTCCACACGGCCTTGGAAAGCCGCCCCTTGTACCACGCAGCAAACAGGGCGCCGAGCGCACCGACTGCCGAGCTTTCCACCAGACTGGTGATGCCCATCAGGAACAGGCCCATCATCAGGAAGAAGATGAGGAACGGCAGGATGCCGGCCCTGAGCAGCTTCAGCTTTTCAACCATCGGCATGTCACGCTCTTCCTTGGGAAGGGCCGGACCCAGCGCCGGATTGAGACGGCAGCGGATGATGATGTAGAGGCAGAACATCGTCGCAAGCATCAGTCCGGGGAAGACGCCTGCAAGCCAGAGTTGGCTGACCGGCTGGCGCGCGATCATGCCATAGAGCACCAGCACAACGCTCGGCGGGATCAGGATCCCAAGCGAACTGCCGGCCTGGATGACGCCGGAGACCATGATCTTGTCATAACCCCGGCGCAGCAGTTCCGGCAGCGCGATCGACGCTCCGATTGCCATGCCAGCGACGGAAAGACCATTCATCGCGGAAATCACGACCATCAACCCGATCGTGCCGACGGCAAGACCACCCGGCATGCCGCCAAACCAGACGTGGAAGGCCTTGTAGAGGTCTTCGGCGATACCCGATTCCGACAGCATGTAACCCATGTAGATGAAGAGCGGCAGCGTCAGCAGCGGATACCACTTCATCAGCTTCATGCCGGCGGAGAAGCCCATCTCGAAGCCGCCATTGCCCCAGAGTACGGCGGCCGCGACGACGCCGACGAAGCCGATCGTCGCAAACACGCGCTGCCCGGTCAGCATCGACATCATCATCGACGAAAACATGAGCAGCGCGATCATTTCATAGCTCAGATAGTCGCTCATGCGATCGGCCTCCCCATCGCGACTGCAAGGTCTTTGATGAAGATCGACGTCGCCTGCAGGAAGGTAAGGAAAATACCGACGACCATGACGATCTTGACCGGAGCCATGTAGGGCGACCAGGAGGAGTAGCTGGTTTCGCTGTATTGCAGGGCATAGGATGTGCTCGATACGCCGCCCCAGAGCAGGAAGAACAGATAGACGAAGAGCATCATGATCGTGATCACATCCACGACAGCTTTCGTCTTCGGCGACCAGCGACCGTAGAGCAGATCCATGCGTACGTGACTGTCGAGTTGCAGCGAATAGGCTCCGCCGAGCAAATAATAGCCCGCCATGACGAACTGCGCCATTTCGAGCGTCCAGTGAGCCGGCAGGAACAGGCCTTTAGAAATGGAAGAATAGAGCAGGATGCCCATCAAGACGAAGACGCCATACATGACGATCCGTCCGACGCGTCGATTGAAAGCATCGACGACACGCACATAGGTTTGCAGGGCCTGCGGCATCAATCCACCGCCAGCCCGGACCGCCAGAGCGGTCCTCGTCTCTTCATCTCGTATGCCGGCATCCGTTCCCTCATTGATTTTTGGTTTGCTCAGCGTTTCGAATAGTTATGCGACCCTTTCGAGCGCGCCTGAAATCAAGTCCGCGAGATAGGTGGAGATGGCCTTGAGGCCTGCTTCGTCGCGAACCAGGTCGTTGCGCACCTCGATCATCACATTGGCGAAGCCTTGCGGCAGCGCATGCAGACGCAGCGTATGCGTGACGCCGTCTTCTGGCCCATACGGCGAGTTGCGCTCAACACGGTAAGGACCACCGGCTGCGGCCTCAAGCATGGCATCCGCCAGACGACTGTCCGTATCGTGCAGGATGCCGATCTCGACCTCGCGCGGCTTGCCGAAATAAACCGGCGTAAACGTATGCACGGTGACGATGACGGGCTTGCCGCCCTCCCCGGCGATCCGCGCAATCTCGGCAGCAATCCGGTCGTGGAAGGGAACGTAAAGTGCCGCAGTCCGCGCATAACGCTCAGCCGGACTGAGGTTCAAATTGCCCGGGATCGTGTAGATCTCGCTCTTTTCCGGCATGGCGGCCGGCGACTCCGGCGGACGATTGCAATCATAGACCAGCCTTGAAAAACGCTGATGGACGAGCAGTCCGTCGAGTGCAGTTGAAAGGCGGCGGGCGATCTCAAGAGCACCCGGATCCCAGGCGATATGGCTGGATAGAGCATCCGGCGAAAGACCCAGGTCACCTGCCGATGGCGGCAACACGGCAGATGCGTGCTCGCAGACGAAGACGAGACCGCTCGCCGCTGCCGCATTGTCGACTGCAACCACATCACCGTCCAACGCTGTCAGGATCCCCGACCTCAAGAGCATGCTGATTGTTCCCCGGGGCTCGTTGGCCCAACTTATTTTCGAAGAGAATTCTTCACGGTTAAGCGTCTGTCAATCCGCCACTGAAAAATTCTCTTCAAGGGCCAGTTGACTCAATTGTGACAGCGAGGCTTAATCCTGAAAAAGCCGGCGACAGACTGGCTTGAGGGGAGTCAATCAGTTCTTGATGAATGCGTCGACCACGGTGTCGGACGTGATCCATGCCCATTTCGATGGGCTGACGCGTGCCGAACGGCAGCTGGCAGAAAGCCTGCTGCAGAACTACCCCGTCTCCGGACTGGGCAGCATCACCACCGTTGCCGAAAATGCCCGGGTGTCGACACCGACAGTCGCCCGCATGGTGCAGAAGCTCGGCTACAAGGGCTATCCCGAGTTCCAGGCGCATCTCCACCAGGAACTTGAGGCGACGATCTCAAACCCGATCGCCAAGCACGACCGATGGGCCGCCAACGCTCCCAACCGGCACATCCTCAACCGGTTTGCTGAAGCCGTCATGGCCAATCTGCGCAACTCGCTGGGAGAACTGCGCACGGCGACCTTCGATGAAGCCGCTCGTCTGATCGGGGACCGCCATCGCAGCATTTATTTCGTCGGCGGACGCATCACGGGTGCGCTTGCCGAATACTTCTTCACCCATATGCAGGTCATCCGTCCCCGGACGACCTTGATGTCCTCGAATGCCAGTTCATGGCCGCAGCACGTCCTCAATATGCAGGATGGCGACGTGCTCGTGATCTTCGACATCAGGCGCTACGAGGCGGATCTGACGACGCTCGCGGAGGTCGCGCGCGCCAACGGCGTACAGATTATTGTCTTTACGGACCAGTGGATGTCGCCGGTGGCACAGCATGCGCGCCACTGTTTCAAGCTCCATATCGAGGCACCGTCGGCATGGGACAGCTCCGTCGTGACGCTGTTCGTCGTCGAAGCCCTGATCGAGGCCGTGCAGAGCTCGTCCTGGGACGAGACGCGCGAGCGCATGAACACCCTCGAAGGACTTTTCGAACAGGCACGCCTGTTTAGAAAGCCCCGATGACGCAGACAGACGAAACCGGAGGACATTCAGGATACAGGCCCATACCGATAGACCACGCAAGGCCGATATCCGTCACATAACCATAACAAAGGCCACATAAGTGAACCGCATCGCTTCCAACACAAGAGGAGAACTACAGTGACCACCAATCTTCGCAAATTCCTGTCGCTCACGACCGCGCTGGTCATGACAAGCTCGGCCGTTGCCTATGCCGAGCCGAGCGCCGAGCTGATCGAAGCCGCCAAGAAGGAAGGCATGCTGACCACCATCGCCCTGCCCCACGACTGGTGCGGCTACGGCGAAGTCATCGCCGCCTTCAAGGCGAAGTATCCGGAAATCACCGTCAACGAATTGAACCCGGATGCCGGCTCAGCCGACGAAGTTGAAGCCATCAAGGCCAACAAGGACAACAAGGGCCCGCAGGCTCCTGACGTCGTCGACGTCGGTCTCGCCTTCGGCCCGCAGATGAAGGCTGAAGGCCTTCTGCAGCCCTACAAGGTCTCCACCTGGGACGAAATCCCGGACAACATCAAGGACGCCGAAGGCTACTGGTACGGCGACTACTACGGCGTCATGTCCTTCCTGGTGAACAAGGACCTCGTCGAAAACACCCCGAAGGACTGGGCTGACCTCCTGAAGCCGGAATATGCCGGTCAGGTCGCTCTCGCCGGTGACCCGCGCGCCTCCAACCAGGCCATCCTCGGCGTTCTCGCAGCCGGCATGGCAACGGGCGCAGCTGCTGGCAAGGACGCCGGAGAAGCTGGCCTCAACTACTTCGCCGAAATGAACAAGGCCGGCAACTTCGTGCCTGTTATCGGCAAGTCCGGCACGCTCGCTCAGGGCGCGACCCCGATCGTCGTCATGTGGGACTACAACGCGCTCGCTGCTCGTGACACGCTCGCCGGCAACCCGCCGGTCGAAGTCGTCGTTCCGGACAAGGGCGTTCTCGCTGGCGTCTACGTTCAGGGCATCTCGGCCTATGCACCGCACCCGAATGCAGCGAAGCTCTGGATGGAGCACCTGTACTCCGACGAAGGTCAGCTCGGCTGGCTGAAGGGTTACTGCCACCCGGCCCGCTTCAACGCGATGGTCAAGGCCGGCAAGGTTCCGCAGGACCTGCTCGACGCCCTGCCGCCGGCTGAATCCTATGAAAAGGCCTACTTCCCGACGCTCGAAGAAGTCGACGCAAACAAGGCTGCCGTCACGGCTGGCTGGGACAGCGTCGTCGGCGCCAACGTTCAGTAAGTTGAGACCTTGATGTGCCGCCCCGATCTTTTCTAAGGTCGGGGCGGCGCTCGCATTTTAAGAAGATCCGTCGAAACGCGGACAGAGGGGCAGATCGAATGTCGACAGAGGCGGTGAGCCCGGGCCATCAGGCACGGCCACGAACGAAACTTCCACTTCACTGGCTCGGGGTCTTGCCCTTTGCAGCCTTCGTGATTCTCTTCCTGATCATGCCGACGATGAAGATCGTCATCGGCGCCTTTCAGCGTCCGGACGGCTCGTTCACCTTCGACAATGTGCTTGGCCTGTTCACCCCTTCGATCATGGCCGCCTACTGGATCTCCATCAAGATCAGCCTCGCCTCGGCCATTCTCGGCTGCCTGATCGGCTTCGGCGTGGCCGCCGCCGTCATCCTCGGCGGACTGCCTGCCTGGATCCGCAGCCCGCTGCTGACATTTTCCGGTGTTGCCTCCAACTTCGCCGGCGTGCCGCTTGCCTTCGCCTTCCTTGCAACGCTCGGCCCCGTCGGCATGTTGACCGTCTTCCTCAAGACCCAGCTCGGCATCGATCTGCGCCTTCTCGGCTTCAATCTCCTGTCGTTCTGGGGACTGACGATCACCTATCTCTTCTTCCAGATCCCGCTGATGATCCTGATCATCGCGCCGGCACTCGACGGCCTGAAGCGCGAATGGCGTGAGGCGGCCTCGATCCTCGGCGCGACCAATGCACAATACTGGCGGCTCGTGGCATTCCCGATCCTTTTGCCCTCGATCCTTGGCACTGTGGCCCTGCTTTTCGCAAATGCGTTCGGCGCCGTCGCAACCGCGATCGCACTGACCGGCTCTTCGCTGAATATCGTGCCGATCCTGCTCTTCGCCCAGATCCGCGGCGACGTGCTGGGCGACCCCCATCTCGGCTACGCGCTCGCCTTTGGCATGATCGTCGTCACCGGAATTGCCAATGGCCTCTACATCTGGCTGCGCGCCCGCAGCGAAAGGTGGATGAAATGAAACGTCTCTGGGCTTGGGCCGCGCTGATCTTCGGCCTTCTCTATTTCATCCTGCCCCTCATTGGCATGACGAACTTCTCCCTGAAGATGCGTCGCGGCGAGTATTCCTTCGATGCCTACGCCAAGGTTCTGGCCGATCCGCGCTTCCAGGAGACCTTTAGCTATTCTGTGACGATGGCGCTGACGACCATCATCTTCGGGGTATTCCTGATCGTTCCGACGGCCTACTGGGTGCGGCTGAAAATGCCGGGCCTTCGCCCCTACATCGAATTCGTCACGCTGCTGCCGCTCGTCATCCCGGCGATCGTCGTCGTCTTCGGCTATATCAGGCTCTACAACACCTCAAGCTGGCTACCGCTGACCGGCTCCTCGATGGGCACGAACATGCTGCTGATGTTCGGTTATGCCACGCTCGGTCTGCCCTACATGTACCGGGCAGTTGATACGGGCTTGAGAACCATCGACGTCGCCACCCTGACGGAGGCAGCCCAAAGCCTCGGCGCGGGCTGGGCCACGATCATCGGCCGTATCATCCTGCCGAATGTCTCTGTCGCCGTCATGTCGGGCGCCTTCGTCACCTTCGCCATCGTCATGGGCGAATTCACGATGGCCGCCCTTCTGAACAAGCCGGCCTTCGGACCCTACATGCAGCTGCTCGGCGCCAACCGCGCCTATGAGCCGGCCGCCCTCGCCGTGATCGCCTTCGGCATCACCTGGGCATGCCTCGGCCTGATGCAGCTCGTCTCCCGCCTCCAGAAAACAGCCCCCCGCCAGGCTTGAGGACATCAATTCATGAGCTTTCTAACCCTGAACCACCTCAAGAAATCCTTCGGCGCAACCCAGGTCGTGCACGACTTCAACATGGCGATCGACAAGGGCGAGTTCATCTCCTTCCTTGGGCCCTCCGGCTGCGGCAAGACCACCGTGCTGCGCATGGTGGCCGGTTTCGAGACCCCGTCGGCCGGCTCCATCGTCGTTGATGGCAAGGACCAGACCAACTTGAAGCCGAACCAGCGCAATATTGGCATGGTCTTTCAGGCCTATGCGCTGTTTCCCAACATGAATGTCTTCGACAACGTCGCCTTTGGCCTGAAGATTGCCGGCATGTCGAAAGCCGATATCGAAACACGCGTGAAGGAGATGCTCTCCCTCATTCACCTCGAACATCTGGCTGAGCGCTATCCCTACCAGCTGTCGGGCGGACAGCAGCAGCGCGTCGCACTCGCCCGCGCGCTTGCCCCCAAACCCCAGGTCCTGCTCCTCGACGAACCGCTTTCGGCGCTCGACGCCAAGATCCGTGTTTCACTGCGCGAAGAGATCCGCCAGATCCAGCAGAAGCTTGGCATCACCACCGTCTTCGTTACCCATGACCAGGAAGAGGCGCTGTCGATCTCTGACCGGATCGTCGTCATGAATGCAGGCAAGGCCGACCAGATCGGCACGCCCTTCGAGATCTACAACCGTCCCACGACCCGCTTCGTCGCCTCCTTCGTCGGCACGCTCAACGTGCTCGACGCCGTCGTTGCAGATCAGGGCGCCGGCTTGGTCAAGATCGGCGACAAGATGCTCACCATCAAGGAGGCGATTTCGTCCGCGAACGGCCAGACAATCCAGCTCGCCATGCGACCGGAAGCCGGCACGCTCTCAGGCGCGGATGAAGCCACGGTGCATGGGCAGGTGACATCGAGCCAGTTCCTCGGCTCCGTCATCCGCACACGCATCGATGTCGCCGGAAAGACGCTCTCCTTCGACACCTTCAACGACCCCGGCATTAAACCGCCTGTTGTCGGCGATACCGTCGGCGTGAAAATCGACCCCTCCGCCTTGATCGTGCTCGCCGACTGAGGCAAACCACGTCCAAAGGCAAACGTGTCGGAATGCCGTCCGCAAGGGCGGCATTCGCATCTGAAGGATATCCCATGCGGGCGATGTATTTTGAAGCATTCGGTGCAACACCGGAGATCCGCACGCTACCCGATCCGACGCCGACCAATGCCGGCGTCGTCATCTCCGTGAAGGCAACGGGCCTCTGCCGCAGCGACTGGCACGGCTGGATGGGCCACGATCCCGATATCCGACTTCCCCACGTCCCCGGCCATGAACTGGCCGGCACGATCGCGGCTGTCGGCCGTGACGTGCGCCGCTTCAAGGTCGGCGATCGTGTAACGGTGCCCTTCGTTTCCGGCTGCGGCCACTGCATGGAATGCCGCTCCGGCAACCAGCAGGTTTGCGAAGAGCAATTCCAGCCCGGCTTTACCCATTGGGGCTCGTTCGCCGAATATGTGGCCATCGACTATGCCGACCAGAACCTCGTGCATCTGCCGACTGAGATCAGCTACGAGACGGCGGCCAGCCTTGGCTGCCGCTTTGCCACCTCCTTCCGGGCGGTGGTCGACCAGGGACGTCTGCAGGGCGGTGAATGGCTGGCAGTCCATGGTTGCGGCGGTGTCGGCCTCTCGGCGATCATGATCGGTGCTGCGCTCGGCGCCAATGTCGTCGCCATCGACATCGCCGAGGACAAGCTGGCGCTGGCCAAGGCGCTGGGAGCATCCGTTGCCATCGACAGCCGTTCGGTCGCCGATGTCTCCGAAGCAGTGCGTGACGTGACCGGTGGCGGTGCGCATGTCTCGGTCGATGCGCTCGGCCATCCCCAGACCTGCTGCAACTCGATCCTCAACCTTCGCCGGCGCGGCCGCCATGTTCAGGTCGGCCTGATGCTCGCCGAGCATGCGACGCCGGCGATCCCCATGGCACGCGTCATTGCCCACGAGCTCGAAATCTATGGCAGCCACGGCATGCAGTCCTGGCGTTACGATGCCATGCTCCGCATGATCCTGTCGGGCAAGCTCTCTCCGGACCGCCTGATCGGCCGCCGCATCACCCTCACGGAAGCGGCACCGGCGCTCGCAACCATGGACAGCTTCCGCGAAAACGGCATCAGCATCATCGACCGCATGGTTTGAGGACTGCCCGCGCAATCACGTTTCGCCATATGGTGTGATAGCGTTAACCCGTTTGTGGTGAACTTCGGCTGCACGAAACCGGCAACGGATCGAGAGCAGCCATGGTCAGGAAGAAGACATCAACGGAGATTGACGCCAAGGGTTTCATGGCCGAATTCATGCGGCTGAAACGCGGCTCCGTCACGCGTCGTCATTTTCTCTCTGTCACCGGGCTCGGAATGGCAGCCCTCGTCATCGGAGGAAGCAGCAGGACAAGCGTGGCGACTTCGGAAGGTTCGCCGCTCGGCAAGAAGGTCTCGCTCGCAACCTGGCCGAACTATCATGATCCCAAGACCTTCGAGGACTTCACCGCCCGCTATGGCGTAGAGGTCGACGTCTCGATCATCGGTTCCAACGAGGGCACTTTGCTCGCCCTTGAACGAGGCAGGGTCTGGGACATCATCATCCCCACCCAGTATGCGATCGCGCCCTATGTGAAGCGCGACATGCTCGAGCCCCTCGAACTCCGACGCCTGCCGAATTTCGATCTTGCCGCCCATGCCGACCGCTTCCTGAAGCCCGGCGTCCGGGCAGGCGCGATCTTTGCGGTGCCGAAAAACGCCGGCACGACCGGCATCGCATACAACAGCCGCCAACTGAAGCCAGTCGAGACCTGGCGCGACTTCTTCGATGTCGCCATGACGAAGGCGACGGGTAGGACTATCGTGCATGACTACCAGCTGACCGCCATCGGCGGCGCTCTGGTGGCGCTTGGCCACGACTTCAACTCCCTGGATCCGACGGAACTGCAACACGCCGAAGACCTGCTCATGCGGGTCAGGCCGCACCTCTTGGCCGTCGACAGCGACTACCAGCCTGCAATGCGCACCGGGGAAGCCTGGATGACCATGTGCTGGAGCAATGACGCCTCGCAGATGCACCGCGACGTGCCCGAGATCGCCTATGCCATTGCGACCGATGGCGGAGAGATCTGGACGGATTATTACGCGATCCCTGCCAAGGCCCATAATAAACCGGGCGCCCATGCCCTGATCAACCACCTGCTCGACCCCGAGATCGCCGCCCGCGAGCACATCGTCCATGGCGGCACGGTCACCGACAGCCGCGTCCGCGCACTTCTGCCCGAAGAGATCCTCGCGGACGAAATCATTTATCCCGACGAAGCAAAGCTGACACCGCTGGAGTTCGGATTGGCCGTCGCAATGACGGACCCGACCCGCGCCGAGATCATGAACCGCTTTCGTGCCGCCCGCGGCTGACGCCGCTCTTCCCGCGTGATAGGCAAGGCACGTGCCCGGGAGGCTCCGGCACGATCGATCAAGCACGGGATTGCCATGCCGCAGATTTCCATCATCGACACCATTTCAGACCCCGGCAAAGACACGAGACCAAACGAGGATCGCCTCGGCTACAACAGCCACGCCGCTTTCGTCATCGACGGCGCAACCGGCCTTGGCGACCGCCAGTTCATGGATGGCTTCGGCTCGGACGCCGCCTGGATCGCGGAATTCGCAGCGCTGCGTTTTGCCGAGCGGCTCGACAGCAGTTCAGATCCCAAGGCGGTGCTGAGAGCCGTGTCCGAAGAGGGGCGCGACGCCTTCCTGGCGACGGCGGGCGAACAGCCGCGCTACACTTGGCCGCTCTGCAGCCTGACTGCCCTGCAGGCAACGTCATCAGGTTTCCGCTGGTTCGGCCTTGGCGACAGCTGCATGTATATCATGCATGACGACGGCCAGTCCGACTTCGTCATCCCGATCCCCGGTGCCTATGAATGGGAGCAACACCGGGCGGCAGAGCACATCGCCCGCGTCGGCGGCATCGGCGCGGCAGGTGTCGCCAATGACGACCCGCAGACGCTGGAAGATCTGCGTCGTGGCCGGGCATTGCAGAACACATCAGGTGGCTCGACCTGGACCTTCGGCATCGTCCCCGAAGCCGCCGATTACCTCGCCATGGTGGATGTCCCCGTCTACGGCGGCGGCGCCACAGCCCTCCTCTGCTCCGACGGCCTCGCCGATCTGGTCGCGCTCTACAAGCTCTACACCCCCGCCACGCTGATCCAGCACGCTGCGACGACGGGGCTGAAGTCACTGGTCTCAGAGCTTCGCCACATGGAGCGGGAGGTCGATCCGGATGGCTTGAAATATCCGCGCTACAAGCAGAGCGACGACACGACGGCGATCCTGCTGAGGCTGGAGGCGTGAAGGCAATTAGGAATCTGCCTCAATAGCTTACTAGCGAATTCAGAATCGATTTGTGAGCGGCCTAATGGAAAGGTGGAACGCCCAGTTGGGCCCCTCATCCGCCCTTCGGGCACCTTCTCCCCGCAAGCGGGGAGAAGGCCGTGTGGCTGGCGTTTTGCCGCCTTCTCCCCGTTCACGGGGAGAAGGTCCCGGCAGGGGGATGAGGGGCAATTGCCCGCCAGCCGATTACTCCGCGGCCACCGCCTTCGGCACATAATTCAACACCGGCCCAAGCCAACGTTCCACTTCGCGCACATCCATAGCCTTGCGCGCCGCATAGTCCTCGACCTGGTCACGCTCGACCTTGGCGACGCCGAAGTAATAGCTGTCGGGATGGCCGATATAGAGACCGGAGACGGACGAGCCCGGCCACATGGCATAGCTCTCCGTCAGCGTCACACCGGTCGCCTTGGTCGCGTCGAGCAGCGAGAACAGCGTCACCTTTTCCGTATGGTCGGGCTGCGCCGGATAGCCAGGCGCCGGCCGGATGCCGGCATAGGTTTCCGAGATCAGCTCCTCGGGCGTTAGGGCCTCATCCGAAGCATAGCCCCAGAACTCCTTGCGTACCTGTTCATGCATGCGCTCGGCAAAGGCCTCGGCGAAACGGTCAGCCAAAGCCTTCACCAGGATCGAAGAGTAATCGTCATTCGCCCGCTCGAAGCGTTCGGCGATCGCCACCTCTTCGATACCGGCCGTCACAACGAACCCGCCGACATAATCCGGAAGGCCCGTCTCCAGAGGTGCTACGAAATCCGACAAGGCGACATTCGCCCGTCCCTCGCGCTTGGCGATCTGCTGACGCAGCGTGAAGAAGGTTGCGAGTTCCTCCTTCCGGCTGTCATCCTTGAACAGCCGGATGTCATCACCCACAGCATTGGCCGGCCAGAAGCCGATGACTGCACGCGGCCGGAACCAGTTCTCCTCGATGATCTTCTTGAGCATCGCCTGCGCATCGGCAAACAGCTGTCGCGCCGCCTCGCCCTGCTTCTCGTCTTCCAGGATCGCCGGATAGCGACCCTTCAGCTCCCAGGTCTGGAAGAAGGGCGTCCAGTCGATATAGCGGGCAAGCTCGGCAAGATCATAGGTCTCGAACACCTTGGTGCCGGTAAAGCTCGGCTTCGTCGGTTTGTAGGCGCTCCAGTCGACTTTGACCGCATTCTCCCGGGCCGACGCCAGCGGCTGACGCTGCTTTTCGGCTTCCGCCCGCGCATGGGCCTCTGCCACCTTGGCATATTCGCCCTTGATGCCCTCGACATAGGTCTCGTTGCCATCTTCGGCCAGCAATGCGGAAACGACGCCGACGGCACGGCTGGCATCGGTCACATAGATCGCCTGCCCCGCCTTGTATTGCGGATGGATCTTGACGGCCGTGTGTACCCGGCTCGTTGTCGCCCCGCCGATCAGGAGTGGTATGCTAAAGCCCTGTCGCTGCATTTCGGAGGCCACATGCACCATCTCGTCCAGCGACGGCGTGATCAGGCCGGAGAGCCCGATGACATCGACATTCTCTGCTTTCGCCACTTCGAGGATCTTGGTGGCCGGCACCATGACGCCGAGATCGATGATCTCGTAATTGTTGCAGGCAAGCACGACACCGACGATGTTCTTGCCGATGTCGTGCACATCGCCCTTCACCGTCGCCATCAGTACCTTGCCGGCTGCCTGGCGATCGCCGGTACCGCCATTCAGCCGCTTCTCTTCTTCCATGTAAGGAAGAAGCACGGCCACCGCCTGCTTCATCACGCGGGCCGATTTCACCACCTGCGGCAGGAACATCTTGCCGGCGCCGAAGAGGTCGCCGACGACATTCATGCCCGCCATCAGCGGCCCTTCGATGACGTGAAGCGGACGGTCGGCCTTTTGGCGCGCCTCTTCCGTATCGATATCGATGAACTCGGTGATGCCGTTGACCAGCGCATGCTCCAGCCGCTTTTCGACCGGCCATTCGCGCCACGTCATGTCCTGCGTGCGGGTCTTCGCCTCGCCAGTGCCACGATAGCGCTCAGCAATCTCCAGCAGCAGCTCGGTGCCGTCGCGGCGCCGGTTCAGCACGACGTCTTCGCAGGCCTCGCGCAGGTCAGGATCGATGCTTTCATAGACCGCCAGCTGGCCGGCATTGACGATGCCCATATCCATGCCCGCCTGGATGGCGTGATAAAGGAAAACCGCATGCATGGCCTCCCGCACCGGCTCATTGCCACGGAAGGAGAATGAGAGGTTCGAAACACCGCCCGAGATATGCACCAGCGGCATTTCCTGCCGGATCGTCCGCGTCGCCTCGATGAAGTCGACACCGTAATTGTCGTGCTCCTCGATGCCGGTCGCGACCGCAAAGACGTTCGGATCGAAGATGATGTCTTCGGGCGCAAAGCCCGCCTCTTCCGTCAGGATGCGATAAGCGCGGCGGCAGATCTCGACCTTTCGCTCATAGGTATCGGCCTGGCCCTTCTCGTCGAAGGCCATGACGACGACGGCAGCACCATACTTGCGGATGAGCTTCGCCTGGGCGACGAAATTCTCCTCGCCCTCCTTGAGCGAGATGGAATTCACCACCGCTTTGCCCTGCACGCATTTGAGGCCCGCTTCGATGATCGGGAACTTCGACGAGTCGATCATCACGGGCACGCGGGCGATGTCGGGCTCGGCGGCGATCAGGTTCAGGAATTCGACCATGGCCTTCTCGGAATCGATGAGGCCCTCGTCCATGTTGATGTCGATGATCTGCGCGCCGTTCTCCACCTGGTCGCGCGCAACGACAAGCGCTGCGGAATAGTCGCCAGCGGTGATCAGCTTGCGGAACTTGGCCGAGCCCGTGACATTGGTGCGCTCGCCAACATTGACGAAGGGAATGTCCTTGGTGAGCTCAAAGGGCTCGAGGCCGGAGAGGGACATGAACGGGCGGTGTTCGGCGGGCAGCCGCGGCGCCCTGCCCTTCACGGCCTCGGCAATGGCCGCGATATGCGCGGGCGTCGAGCCGCAGCAACCGCCAACGACATTGACGATACCCTCTTCGGCAAAACCGGCAACGAGCTCCGCCATCTCCTCCGGGCTCTGGTCATACTGGCCGAATTCATTCGGCAACCCGGCATTCGGATAAGCGGAAATGAATGTGTCGGCGACACCCGACAGCTCCTGCAAATGCGGGCGCATGGCGTCTGCCCCGAGCGCGCAGTTCAAACCGACGGCAAACGGCTTCGCATGGCGGATCGAGTTCCAGAAGGCCGTCGGCGTCTGGCCGGACAGCGTGCGGCCCGAAAGGTCTGTGATCGTTCCCGAAATCATCACCGGCAGGCGAATGCCCTTGGCAAGGAAACGCTCCTCACAGGCAAAGATCGCCGCCTTGGCATTCAGCGTATCGAAGATCGTCTCGATCAGGATGAGATCGGCACCGCCGTCGATCAACCCGTCGATCTGCTCGCCATAGGCGGCGCGCAAGTCATCGAAGGAAACAGCGCGGTACCCCGGATTGTTGACGTCAGGCGAAATCGACGCCGTGCGGTTTGTCGGCCCGATGGCACCGGCGACGAAACGTCGCTTGCCGTCCTCGCGTTCGGCCCGGAAGGCCGCCCGGCGCACGAGTTCGGCGCCATGGCGATTGAGGTCATAGACCGCCCCTTCCATCTCGTAATCGGCTTGCGCAATGCGTGTCGACGAAAAGGTGTTGGTCTCGAGAATGTCGGCCCCCGCCATCGCATAGCGGAAATGGATGTCCTCGATGGCATCAGGCTGCGTCAGGATCAGCAGGTCGTTATTGCCCTGCTGGTGACAGGCGCAGCCAAGGAAACGTTCGCCGCGAAAATCGTCTTCCGTCAGGCCGAGGCCTTGGATTTCCGTACCCATGGCGCCATCGAGGATCAGGATGCGTTCGCGCGCCGCCTCTTGCAGCGCCTTCAGGATCTCCGCCCCGTCACGGTTTGCGCCCTCGCGGCCGAACAGTTGATCGAGCATCTGCGAACTCTCCTATTGCGTATGCGACACGCCCAAATCACATAAAGATATCTTTATGTCAACATTTGATCCATCTGTGCGTGACAAAGGTCAGGCGGTGGAAGCGACGTCGGCGATCGGCTATAGAAACGGCTACGATGCGTCCAGGGAGGAAGAAATGTCGGAAAATCAATCACAGCCGCTGCCATCCACCCCCTGGAGCGCCCGCCCCTATCATCGCAAATGGCTGCTGGCACGCGCCGACGAACTCTTCGATTTCTTCTCCGGCCCGGCCATCAACCCGAAGGGCGGCTTCTACGACCTGTCGCGCGATGGCAAGCCGCTGTCGACCGACAACCCCGCGCGTGGCATCCATGCCAGCGCCCGCATGGTGCATTGCTACGCCATCGGCCACCTGCTCGGCCGGCCAGGTTCTGCCGACATCGTCGATCACGGCATGCGTTATCTCTGGGATCGCCACCGCGATGAGAAGAACGGCGGTTATTTCTGGCAGGCTGATAACACAGGTCCTGCCGACGACTCGAAACAGGGCTACGGCCACGCCTTCGTCCTGCTCGCGGCCTCCTCGGCCAAATGCGCCGGCCACCCGCTCGCCGACGCCATGCTCGCCGATATCACCGAGGTGATCGAGCAAAAATTCTGGGAAGAAGAGCACGGCGCAATCGCCGAGGAATTCTCCGCCGACTGGCAGCCGGTCCCAGGCTATCGCGGCCAGAACTCCAACATGCACCTGACCGAAAGCCTGATGGCCGCTTATGAGGCGACCGGCGAACGGCACTATCTCACAAAGGCCGAGCGCATCGCCGACCTGATCATCAACCGCCGCGCCCGCGAGGAAGCCTTCCGCGTCGCCGAGCATTTCGATGAAAACTGGGTGGTCGACCGCAAATACTATCACCCGAACGAAATGTTCCGCCCGGCCGGCACCACACCGGGCCACTGGCTGGAATGGGCAAGGCTTCTCTTGCAGCTCTGGGTGCTCGGCGGCAAGCGCCAGGCCTGGATGCCGGATGCGGCACGCGGCCTCTTCTTCCAGTCCATGGCGCTCGGCTGGGACAAAGAGAAGGGCGGCTTCTTCTACACGCTCGACTGGGAAAACGCCCCCGACAAGCGCGCCAAACTCTGGTGGCCGCTTTGCGAGGGTGCCGCTGCCGCGCATTTTCTCAGCCAGCACCAGGAAAGCGACTTCCACGAAGAGAGCTACCGCAAGATCTGGAACTACATCGCGAACAACAATCTCGACCGCGAGTTCGGCGGCTGGCACGAGGAACTGACCGAAGACGGCATCCCGTCCAACATCCTCTTCCCCGGCAAGGGCGACATCTACCACGCGCTTCAGGCCTGCCTGATCCCGCTCTTCCCGGCAGACGGAAGCCTGACGAAGATGATCGCCGAGCATCCGCTCGACGTTTGAACGTCGTCGAGATAACTGAACACAAAAAGGGCCGGAAAACCGGCCCTTTCTCATACTCGCAACGGTGGGCGCGCTTACTGTTCGATGGCGTAGGTGATGTTGACGGTCACCGAATAGCGGTTTTCGCCGGATGCGATCGGCACCGACTCGTCCGCCATCTTTGCCATCGGCGCTGCGGCATACATTTGCGGCATCGGCCGGGCGAAGTTTTCCGAGATCTCGACGATACGACCGATCCTCACGCCGGCGGCCTCCGTCAGCGTCTTTGCCTTGGCGGCAGCCTTCTCGACCGCCTGCTTGCGCGCAGCTTCGATAGCCGTCTCCGGATCGTCATTGGTGAACGTGATGCCACCGCCCTGGTTGACGCCGAGCGTCACCGACCGATCGATGATCTCACCCAGCTTGGCAAGGTCGCGAACCCGAACGGTCAAGCCGTTGCTGACCGTGTAGCCGACGATCACAGGCGCCTCATAGGTGCCATCGGTTCTGTTTTCCTGCTTGTATTTCGGCTGGATCGAAAAATCCGTGGTCTGCACGTCCTTCTCGGCGATGCCCTGCTCCTTGAGGGCGGCAAGCACTTCACGCATGGCGGCACTGTTGGCCGACAGCGCCTCGCCAGCAGTCTCTGCATCGCGAACGACGGAGAGCGAAATGACCGCCATATCGGGCGCGATCGCCGCCTCCCCCTCGCCCGAGACCATGATCGTCGCTTCGCGAAGCTGGCCTTCAGCCGCCACGGCTTGCGCAACAAAACCGGTCGAGAGAACCGAACCCGACAGAGCCGTGGCCATGACGAGCGCGCGTGTAATTTTCAGCATGGAATATGTCCTTTGTCCCGCAATGCCGGCGGAGCTCTTCGTCTCACCCGGCACAATGCCCTTCCGGCATCTGTGATGACGCGTGATTGTGAAGCCAATGCGGCAGAGGCTTGTCGCATACCGGAAATTGCGTTAGAGCCCGTGACCGGTGCGGGGTGACCATAACCCGCCCGACGGCTTTGCGCCGGGCTGGGCCTGTAGCTCAATGGTTAGAGCCGGCGGCTCATAACCGCTTGGTTGGGGGTTCGAGTCCCTCCGGGCCCACCAAAAACCCATTGCCCCGTCCGGCTGCCTGAATATCGTTGTAGCTTGACACGCAAATCCGGAAATTTGACACGCAAATCCGGAAAAACCATTTTTTCAATTTGTCTCTTCAGCCGCACGAATGACGGCTTCCCGGCGGAGACGCGTCCAGTAGCGATAGATAGCCTGTCGCGACGGTGTCCGCGATCCGCCAAACTGTCTCCGAACCGTTTTTTCAATCTCTCGTACTGTCAGATGGCCGAGCTTCATGGAGATGAAGACTGCAACCTCTGGGTCCCGTTCAATGGTGCTTCGACGGGGCTTCGAAAGCTGTTTGAAGCTAATGCCGCTTTGCTCTAAATCGAGCCTTGCTTTCAGCAGCGCCTGGTAGTCTGTCAGAGGGATCGTCACCAATCCCGGATAGCCCGCTTTTTTGAAGCGGGCAGCCCTTCGGACATTGGGCCGGGTTATGCGACATTCGAGGTGACCTTTGTAGGTCTGGGCATCCGGCTCACTAGCCCCTGATCCCTGAGCCGCTTCACGTGGCGTTCAACACCGGACTCGGTGATGCGCAGGAGCATCGCGATTTCGCGATTCTTGAGCCCCTGCTCATAGTACCTCTGGACAAGAAACGAGCGCGCCAGAGGCATCTTGATGTAGCCTCCCGGCATCTCGCTGCCCAGCTTCCTGACGCTGTCCCGCGAAATCGCTTTGAGGAGTGTCAGGTTCTCGCGTTCGGCATTCGCCGGAATGTAGCAGCGGAGACCGCCGAAATGCACAAAGAGACTATGCGCCTCATCGTCTCCGATCAGGTCGCGGATTTGGTTAACGTTGAGCGATTCATGGAAATGGCCGTCGATATCGTCATCATGAAACATGATCGCTCCTGGAAATTTTGCCCCGGCAGTGAGGAAAGCGGCGGACTCACTGCCGGGGCTTAGACGTCGCACCACACGAGGAAATGGCGCGACGATCTGGCTAGTTCACGCTGCGGTCTGACATGGCTCTTCCATCTAAAGGGTGCGTCCAGGCGGCTGACGGTCGCCTGGACGCTTGAGGACGTTGGACCCATGGATATCGCCCAACGCATGCTTGCCGGGAAACCACTCCGGCGATCAGTGCCCGCCAGCAGGGAACGGGCACCGAATTCAGGCGACGTGCGCCGTAACGATCAGCTCGACGGAATTTGCCCAGATGTTGCTTTCGCCGCCGCTGATGAGCGTGGAACTGATCAGCCTGCGAGCTACGCCCTCAAGCGCCGGGGGAACCACCATGTGCGTTGCCATGATACTGAGGGGCTTGCCGCTGGGGCGGCGCAGGGTCGCCATCGCGGTTCGAGCGGCTTCGTAGCTTGCTTCGTTCAGGGTTGCGCCGGAGCAATAGGCAAGCTGCCACAAACCGTAGCCTGCATTGCAGCGGCCATCGGTGCCGTAGATGTACTTGTTCTGGAAGAACACGTTGTCATCGTTCGGTGCCGTCTTCGAAGTGAAATCGAACGGTCGGCGCTCCTGGTAGATCATCGGCTTCAGGGGCTGACTGCAATCGAAGAGATACCATTTCGGACCAGCGCCGGCGACGTAGTTGGATGCAGCGACCTGGTCGCCCTGTTCATCGAAGCCGACGTGATCGGTGTCGAAGAAGTACTGCCCGTCGAAGCACTTGGTCACGGTGCCGTCCTTGATCAAGTCGAAGACCAGGCTGTCAGGAAACTGCGCGACATCGAAGCCAAGCTTCTCCAGGCGCGGCCCGAAAATGCCGTAGGTGTCGTCTTCGATGTTCTCGCGGGGAACCGACACCGTCTCTTCGAAGGTCCGGTTCTTGATCCGGTACTGCGCGCCCGAAAGATCGTGAATGATACGGTCGCCCAGCCATTCGCGAATGCCCGGCGTGTCTTCAAGCCAGCCGTAGTTTTCGGCGGCATGGCTGGAGCTGACCTTCATCGCGATCTTCAACCAGTGCGACGTGGCGCTGCTCAAGCCCTTGTTAAACGACGTGTTGAACCCGTCGTACAGTGACTTCATGGTGCTCGGGTTGATGTTCATTTGTCGGCCTTTCCGCCATAGGCTTTGACATCTTCAGCCGAGAGGCCGAGGTTGCGATGCACGTCCGTCACCTCCGAGCTTCCGCTCTGGTCACGCTCGCGCTGTTTCGAAAAATCGTGGGAGGATTGCAGACTGGAGATGAATTCACCCACTGGCTTGCCGGAGCCGGTGAGGAAGTCATCAAACGCTGCCTTGTTGACCTGGCACAGGCTCACGGCCCAATCGCGCATGAACGGCAGGAGTTTTCCGCCCTTGATGTGACCGTCCACTTCCACTTCCGCCGCCTGGAGCGAGATGCCGGAGCGCAGTTTGTGCAGTTCCGCAACGGTCTGCTGGAACATGTCAATCGGCACGAACTGCGCCGGATCGGCGCTGTTCATGCTCTTGCTGGTCTTGACCGTCTGAAGGATCGCGTCGGCATCCGCAGTCGCAGGAAGTCCGAGCGCCGTCCGCAGATCGCTCATGAATTTCTCGTAGTCCATGGAAAGGCCTTTCTCAGCCGCATTGAGAGACTTCAGGGTGAGGTTCGGGTTGTTGGTCAGCGAGGCGCGGGCAATCGCGAGGACCTTGAAATCCTTGGTGTGGAAAAGCACCGGAGACAGGAACCGAAATTCCTTGTCCTTCACCTGCTGCGCCGCCTTCGGGGTCCACTCGACAAGGCCCCAGATGCCATCAGCCCGCGCTTCCATCTGGGAAATCCAGCCAGCGGCAGGCGCTGGCAACCCTTGAGGCGCAAGCTTGTCGATTGCGTGCTCATAGTCGATGGGCAGCTTGTCGGTGCTGATGTTCTGGAATGAACGGCTGATGACGGCCTTCGCATCGTCAACCACGTAGGGGCCGCGACCGTCCACGGTCTTCATCGAGCCGAGCGTGACGAGCTGGACCCATTGTTGCCGTTCTCCCTGTTCGGAAGAGGCAAGACTGACGGCCTGGGCAGTCGATGATTGAAGAGAGAGGTCCATGGGGCTTTCCGGTGGTTAGCCCCGAAATTGCCCGGAAAAACGCCAGAAAACCATGCCCGCCTAAGCGGGCACGGTCTCGGAAAGACGCCAAACTGAGAGTTTTCTAGCGGAAAATCACTGTGGAACTAATGCCCGCCGTGGCGGAAAGTTCATCGAGTGGCTCCACTCCTCTAGCTCTCCTCATCTTCGCCCTGAGAAGAGCGTCAAGGGCGATTCCGGCCCGTCGCTCGTGCCAGGCCGTCAAATCGCGCCCACGGGCTTTGAAGGGGCCTCGAAATCGATTTTAGGCTGAAGCGATAGTGATTCCTCTTCCCGTTCGCGCTCGACGCGCCAAGGAATGTCCTCAACGCTGTGGTCATTAGCAAGATGGCAGGCCACCCAGAACTGCCCCTTTGCGTCCAGCTTCCGGCAGAATTCCACGGCCCAATGCTTGATACCAACCTCTTCTCGTTCCAGAAGGTTTGTCACCAGCTCGGGGATGAACCATTTCGTGAATGCTCGCGCTGCGAAGAGATCTCACATTTTAGCGCGATCCACAAGCGCACCGCTTGCCTTCTGTGGTTGCCCCTCGGCCGCAGTCGTGAAGCGCGCCCAAGGGCTTCAAAAGTGCTTCAAAATCGATTCTGCGAGCGTTCTTTCGAGATCGGCGCAGCCTTCAGCACCGAGATTGCCATTCTATTCGGTCGCGGATCGCCCATTGCGCTTCTCCTCTTCCAGTTCCCTCGCCTCGTCTTCACGCCATCGCTCGACCTTCCAGGGAATGTCATCAACCCGATGGCCGTTACCGAGGTGGCATGCTACCCAATACTGTTCCTTCGCATTCAGCTTCCGGCAGTATTTTGCGGCCCAATGAGCAATGCCCACTTCCTCACGTTCGAGCAGATTGGTCGTAAGTTCGGGAATGAACCACTTCTGAAACGCCTTTTGCCGCTTCATTTCGGGTGTGTGGGCTGGACGGCCGCGCTTTGCTTTCCGCGCTTTCGCGGCCTTAGCTTTCGCGACGACCTGGTCGTGTTTTGGCCGGTTCGCCTTCTCCTGGGCATTCACCTTTTCGGAAACCCCAAGGGCTAGCCGCCATGCTCGCTGGTCTTCTTCCTTTTGCTCCTTCCGCGCAGCCACAATCTCCGCATAAGTGGGCGCGACATAAAGTGTCCCGTACGGGTCGCGCATCATCTCCCACAGCGGTGACTTGTTGCCCGGTGAAGGCAGCGGAGGCGGAGGCGGGAAGTCTGTCGGCCACGGATCGAGCGGCTTGGCAACCGCGCCGATCTTCTCCAGGGCGGCGGAGCGGCGGTCTCGCGGCATTCCCTCCCAGGCTTCCACAAACTGCTGTTCGCGCCAGTCACCCGTCTCCATGCGGCCGACAATCCTGTGGCCCGCCTGTATAGCGTCTATGCGCAATACCGCGTCAAGGTCTGGATTGATGGCGAGACTGGTGGCTATGCGGCCCTGCATCACAAAAATGGGCTCTAGTTTGCCTGGGTAGGGCTTTATCAGCTTCCGCAGGCAAGTCTGATCCTTGGCATATTTCGTGCCCCGTAGGGCAGAACGCAAGGAAGGATGCATGTTTCCTATCTTAAGCAATCGCCAAGCGGTACTCTTTGAAATGCCGAACTTGTCCGTTAAGTCTTTGTAAAATCCTGATTTTTCCAGAAAATCAAATTCACGTTTCAAGGTTTCCGTGTGAAACCTTGATCGTCGGTCGCCGCCGTGGGAAATCGGCCCATTCATCTCGGTCCACAATTGAGCGAATCGTGCGACGTGTTCACCCTGCTCCAAAACATCCAACGTCGGCAAGGCCAGATTGTCGTCAATAGAGAGCAAAAGAGCTTCCGCCTTGGTGCGCAAAACCGCCTCAATTTCACTTCGACCAAGGATCGCCATCGCCCGAAGCCGACGCGCTCCATAGATCAGAGTATAGGGCTTTTCTCCGCCCTGCCTGGCCGAACTGCGGTAAACTGCAATCGGCGTCTTCTGCCCCTCGGTGTCAATCAGTCGCGCCAGCCGCTGCGCTTCCGCCTCATCCAACGGACGCACATAATCGTCCGGCACGTGGACCTGATCAACCCGAACCGAAAAGGTCTTGGAAATGTCGCTCAACACTGCGCATCCCCGATCATCGTCAACCGACTACTCACGATAGACGCGAGAAGCACAGAAACGCTCGTTCCTCTCTTTTTGGCGGCTTCCTTGAGCTTTTGCCTAACGGCAATGGGAAGCCTCACGCTGATAGGCACGCCCAGTTCCTGCGGCACGTCGTTGGGTAGGTCGCTCTTGTCAAGCGCCGCGATCACGACCGGCCGCAACATCGAACTGACGCTCTGTCCGCGCTTCTTGGCAAGGTCAAAGATCCGCGCCCGCAATTCGAGGCTGATCAACGCGCTGGTCGGTATTGCCGTTTGCAGGTCCGCGTCCGTCAAAGCGCCGCCTCCATCCGTTCATAGCTCGCCGCAAACATCGGGCTTTCCAGCCGCCCGTTCACGGTCTGGAGCGCAAAGTGAATCGAGGTGCGTTGCCGCCCTTGAAGCCGGGCGATCTGTCGCTGCTCCATGCTCAAACAGTTGACCATCAGGTGAACGGCGATCTGCCGCGCCAGCTTCGCGTCCAGCATCGTGCGCGGCGGCTTCCGCACCTGGTCGATAGACAACCACTGGAATTCCGATTGAACAGCCCGGTAAGCCCGTTCGGCCCTTGCGACCGCGTCGGGGCCGTAATGCGCAGCACTCGGCTTGCCGGAATAGCGGCGATGCTTATGTTCGCGGCGCTGGGCCTGAGAAGCGATCATGTGCGTCATTTCGAGAGGTAGCCCCTCTCTTTCAGATAGTCTGACAACAATTTCTCTATGAGAGACGTAAGGGACCGCTGATCGTCAGCTGCTGCGCGATCCGCAGCAGCCTTCATCTCCGGCTTGATGCGGATGTTCAACTGGGCTGATTTGTTTCTCGGATTATCTGCCATGTATAGCCTAAGGCTGTTGCCAATCACATTCATTATGTGTATAGCCTTAGGAGTCACAAATCAAGCGGCCCGCTGAATGAGTTCGCACCTCATCCAACAGGCCTAACCCAACGGCAAAAGGAGAACCCCTCATGCCACAGGCTGCTTTCGCAGATAGCACAACTGCGCGCTCGTTTCAGCACATCTTGCAGGTCGATTTCGACGTTTTTGGCGACACGATCGATGAGATCGAAGCGCTGGCCCATATGCTCGACGCCACCTTGCGTGAACCGGGGACGCTGCATCCCGATATCGTCTCCGGTATAACCGGTCTTTTTCGGGGGCGCATTTCGGACCTGCGGGACATCTGTGAGAAAGCCTTGGAAGAACGGCAGCGCTGGAGGGGATGGGCAGGGCCTCAGGAAGCGAGGGGAACCCCGGTGCGGCCCGAAATCCTCGCTCTGGTTTTCGAGGTCGTGTCCGACAAGATGCGCGACGTGGGCTTCTACATGCCTCCTGACAACGTACTGGAGTGGGACAGCGCCGCGAAGGATCGCGCTTGGCGTCTCGCGACACAGATTTTCAACGAACTGTGCAACAGGCTCCCCGATTCGGGCGACTTTATCGACGCTGCGAAGCAGATCCGATGGATCGAAGATCGGGTGATGGAGGAACTGGGCGAAGGTCCGGCCCAACCCGAGAAATCCAAGCAGCGGCCTACCTCCCTATCCATGCGCGAGCAATTCATTGCCCAGGCGCATGCGGATGGATACTCCTCCGCCGACATTTCGATGGCGCTAGGCCTGCGCCAGACAGCTGTGAGAAGGGCGATCCGGAAGATACTGGGTGTGAAGCCTGAGGATGAGGCCAAGACCGCCTAGTCTCGCGTTCGGTTTTGGCCCAATGGGGGCGGTTCGGCATCCACCGGACCGCCCTTTTTGCTGTCTAATCCACCAAGCGCTTTCGGCATTCACAGCGGGCCGATTTCCAAACACCTTCGAAGCCACTTCAACACCAGCTCGAAGGTTGTTCCCATGCGTTCTATTGCCCGTGCCGCTCGCCAGAAATACCCTCGCAACAACATCGTCCCCTTTTGGTTGCTCTGCTACTGGAAGTTGGTGCGAACCGAAGCCGAAGGCGACTTTGCAAAGGCGTGGAAAATGCTGCCGCGTCGCTTGCCGGCCGGCGTCCAATGCCCGACAATTGAGGTACTGGCGGTGGCCCTCGTGGATCACGGCTTGGCGGACAGATGAGGGGTTCGCGTGCAAATCTTCTTGGCATGTTTTTTCAATAATTCGGTCGATGTTTTGCGCCTGTAAGTCTTTGTTCGATATGGACTTTCAGCAACGCTGATTTGGCTATAGTTTGAGGTTCCACCGAAACGCAAAACTTAAAATTAGGAATTCGCCCCACAAAGGCCGTCATTGGCCGATTTCGCGGGAAATCTCTGAAGGCCGCTCACGCGTTGAATTTCAATGGTTTGAAGAAGCTCTGAAGAAAAACAGGCGGTTTTTGAAGCCCTTTTCGAAGTCTGCCCCAATCTATGGGAAACTTCCGTCTTTCGGCGCGAATTTCCGATTTTGCGTGTCAAAAAGTTGGTGCTGCGATAGCCCGGCTCTCACTGCCAAGTGACTGACATTGTTTCGTATTGTCTTGTTTGGACGCACAATGGCACGTTTAGCCATAAATTCCGGAAATGGGTGTCAAACAACAATCGTGCAGCCCCTTTCTCGCTCCGGGGCACATCGCGGATTGCCTCGCAGCGGCGGCAAAACCGATGTAGCCGGACGCGCAAATCCGGAAATTTGACACGCAAATCCGGAAAAATGAATTTTCCACCGGTCGTGTCAAAAACGCTCTTCAAGGCCTAATCGAAGACCCGTCACGCAGCCTTTGAATAGAATGCCACGGATTTCCTCAATCACTCGGTAATAATACCTTACGTTTCCAGTTAGCCGCTCATTGACCCTCTGGCTCGTCCGCCTCTACCGTTGGCCATCGGAGCTGCTGGCCCATCTCCGCTTCCCCAAAATTCATATTGGAGCATCCGATGGACATTACGTCTCTCGGGGGAGAACGGGCCGCCCCTTTCGAACCCACTTTCGCCAGCGCTGCCGAGAGCTACCTGAAGCATGGAGGCGAGGAGCGCTATCTCGCACCGATCGTCGCATATTTCGGTGATCGGCCATTGAAGACGATCTACCCGTTCGACATCAAGGCGATGGCCGAAGCCCTCTACCCCTCGCAAAGCAATGCCACGCGCAACAGGCAGGCCGTCACGCCGGCTCGGGCAGTTCTGATGCACGGCTATGACCGAGGTTGGTGCAATTTCATCCGAGTTCGACGGTTCAAAGAGGAGAAGCCGAAAAGGCGGAAACCGGCAACTGCTGTCTGGCTCCACGCGTTTTCTCGCCAGTGCGACAAGGATGGTTTAGAGCACCTGGCTGCGATCGTCCTGTTCATGGCTTCGACGGGAGCGAGAATCAGCGAAGCGATTGCCCTCCGTTGGGACGAGGTAGATCTGACCGCGAGAACGGCGCTCCTGTTGAAGACAAAAACCAGTACGAACTCCATGCGCTATCTGACAGATGAGGTCGCCAGAAGGCTGCGAGGCCTGAAGGAGGGAAACAGCTCAACCGATCGCGTTTTCAGGTACAGCAACAGGCACTCTGTCAACGAGCGGATCCGTGCAGTCTGCGACCGCGCGGACATTCCCTACAAGCCCCCTCATACATGCGGACGACACACCTTCGCATCTACAGCCATCGAGCTTGGCATGGATGTGAAGACGACGATGATTGCGGGAGACTGGCGCAGCTCGTCGGTATTCCTGGAGACCTACGTCACGCCCAGGGGAACACCTGGGCGGGTCGTTGCTGATCGCATGAACGTCCACGATTTTGGCGATATCTAGCGGTTAACGATGTCAAAGAACGGCCCGCCTTTGAGGCGGGCCTTCCACGCCCTTCGGTGATGGGGTGGTGGGGTTAAAGCGGAAGCTTCTGCAAGAATATGCTTCCGATACGGCATCTGTCAGCGCTCGCCGCAGCCCGCGCCTGCCGGAGCAAAAGTCTCACGGGATCGCCGGAAACATCAGATATGGTGAAGTCGAAAGACCCGGATGAAACGACATTGCCCATGAAGCCAGTCGCAATTGGCGTAGGAGTTACGTTAGATCCGTTTGTCGCCTTGGTAATGAAGACGTCAGTGCCGCCATTGGGATTTCCGGCGAGCGACACATCGCCAAACAGCAGGCGATAGTCACCAGGCTCAGAGATACCCAAGATAAGAGAGACGCGATTGAATGGCGCACCAGTTCCGTCACCGTTAAGCAGAAGCGTGTCGGGCGTAGTCGCCGTGTCAATTGACGCTGTTCCGGCGTGTATCGTGACGCCGGAAAGCCCATCGTCCTCTGCAACGTAATTGAGAGGCGGGGTTGGATCTGGATCTGTTCGCCAGAACTTGGTCTGACGGTTTACAGTTGCGATAGAAAGAGGCGAAGACGTTGCCGGGTCAAACTCTGCGTAGAACTTAATGCGGCTCTGGCCTGTGTGCTGCCTGACGTAGTAGCGCATAAAGTTCGACTGTTCGTGGGCATCGCATGTTATCTGCGCCTGTATCCCGCTCGTCGGGTTTCGCAGTATGACCCCGCTATCAACCGTAATTTTGTCGTTGACTACGATTTGCTCAAATGTCTCGCCCCCGTCAGTGCTGTACTGCGAGGCGTTCGACAAGATCTCGTGTGATACAAGCACCTCGCTCCAGACCTGATCACTGGAAACAAAGGACATCGCGTCCCTGAAAATGCCATTCGGCAAGATCTGGCATTCAAACTCGGCGTCAACCTGCGCCGCTCCGGTCACGCCGACAGAGGAACGAGTCAGGCGGAATGTGCCGCGCTGCTCGCCGCTTGTGGAAACATCGGGGATATGAAGCTCAGATGTTGTCTCGCCGCCGTGGAAACTCATCACCCATTTAGACTCTGCGTTGCTGTAGAACGCATAATCGCGAGCGCCGAGGTCGAACTCGGACGCGATAATGACACGGTTCACATTATCGTCGTGAGGGCTTTCAACGGAGGGCAGCCCGTAAATTCCGACCCGCCGCCAAGCATCCCAAGGAGATCCGGTGTCAGTCGCGCCTGAGCCCCCATCATCTTTTATGAACTGGTAAGCGATTGCTCCGGAGACGCCTAAATCGGCAACAGCAACCTTTACCCAAAACTCATCGTCGCTGACATACTCGACAGCATACACACCACCCTTGTTTGGGGCGAGGCCGAGCTTCATTCCGCCAAGACAGAGATTTCCATTCCCCAAAACAAGAGTGTTCATTCTGAAATGACCTCGAACGTAAGAGCGCCCTCACCAGACGGATAAGCGTAGACGTTGATGGGGCTGAACTCGCCGACCGACAGCGAGATTGGCTGGCCGCTTTTCACAGTGATGAAATCAAGTGCGTTACCGGTGCCTGACGGATTGGGCGCAGTACCAGGCGTAGAGGCGCCTGTCTTGATGTAGGCGACGCCAGGCGACCTGAGCGAAGCCAGAAAGTTGACAACACTTGTTGCGATCGGCGTCCACTGGCCGGCGGGGCAAACAACCCCTTTTGTGGTTACAGGCATGGTTGCTTCCTCTCTTAGAAATTGCTCCAGGCCTTCGCAGCAGAACCGCCTTTGTTCTCGCGAACGGCAATCTTCACGAAGGGCAACTTGGCGAAGTGGCCTGCTGCCGGTTTTTCGGACACCGAGTTAGGCTAATCCCACTTTGTTTTCAAATTCCATAGGGCTGAGGTAGCCCAGTGTCGAATGGCGACGCTTTGGATTGTAGAAGCGCTCGATGTAATCGAACACGTCCGCCTTTGCATCGTCCCTGGTCCTGTAGACCTTGCGAGCTGTCCTTTCCGTTTTGAGTGATGAGAAGAAGCTTTCCATCGCGGCATTGTCCCAGACATTGCCGGATCGGCTCATCGAGCATGTGATGCCGTGGTCGGCCATGAGACGCTGGAACTGCTCGCTTGTGTATTGGCTACCCTGGTCCGAATGGTGGAGGAGCGCATCTGGCTTGCCTCTGCGCCAGATGGCCATGATCAACGCATCTGTAACGAGCTGGGCTGTCATATTGGTGCTCATCGACCAGCCAACAACACGTCGCGAGAACAGGTCGATGACGACGGCCACATAGAGCCAGCCCTCAGCCGTCCATAGATAGGTAAAATCGGCCACCCACTTCTGGTTCGGTCTTGCTGCCGCGAACTGTCGGTCTAGCACATTCGGCATGATGACAGGGCGCTCACCGTCGTCTTTCGGCAAGCCACGCCGTCTCGGCCTTGCTCTCAATGCATTTTCCCGCATGAGACGCTCGACGCGATGCAGGCCACAGGAGAGGCCTTCGGCGAGGAGGTCGTGCCAGACACGCCGCGCGCCATAGGTGCGGTCGCTATCCTTGAAGCTGTCCTTGATCTTGTCGAGCAGAGCCTCGTCATACCGGGCATGCTGGCTCGGAGACCGGTTTAACCAGGCATGAAAGCCGGAACGCGATACACCCAGCGCTTCGCAGAGCCATGCCACCGGCCAGATCGAACGGTGCTTTGCAATGAACGCGAACTTCATATCACGTCCTTCGCAAAGTAGGCGGCGGCCTTTTTTAAGATGTCACGCTCCGCCTTCAGCTTGGCCACTTCTTTCCGAAGCCTCTCGATCTCAAGCTGCTCAGGCTTCATCTGTCCCTGACCAGGAAACGCCTGTGCTGGGTCCGAACCATATTCCCTGACCCACTTGCGCAGGACATTCTCATGAACATCCAGATCGCGGGATGCCTGCGCAACGCCGACCCCACGCTCTCGAACCAATCTCACCGCCTCAAGCTTGTACTCGCGGCTGAACTTCCTTCGTTGCATTAATGCACTCCAGTTTCATTGGAAGCACCTTAACTCGGTGTCCAAGAAACCGGCAGCAGGCCAAAGCGCTCGAACTTCTTTTCGGGTTTGATGGTGGCTACAAGCATCCAGTCAGCAGCCCCATCAACCCGGCCCAGCACATCAAAGAGAGCCCCGCTATGATCCGCCTTCACCTGGATGATGAAATCATCGGCGGGCGACCATCCCACACCTTCACCAGTCACCGTGGTCACATCTAGTCTCGTTGGCATTTCATGTCCCCTCTCAGGTCTTTGCGGCGCATTCGAATGACATCAGCCATCCGCCGCTCTCATCAAAAGTGAAGGTGTGAACGAGCGTTGGCGCGACCAGCTCGAAGCCAGCCCATCCACCGAAGCCCGAAAGGATGACAGGGGCGCCCGCCATAGCCTCGGGCCGCCCCTCGATGGTGATGCCGCCGCTCACCGTTGCCCTTGCCAGATCGAGCGCCTCGGCACGGCTTCGCTGCCTTGCTTCGCTTGCGGACGGTGCCGGATGAAGGCCTAAAAAGCGCGCGGCCTGGCCGAGGCCGGGAACGGCCTCCAGGAACGAGATGCCAAGCCCTTCATCAAACCAGCTCGACTGCACCTCACCGAATTCCGGACGGCCTTCCGTCGTCAGGTCGCAATCGATCACCTCATCCATCGAGACGGTAATCGGCGGCAGGGTCGAACCGTTCGCCGTTTCGCCGCTGTTTTTCATGGTGATCAACCATTCACCGTTTGCCAGCTTAAGGGTCGCCCCGAGTTCATCGGCCAGCGTCTGGGCAAAGCCCACGGCCGATTGCTGATAACGCAGGCGGTACGGGATCTCGATCGCTTCGACGGACGGATGCACCTTGGCGTTCTTGCCAACGCCGGCCGCAAGCCGCTTGAAGATTTGTCCTGCCGTGGCCTCTTCAAAGCTCTCAAGATCTGCGGCTTTGTCAGCATCGACGAAGTCTGCCGATCGGCAGGTAATTGTCATGATCCAGCCGCTCTCGGCGTCAAAGGTCAGGCCGGCGCTCTGGAAGGTGAAGAGGCCCGCGTCTTTCAGTCCTTGCCCTGTCCAGCCATAGATGAGCCGATACTGTGTGCCCTTGGCCGGCGCAGCCTGAAGCGGCGTAGAAACCGAGAACTGCATATTGATCTCGTCCGCATCTCCGCCCTCATTGTCGGTGAAGGACAACGACATCAGCGAGCTGCCCCATCCGGGAACGAGGTCCGCTCCGGACTGACCGATTACCTGGACCAATGGCTTCCTCATCAATCACTCCCAGGCCAGCGCAAAGCGCCTGCCGGCGCTCTTCGGTGAAAACTCTGCTGGCAGGCGGATGACTGTGCCTGCCGGCACAACGCCCGACTGCATCAGACCGGCAAGACCGGGATTGGCGTCGAGGAGTGCCTCGACGGTGCCCTCCAGTTCGGTCTGCATCAGCTTCTTGGCGATGCGGTCGAGGCGCTCGCCTCCATGGGCCACGGTGTAGCTCATCTGATGATGCCTCCGAGGCTGACAATCTTCGCGCCACCGTTCAACGCAGACGTGGCCGGCAGCATCAGAAGCCCCAGCGAAACGTCAACTTGGCGACCGACGCCATCAAACGGGTGCAGCCGCTCTTCATCTGTGTCGATCGTCTCGATAACGCAAAGCCCACCCGACTCCCCGAGATAGTTCCCGCGCAACCGGATGTAGGGCACGACCGCCTGGGAGCGATGAAGGGCTCTGAGGATTGCATAGGAATCGAGCCCGCCAACGACATGGGGAAAGGTCTGGGCCTCGATCGTCACGCGCTCCGGGTCAACGCCAGTTGCCTGAGTGCGAAAACCTGCCTGCACCGGATGGATGGGAAAGCGCGCAGTCGATGAGTAGCTGATCCTCTGCGGGTTGAGCCCCACCGTGTAGAGGATGGCGCCGCCGATGGAGATCAATGCACCGTTGGGACGAAGAGCACTCATGCGAGCCTCCTGCCGGTGTCATAGAGTGTCCGTGCCTGCGCCCTCTGGATCTCGCGAGCAGCATGCCGACCGGCGTGCTTGGCATTCGGCGAGGTGATCGTCTGGTTGATGTTGCCCGGAGAAAGAGAGGACTGCTTGCCGGGCGCTGGAGATGCCGGCGCTCCGGTTGGTGGCACATAGGTAGGCGCGATGACGGGCGACACAGTGAAGCCGAGAAGCGCCTTGATCCGATCGGCAATCGATTGGGCTTCCTGCTCTGCCTTTGCGCCTTCCTCGGCAAGCCCCTCACGATAGCCCTCCATGGAGGTCTGCGCCGACGGCTTCAAACTGATCCCGAAGTGCTCTTTTGAATTGAACTCCGGATCAGCGGCGCTTCCCCAGAGCAAGCGGTCGACTGCAGAAGGCTCCTTGCGTCCGGATGAAGTGTGTTCGAGCCAGAGCCTCAGACCCTCCTGAAGCATGCCGCCGTTCGGCATCATCGAAACGGGGTTATTCTGCTGCTGCTCTCGCGCTTGTTCCATCGCCTCGGACATGGCCCGAGCAGCACCGGTGAGAAAGGGAAGCAAGGGCGCCGCGACGTCCTTTATGTTTTGCCCGACGTTCGAGCTGAGCCTTGAACCCTGCGAGTTCAAGTTGTCAGTCGCGTTTTGGTATTGGCCGTCGACGGTCCCGCTGGCCTCGTCCATCTTGGCCATCAGAGCCTCGACCGCTTCGAGATCATCGAAGATTGCAGACAGTCCTTTGAAGCTCTCATCGTTTCGGAAGAGATCGCGCATCTTCCTCTGATCGCCACCTACGGCTTTACGGTAGGCCTTGATGAGCGCGAGAACCGGATCCTGACCTTCCTTTGCCGCAGCCTCCTGTACCGCGAAAGCATCAAGGCCGTAGTCCTTCTTTGCTCTTTCGGTCACCTCGGGCGCCAGCATGTCACGAAGCATCGCCTCAAACGACGTCTTGGTCTGGTCAGATGATCCAGAACGCTCTCGAATGGTCTGTGCCATGGAGGCTGCCAGGCTAACGCCCTTGCCGCCTGTCGAACCCTGTACTGCCATCGCCGCAAGCATCGATGGGAAGTTGCGAGCCATGTCACCGACTTCGAACATGCCGGCATTGCCGCCGACGATGATCGAATCGTAGACGCCCGAGAGATCCTTGGGATCAATCTTCATATTGTTGCGTAACGCCGTCGCCATGCTGGCAGCATCGCCGACGCCCGAATCCGAAGCCTTGGCGAACTTCAACACGCCCTCGGTCATCGCGGCCGCGTCGCCGTGCGTGAGCCCGCCTGCGAGGAGAGACCCGAAGGCGTCCATGGCGCCCGTCTTGCCTACACCATACTTAGGCCCGATGGCGCCAAGCATCTGATCATATCGCCGCTTCTCCTCATCGGTGAAGCCACCAATATTCTGGATCTGGTCGAGCCTGAACTCATCATTCCCGGCGGCACGAACCGCAGCGCCTGCCGCAACGGCCGCACCCGCCGGCACTGCGCCGGCCAGGTAGGCGCCGCCGGCACCCAATGCCAAGGGAACGCCGAACTGGTCGAGGGCTCCCTCGGCCGAGGACATCATTCCGCCAGCTGGTCGCCAGTGCCCGTCAGCAATCAGACGCCCTCCGCCGGTCGTCATGGTGGAGTATCCAGGCCTGATCTGCCGGATTTTGTTCTGGGCGACGTCGGCTGCCTGACCGATCTCGGCAATTGCAGCCTTTGCGCTGGCGGCATCAGACTTCAGGCCTGCAAACGCGCCGTTGTCGATACTGGCGACAGCCTGACGTGCCTGGTCGGCCTCGGTCTTGATCCGGCCGACTGCGCTGGCGGCTTCCTTTGCTTCACCTGCGACACCGTTGAAGCTCGTGCCGATCGCAGAGATCTTTTGCTTGGCGTCATCGGCGGATCGTCCAATTGCACGGATATCCTGGTTGAGCTGATCACCGCCCCGCGACCGGCCGATCTGGTCGGCTGCCTGTTTGATGTCCTTCAGGTCGCGTTCGGCTTCATCAGCTCCACGCTTCTGATAATCAAGGCGAAGCCTGAGGGCGACATCGATATTGGTCATCGGCCTCGACCCCATGTCTCCGCATAGACGGATTGCGCTTCAGGATACCAAAGCAGCGCCTCGTCCCAAGGCATGCGCGAAAGCGCGTCCAGAGGAGTAGAGAAGCTGTTTGAAATTCGGGCCATCACGGAACGCCACCTCGCCAGATCAATGATGACGCGGTTCAGTCCCTGGGGACCGGCCGCAACAACGGGGGCAAAAAATCGAAACACACTCCGGTAACTCGCTCACCATCCTTGGCCTCCAGGCCGCGCAGCACATCGGCCTCCAGACCGGTCATGATGGCGTAGATGTCGAACATGTCAGGCGACTTCGGATCTCGCCGATCCAGAATGTCGCCCATCTGGCCGACCGTCAGCCTGTTCACCGCAACGGTTTCAACGACTCCCAGCGCCGGATGCTCGAACGGGAAGTCGAGAGCGACGGATTGGCTCATGTCCTTGAGGAATTTGAGGGCTGCGATCGGCCGATCAGCCGGAGCCAGAGCCAGAGCGACCGCCTTCACTACCGGCGTCTCAGCTTCCACCTTGCCCTTCGCCTTGCCACTATTGTCCAGCTCCTCCCACATCTCCGGAGGCGGCAACGGGATCTCCTCAACCTTCACGTCGGCAGGATTGTTCTTCGACTGAGGGGTGGAGACGAGAGCGGTGTGAGGGCGGTTCGAAGTCATTTTGAAGCCTCTTCAAAAGGAAGGCCGGCCGCGTCATTTCGCGGCCAGCACAGAAGGGATCAGACGCTCGGGGTCCGAGGTCAGGCCGCGATAATGCGATTGTGCTCGGCCGTGTAGTTCACACCGTCGATGATCAGCGTGTTGTTCTGGATGTCGAACTTATGCACGGTCCGGCCGTTGAAGATGTCGTGGTAGAGCACGATCGACGACCAGCGCAGCCGGGTGGCGCCGCTCGACTTCTGACCCTTCACACCGCCCTGGGCATACTCGTTGAGCAGCCCCTTCATGAACACGACACGACCCGTGAGCTGCGGCTGCCCGCCGCCCTCGACCTCGCCTGTCGAATTGTTCGGGAAGACGTTCAGAAGGTTCTCGTAATAGGTGACCGTCGTCCAGTCGCCCGGCTCGCGGCCGAAGCGCGACTTCAGATCCTCGTGTACGCCGTTGACCGACATTTCGCAGGAGAGCGGCTGGATCTCGGCCGGCAGCTCCATCGCGAAATAACCGCCGCCCATGACGAAGCTCATCATTTCGCGGGTCAGTGCCGGCAACGTGGTTTCGTCGGCCCGCAGACGCTGGTTGATCTCGTTGCAGTACCAGTTTCCGCCTCGGATAATGCGATCCATATTCGGTCTCCTTTAAGCCGTGACGCGGATGTTCGAGAGGCCGAGCTGTGAGAGCGAAGACGCAATCGCGGCTTCCAGCAGGTCGAAGGCCTCCGGCATGGGTTCGTCGTAAAGCTGCAGATCGACCAGATCAGGCGTCTCCGCCCAGCGCATCTTGACGCGAAGGCCACCGGCTTCGAGCAGCGTTGCCGGGTTTTGGGCCTTCGACCAGATCAGCTCGTAGCTGATCAGCGCGCCAAGCGTCACAAGGTCAGACAGGAACTGGTCGGCTGCGCGATAGATTAGCGAGACGACGTGGGGCGTCATGTCCTCGGCTGCATATTGGCGCATCGGGCGCAGCATGGCCTTGGAGGCGGCAAGGCGCGTGCGGATCTTCTTGATCGAGCGCCAGCTTTTCACGGTCGGGTCGGTCGCCGTGGTGAACGGTGCCCATAGAAGATTGCCTTCGATGATCGAACCGACGCCGGCCTGGGCAAGCTGGTTGGCTTCCGAGCTGACATCGCCGTCGGTGTAGCCGACCGGCACCGATGGAGCGAGCACGCCCTGAAGCGCACGGTTCCAGAAGGCCTTGTAAGGCCCACTCGTTTCCTTGTCCCGGCGCACCATGGCAGCGGCAACATGGGCTGAGAGCGGACGCGTGACATTCCCGGCCCCCAGATTGACGACGCCACCGGGATACATGCCGATGACGTTGAGCGCGGTCGCGAAGTCCTCAGCCCATTCGATCGAATTGGCAATCGAGGACGAAGGCGTGTCGGCGATGACCATGCAGTCGATGATGCGGTCGGCCACCGTGCGAGATGCCGCCACGATCGGGTTTGCAGCACCGCCCAGGCGGTGGGACATGTAGCCAGGCGCAATGATGCAGCCGGGTTCAAGCTTGATATGGCTCTTGGCATCGAGCAGCGCCCAGACACCCGTCTTTGCGCCGGCGCTGCCGACAATGCCGTTCACTTCCGCTTCAAGCTTCTGGGCGGGATCAGACAGCGTCGAATGCGGCGTGCGAACGAAGGCGACGTCGCCAACGATGCCTTCGGACAACATCTGATCGACCGCGTCGCGGGCCATGCTGGCGCCGAGCAGTTCAAGCTGTTCGGGATTGTCGAGCGAAAGAACCGTAGGCTCGTCGATCGGGAAGGCCGTATTGTCGGCAAGTGGCGCCGGCAGCGCCATGCCGATCACGGTCGAATTGCGCGTATCGATCCTGGCAACAGTGCTGCGGAGATTGGAAGACCGGCGTACGCCGACGAAATCCGTGGTGCCTGACATCGGTCATCCCTGCCTTGTGTTTCGAAGCTTGGATGACGTTAGGCACTACGTGCCAAAATGGCCGGCTGACAGGTGTCAGCCGGCGAGTTGCCATTTGTTTTGAAGCGGGGATGGCCGGAGAATGATCGCTCCGGACTGCAAATGCAAGCCCGCTTGGCGGCCTATGGCCAATAGCTGTCGTCGGCGTAGTCCCGCGGGATCTGGGCCATGGCCTGAAGGTTGAAACTCGCCGCGAAGATTGGCTGGCGATGGGCTCCGGCAGCCAGCAGAACGGACTGCCATTCCATCGCAGTCACCGATACGGCCCCCGTGTTGGTCGTGATGTGGATAGCGTGGTCAGGCATGCCGGAGTTGATAGCCGCCTGCGCAAGCTTGGTGACCTCATCCCATCCGTACATGTCGGCAGGCGTAGTGCCGATGAGATGCTGCCCGCGCTCATCACCGAAGTCATAGGCAAACCCGGATGAAAGCCGCATCTGGCGTTCCGCAATAACCATCAACTCCGTCACGACGGGGTCAGGTGTCGGCTCGACATCAGGCTCCTCGATCGGCGCATAGCCCCATTCACCATTGACGAAGCGGCGGATGAAGCCCTCCTGATGGGCCGGCGGGACAATCGTGGTGGCATATGCCGGAACAAGGATTACGCCTGGCTCAAGCGGGCTTTCATCTGCTGGCGATGGCCCGAGATATTCGCCGGTCTCTGGTTGGTAGTTGAAAACGAACATGGGCGTATCCTCAGAAAGCGCGTATTATCTTGAGCTTGGCGATGTTTTTCATGCGAGCTTCGGGACCGCCAGAGGACTGGATGCTGATGCCGGTTGTTGCTGCGGAGGTAAGGGAAGCCCCGTAGTAGAGCCCCGGCCCGGTCGCGATGATCAGGCTACTGCCGCCAAAGCCAGTGTGCGGGTGCGCGTGTCCAGGATCATTGACGCCGTGCGTGTGTGGAGCGTTCGCATCTGCCTGATAAGACCCGAGTGTTCGGCCAGCATCGAGCCCACGACCGTCATCAAGACCGCGCGCCACCACGCCTCGACTGTCAGGCACATTAAAGGTCGTTGATCCGTCCCCTGCGCCGAATGTGGTCCCGATCGTCTGGAACAGGGTGTTGTAAGTGCTCCTTGAGATTGCAGCCCCGTTCTCCTTGAGGAACCCGGTTGGTAGGGTCAGGCTGTTCCACTCGATCGTCTGACCGATCTTGATCCCACCGGCCGATATAAGGGCGTCTACTTCAGAGCGGGTGTAGACAGCGGACGCATCGGCCTTCGCGGCTAGTGCCTGGAGCAGGCCAACGATCTGGGCAATCGAATGCTCATGATTGCCCAATGCCGCCAATGGTGAGCTTGGCAGCCACTGCCCGTTTGCCGCCTTGACCAGCACATAGCCGATAGCGGCAAGACCGGCCCCATTAACATCGCTCAAGCTGTCCAGCGAAAACGCCTGGTTGGCGTTCATCTTGCCCGCGAGTGCGGATAAAAGTCCTTCGATCTGCGCCATGGTGTGGGGGTGGGATACTGGGGCTCTCGTGTCCACGGCATCCGAAATCAACTTCATGACGGCATCGATCGTGTCGAAAGCCTCTGCCAACTTTCCGACATCAAGAGAGATGTCGTTTGCCGGGTTAGGCTTGGCAATGCCGAAGTTGGCTGTAACTGGATTGGTCATCAGTCCACTCCTCACATGATGCCTGCACCGAGGTCTCCGATGACCAGCCGTGAGGCTGGACCGCCGGTCCCTGTGATTTTCAGTCGGACAAGATCAGCCGTCTGGCCGGTCAGCTCATACTTGCGCTCCGTCCACTGCGGGAACGGAAGCTGCTCTACCTCATCAAGCGGCATATCCACCCAGGCTCCACCATCCTTGGAGATCTCCACAGTCAGGGCAGATCCGCCGGGCAGGAACGCCTTGAAATAGGTCGCGATGCGAACCGCCTCGCCAAGCTCAAAGGCGCGGGAGACATAAGTGAATTCCTGGGCAATCTCGCCGGCTATAAGCTCAACCGGTGCATACAGGATCGGGGAGAGCTTGTTGGTCCCGCGAAGGACGGCACGAAGCTCAACAGTTTCCGTGATGTACTCGGTCAGCTGCAGCACCTGGAATGGCGCCAGCCGGTAGATGGTCCCGTTCGGACGCTCAATTTCGAACTCGACAGAGCACCCGGCAGATGGAAGCTCAACCGCCGCCCTGACCTGAAGGTCCGAGCAATTCAAAAGATCAAAAGAGCCAAGCTCAACTGTCTTTGTCGTCACCGGGAACACAGCAGCGACAGTCCGGAATGCCATGGCCTCGTCCTGGTGTGCCGTCCAGGTGGACGCATTGAGGGAAGAAAAACGGGGCGACACCACATACGGATGACGGCTGACCTTTTGCTGCTCAGCGACATCGATGCCGCCAAGCTTTGCAAATGAGATCGAATGCTCGGCATCGTCTGTCTTGATCACGTGCGCATGCAGCACCTGCGGCGACGTGGTCACCGGCAGCGTGTAGCGTGCCTGCTTCCAGCCCGCCGTCGCACCGACCATCGAGAGCAAGGCTTCCGCCCGGATATTCGTGGTCGGATAGCCATTTTCCATGGTGACCTGGTTGACGATGATATTGTTCGTCTCATCACCAATGGCGCAGAGGTGGAAGTCGATTCCGACGATCTGGCGAAGTTCCGGAACGGCAAAGCCTTGAGCCTGCGGATCGGAGGCGCGTTCCCCGCCGCCTGAGCGAAACTCGGTCACGATTTGCGGCGTCCAGGAGTTGATTGTGGTCACCTGTCGCATGACATTGACCTCGATCGTTCCCTGCCCCGCGAAGAGCGCCGTGGCCTCTGTGTCGGCCATCGACCTGGCATAGACGATCTTGGTGCCTGCTGTGACATTGGCCGGGATCGTGAATGTGCCGGTGATTATGCCTTGTGCATTCGCCGTCTGCGTTCCTGCCGGCTTCACATCGACGCCGTCAAAGGTCAGCTCTTCCAGGATCTCGCCTTCCAGGAAGCCGGCAATCTCGAAGGCAACCGGGATCTGGCGGAGGAATTCAATCTGCTGGACCCTGCGGTCCACCAGCTGATTGTCCGTCGAGGTCGTTCGAAGCGGCCCGCCATCGGCACGGGTGCCCCGATTGAACTCCTGTGTGACGCCTGATGTCCACTGTGTCTGGCGCTCGGTCCAGAAGTCTGCGGCTGGCGTCAGACGAAGCTGTCCCGGCAAAAAGGTGAAATTTGCGTATGGATTGATCTCTTCGCAGAAGGTTCGAAGCTCCTGGGAGATTATGACCTCTTCCGTCCAATCCAGCATGACTGGCGCCGAGAGTGTGGCAGTGAAGAATGTCGGCTCAATCGCCAGCATCAACATGCCGTCCGCAATAGCCCCGCTCTGCGCGGTGCCCGCATCGCGGTAAGTGTCGTCAATGAACGGATCGACGAAGATGCCCTTCTTGGCCACCGGCTCACGAAAGTCGATGTCATACTTCAACCGGTCGAGCTGGATGAACCGCTGCACATCAATGATGAAGTCGAAATACCGCTCCATGTCATCACGGGTCCGGAAGATCGTCCCGTCATTGACAACCTTGGGCGCACCGATCCAGTCATTCTCGATGGTGGCCAGCTTCAGCAGTGTCGGCGATATGAGGGGCGCACGCGGGTTTCTCGCTGCCGATATGCCTTTCACATAGACCGGCGCACCTTCTTCGTTGAGGCAGAGGCGGTCGATGCGAGGAAGCTTGCGGGTATAGGCAAAGATAGCATCACCGTTTGCAGCACCACCAGCCAGTGTGATTGTGAAAGCCGTCGAGGCAACAGGTGTCACGCTGTCCCGGTAGCGGTAGACAACTGTGTAGGTTGAACCCGCCGCAGGCTCGGCCCCGGCACGCGCCCAATCGACCGTGTTGTTCACCCGGTCGAAGTCGACACCGGCCACATAGGTGGTCCCACCTTGCGTGACCGACACAATCGAAACGATAGAGTTGTTCGGTAACGCGTCGGCACCATTGGCGACGGCACCACGGGTGATGTTCGCCGTGACTTCCTTTGTCAACAGTATGGAGTTGATGACCCCGATAGGCCCTTCGGCCACCGTGAAGGTATGCTGTGCTCCACCCGGATAGATCTGTGTTTCGCCGGGTATGGCAAGCTCGTCCCAATCTTCCGGCTCGGCGTGGCGAAGAGCCGCGAAAGCAGTCCGCTTCATGCCGTTGATGTTGGCCTCGCCCTCGGAGATCGTGAACAGCTGGTTGCCGCCATTGGTACCAAGGGCCGTAACCTTTCTGCCCCTGACGATGTAATTGCCGTTCGGCTCATCATATTCCTTGATAAGCTGGAATGCAGGAGCAAGAACACTCGGGCCAACCTGATCAAGAATGGTGCCGTTCTGCAGAGTGTAAACCGAGTAGAACTCACCGGCTCCGCCATCTCCGGCCCAGGCCCAGGTCGCAAAGCCTACCTCGCGCGCGGCACCCGGCTCGCCTTCGGACGGTTCGCCTGCTACGAGGCCCTTCAGGGCAGGCTCATCCTCATCCGTGAGGTAGCTCACGACAAGACGAATGCCGACCTCGACGCGGCCAACCATCGGGACCAACGTCAGGACACGCTCCGGCACGTCCCAGATATCGCCATCAGCGGCAACAACACCTGCAGTCAGCGTGACGGTCCCGGCAGCCGTGTCGACAATGGCTTCGCCGCGCTCGATCCGGTCGCCGTCACTGAAGATCAAGCGACCAAACCGCGCACTGCGGGCTCGCTGGATTGTCTGTGATTCAATCAGTTCCGCACCCTGGATGAACTTGCGTTTCCCGTAATGGACAACGCTTCGCCAGTGAGCGCGACCTTCGGCGCGATCGTAGGCATCTGGCAGTCCACTCTTGTGCTCGTAAGCCATCTCAGAACCTCACAAGGAATTTGAAGCGCTCACGGACCGTTCTCCGAAGCGGCAATGTTATTGTTCGGTAGGCAAAGGACGGAAAGTCAGCCGCTCCCATCCAGAACCGGCCGGACGGAAACGACGCCTGCTTGACTACCTCGTCTGGCCGGATGAGCGCCTTACCCGGCTTGACCCCGTGGGCCAGTACGACATCACTCACGATCTCGACCGCCGCAAGTTCGACACCGTCGAAGTCGTCGAAGTCGGTCATGAACTCAACATAGGCGACCTGACCATCTGGCGACTTGGAGTATTTCTCGCCGCCAAACACAAACAGGCCATCGAAGCTTGGCGAGACTGCATGGCTGGACTTGACCCGGCGATATCCGAGCACATTGCCGTTGCCATCCATCAGCTTCAGGTACAAAAGCCGCCCATTGAACCAGGAGGCCATGAGCTTCCTTCGCTGGGCATCGGGATTGTCTGACCAGGCAAAGGTTGCGGTCGACCAGGGATAAGTCATTTCCGACCAAGAGAGACCGCCATTCTCCGGCAGGTCGACCCAGTTGCCGATCGCATCTCCCTCGCCACGATCAAGTGTGTGCTCGAACTCATTGCTGCGGCCAAATGACCAGACAGCAGTGCCACCCGGCAGACGGATGCCGCTCTCGCAGTCAAGCAGGCTGCCATCAAGCCGGGTATGGTCACCCTCCGCAGCCGGGATGTCGTACTCGTGAACGCCACGCCGGAAGTCCTGCCGGAACGGCAGCGAGAGTTGCATGATCCCCTCGATCCGCCCCAGCAAGGGGCTATCGTCGGCCGGCAGATCGGGGAAGCGCAGCTGCGTCGAGTTCCACCAGGCGCGGCGGTGATCTGCCGCTTCCGTGGTCGCTGTCAGGCCAAGGAACGCAAGTCCGCGCTCAACGGCTTCATAGGTGCCGCGCTTGCCCATCCAGTCCCGGCCACGTCCGTCGAGCAGATCATAGACATTGGCGACGAAGGGCGTGAGCATGCCAAGCCCGTCCTCAAAGACCAGGAAAGGCAGAACGCCTGGAGCAGGCGACACCCGCTTACCTGTGCGAACGGCAGGCACCGCAGCTCGAAGCATTGCCCAGCGCTGCTCGCGCGACTGTTCGACCACACGTTCATAGATGTCGGCGCTGTCTGGCTGGAAGGAAATCAATAGGCCCTCCCTCGCAATGCAAGGGTGATGCTCCCAATCGAAATTGCTTCGGTTGGAGCGGCAACGACATCGACAGTCGAATCCAGCTCAACTTTCTGGACGCCAGAGATCATCAGTTTCGACAAACGCCAGGCATACGTCAGGTCACGTCCAAGCTTGCGCTCGGCCTCCCATGCGGACTTCAGGTTCTGCTCGGCGCGGGCAACTGTTGCCTCCTCTGCATCCGGCAACAACCAGATGTCGCCTCTCACGTCGACGACCTTGCGCACAGCCGGCTGCACGATGATCGTGTCGCCGACCAGCTGCGCGCCGGCTTGCGTCAATGCAGCCTGGACGATTGCCAAGAGATTGGCACTGGGCACGCCGTCAGGCTCGGTCGAGAAAATAGCCACATAGATGAGCGGGCTTCGCTCTATGCGGTAAGGCTCCGCCCAGGCAACACGTGGATCCGCTTGCATGGCTATTGCCTGGTAGCGTTCCTTTGGCCCACCGGTGGAGCGCCCCATGACTGCCAGCAGCACACGGTCCAACAGGCGGCTGTCCTCTTCGCCGGGCATGCGGGCCACGTCATAAAAGGCTGCCAGATGGTCAAGGTTACCGCCCCTTGCGAAGTAAAGGAGCGTTGCCCGGAAAACATCGTTGATCTCGGCTCGCAGCAGGACTTCGCGATAGCTCTCGGCCTCGTTGTCGATCGCGAACGGATCGCTTTGAAGCATTTCGACTGTGTATTCCGGCAGGTCCGGATAGGTAACGCGCTTCTCGTTCCAAAGCGTCACGAAGAGCTGCTTCTGGCGCTCGACGATCGCCTGGTGATCCAGCTCCTGGATCACGGTCGGCTTTGGCAAGATTGACAGGTCAATAGTGGCCATCAGACACCCAGCGCGGTTGGTGTGGTGGATCGAAGGCCGAGATCGACAGCCACGTCATAGTTTCCAAAACGACCTTCGGGAAAGTAGATGCCACCGTCGCGGATCCCGAGTGTGCCGGTATCTCTCAGTGTCACGAGCTGGAGCTGTGTGATCAGATATTCAGGCTCCCAGCGCGCGGCAGAAGCCACCATCTCATTGTAGATGAGGAGCGCGATGGCAGGCGTCAGGTCCTCGGAAAGCAGCGAGCGCAGATCAGCACCGAAGGCGAGCAGCATAACGCGGCTGTCGAGGCGTGTGCGCCAGATCTTTGAGAGGGATTGGGCAAGATGTGCCGGCCCGGTCAGGATCTGGCCTGTCCGTGCATCGATGCCTGTCCTGTACCGGATCTCGCCTGCCATGGTTTCAAAGGCCCTTCAAAATGTCTTTACGCATCGTTCGAGGCCGGCGGCTCGACGGCTTCTGGTCGGATGTGAAGCGCGAGCAGCTCGGCGCGCGCCTGGTCATCGGTGAGCGTGATGGTGTCGCCGGCCTTCACGCGCTTGCCCGCGACTCGAGGTGGAGCCGTCTCTGTGACGACATACGTCTTGGCGCCAGTTTCCACGGGTGCGCCGACGGCTGCTGTTTCGGCTGGACTGCTCTTTGCTCTGCTGGCCTTGGCCATAGGTCTCTCCTTCAGACGGGTTCGCCGGGAATGCCCGGAGGTGCGGATATGTGGCCGTGGGTGTCGCCCACGTTCTTTTCGTTGTGGCGGAAGCTGCCGTCGCGCGCCTGGAAGTCGCCCTTGATCTCGACCGGGCCTTCAAAGAGGAAGCCGTCAGGTGCGACCAGGTGGAACTTGCCGGACTGGCGCTTCATCACGGTCTCGTCGCTGGCAGCCGAAGGCGACGGGTTGTCCTGGTCGAAGGCCGCCGGGATCGCAATCGAGCCGGCGCCGACCGTGCCTGACGTCGAAAGCATCAGCATCTGCTCGCCCTCGGCCGGCTCGCTATGGATCGAGAGCGCGCCGACGCCGGCCTCCTGCCAGCGGATCCACGGGCCAAGCACGTCTTCACCCTTTGAGTTCTTGCCGAGCTTCAGCCGCAGCCGGCGCTTGTCGCCATCGACGCGGCCGACCTTGCCGGTGATCACCAACATGGACATGCGGCGCTCGGCCGCTTCAAGCCGCGCCATCTGCCGGCGGAACTCCAGGGCGACGGGATCACGCATCATCCGCCTCCTCGACAGCCGGGATCCAGGGGCCGAGCTCGTTGATCATCCGGCCTTCTTCGTAGTCGATCAGGCCAGTCTCTTCGTTGTAGCGGCCCACATGCTCGGGGAAGACGCTTGCGCCCTGGTCAGCCATGATCTGGGTCCAGGTGACAGTGTAGTAAGCCACGCCCTGTGACTGATCCTTGATCGTGAACAGCGGCTTCAGTTCTGCCGGAGGCGTAGTCTCGGGTGGCAGCACGCCGGTGCGGCCCCAGAGAGAGGTCTGAAGGTCAGCCAGGATCTCCAGCACCCGACCGCCGATCGCGAGACCGACAGCCTCCTTCTCGATGCGGCGATTGCCGACCACCTTGGCTTCGGCAACAACATAGGCGACCCATTCGATCGCCAGCCAGAAATGACCCTCGGCCTGCTGGCCGGTCTTGATCTTCGAGAAGCCGATCCCGAGACCAGGCGCTTTGACCACTGTCTTGTTCACCAGCTCGGAGATATCGACCTTGCCCGGATGAGCGACGACGGTCACGCCCGGGTTGAGCGTGGCAAGCGTCGAGACGATCGCAGCCTGGAGCGGCCCGAGTGCATCGGTGGCAAGAAGCTGATCGAGGGGCTTCGGCGCAATCATTGCATCACTCCGAAGTGGTCAGTGACAACGTCGATGATCTCCTTGATGTTGTCATCGGACAGGCCAACGAAAGGACGCGGCGGGATCGTGACCTCCTTGGCGAAAATTGTGTTTCCGCCGAGCGCAAAGACCAGCGCCTTGCCGTTCTTCGGCACGATCGTCATGCCGTCCTGGTGAACATGGGCATATTCCCAGGTGGCGCCCCATTCAGCCTGGTCGGCCGACGCCGTCCAGACCAGCGACGACAGCAGGTGCTGCCCGGTTTCCATGAGGATCGAGGTGCCCTTCGTGTTGGGCTTCCACGGCGTACCATCGGGCGCGGTCTTTTCCTCTTCGATGCGCCGACGTGTCTGGCTTTCGCCCAGCGCGCCGATCGCCGTCATCAGCTCGGTCGGTTCAAACTCGAAGATGGGACGAAGGCGAAGGAAAGCTTCGTCCAGGTCGGTGACATCGATGATGATCGAGGTGCTCATATGCTGCCCAACCGACCACGAGTAAACACGCGCTCCGGCGCCTGCAGTACGACTTCATTCTGACCGATCTCGCCGACATCGCCACCGCCGTCGCCACCGGCTGGCGGCATGGTCGTGGTCAGCGCACCCTTGCCGGCCGCGATCTGTTCCAGCCGCTTGATGGTCTGGTCGTAGCGTTCCTTGATGTTCTCGCTCGACCGCGAGAAATCGAGCGCGATCCGGTAGAAGGCGACGTCGATGCAATAGAGCCGCAGCAGCGAAAGCGAGTCGGCATCGAGGCTAGCAAGCTCAGCCGGCGAATAGCGGCCGGCAAGTATGCCGCGGATCTCGATCGAGGCGTCGAGGAGCCCCTTCTCGATGCGCAGATCATCGCGCAAGCCGGTCTGTTCGTCAGCAGCCACCAGCGTGAGCTGATCGCGGAACCGGGCTTCGATGTCTGCGATGGTGGCGTAGGGCTGCATGGTGTCCTCTTGAATTTTGGTTGCCGGTCTCTCCCGACTGTCACGTCCATTGTCAGACGTTGCAGGCACCGTGCGCGCGGGCCTCGCCTACTCGCATCTCCCGTCATCAGATCCGCCGTTTCAGTTCTTCAGCGGGTGGCCTGACCGTTGTCGCCGGATGCTTTCGCTCGGTATTCCTGATCAGTCCTCGTCTGCCGGGCGCTCTTCGAAGCGTCCGTCGATCTTCAGCAACGGATCGCCGCGCAACAGTTCCAAGACCACAGCCGGATCATCGCCCAGATCCTCCGCGCGGAGTTCCACCGGGACCGGACCGAAGCTGAAGCCGGCGCGACGGCGCGGGCCACCAGGTGCGGAGACGATCAGCACCTGTTCGGCAACCATCATCTCGAATTCCTGCGGCTCCTCTGGATCTGCCAGCAGGGCTCCGGTCGAGGGATCGACCAGCTTGCCCTTGATTTCTTCCGGCAGCGCGTCCGCAGCGTGGGCAGCCTTGATGTCTGCGATGACAGTGTTCAGCCGTTCATCACGATCGACTTCGGAAAGCGCGTTCCAGGCATCGACGGCGAGACCAGACAGCGTGTGAGCCACGCCCACGACCGAGCCCAGCTGGAGCGCCTGGCCCTCGGCAATCTCAATGAGCGCCGGCAGCGTGTTCGAGCCGTTCAAGGTTTCTTCTTCGGTCGACTTGGCGACCTTCTTTGCCTGGGGACGCTTCGACATGAGGTTCTCCTGATCTTTGCACTTCGGGTTCTCGGGAAAGGGGCAACCCCTGCCGCTTTCCGGAAAACCCGGTGGCCCGCAAACTACTCGGGCCACCGGATCGCTCGCCGCACCCCCCAAGGGTCCGTGGATTAGCCGAGACGCGGCGCGTGCATGATCTGCACGAGGTTCTGGTTGGTGTTGGTGGTGCCGTTGATCTCCTTGGAGAGCAGGACATCACGCGCCTTGAAGTGATTGGTGTTGCCGACGATCAGATGAGTTGGCGCGATGTTGAGCTTGCGCCCCTCGTCGTCAGTGAACTCCGTCATGGCGACGTAAGCCGCGCGCAGGTTCGCTTCGTTCAGCTCGGCCTTGGAGCCGAAAGCCATCTGCCAGAAACCAAAACCGGCCGCGACGCGCGCATCAACGCCGTAGATGTATTCGTCACGCATGAACACATGGTCGGACGTTGCACCGTCTTCCTTGGTCGTGAAGGCGTAGTCACGGCGCTTCTGGAAGACGAAGGGTTTCAGCGGACGGGAGAGGTCCGCGAGGATCCACATCTCGCCGGAGCCGGCCTGCATGTTCGAAACGGAAACCTGGGCGCCTTCCTTGCCGACCGGGTGATCGGTGTCGAAGAAGTTCTGTCCATCGTAGCAGAGCGACGTGAAACCCGAGTTGATCAGGTCGAAGACAATTTCATCCGGATGCTGTGCCGCCGACTGCCCCATCATCTCGAAGCGTGGTGTGTAGAGGCCGAGGCGGTCATCCTCGATGTCGTCACGAGCAACGGTCACCGTGCCCTCGAACTTGCGATTGACGATGCTGTAGCTGTGCGTCTTCATCGTCTGGAACTGGCGATCGCCAATCCACTCGCGCATCTTCGGGAAGTCTCCGAGCCAGCCGTAAACCTCCTCACGCGTATTCGAGTTGATGATCGTCGCGACCGAGGCATACATGCTGGGCGTGCTGCTGAACGCCCCCTGGAAGGCAGTCTTGAAGCCGCGCTGTGCGGCGGCGAGGATGGCGGCTGTAATCACGCGGGCCATGGTCAGTCCTTTCTGGAGAGCTTAGGAACCGACGCGAACGAAGACACGCCCGCTGTCGAGTTCGATGATTTTGCCCGCGATCGAGCGGGTGTTGCCGCCGGAAGTCTTGGCCACCGTCTGGTCATCAACGATGAAACAATCCTTGCCGATATCAGCCTCGGTCACGGCATCCGCGCCGTGATTGGCAAAGTCGAAGGTACCGCGCTCGACAGGAACCTTCGTCGCACCGTCAGCGCCGGAGTTGACCACGGTCTCCTGTGCGATGCCGAGAGCGATCAGGCCGACAGCCGTGCGGCCGGGAACGGCGAGACCTGTGTCCATCACGACAAGGGCGCCCTGGTGGATGGTGGTTGCGCCCTTGACGGGCGGGTTGGACTGGCGGCCCTCGGTGCGGATCACGCGGCGGGCCTGGCTCAATGCGGTCATGTCACTCTCCAGATCTTGGGGCTTTTCAGGCAGCCGTCAGGCCGTTGTGTTTGCGATAGTCCTCCTCGGAGAGACCCATCATCCGCATGACCTCGCGGTCCTCGGCCGTCAGTGTGGCGGTCTTTTCGCCGGGCCGCTTGTCGTCGAGACCGGAGGCACTGAGCGTCGCGGTCAGGGTGGCAAACAGCGCCGTGACCTGGACGAGGCCTTCAGGGGTCGCGCAGAGGGCGGCGTACTGATCACGCTGCGCCGGCACGATCCTCTTTTCCTTCAGCGCGCCGTCGAGCAGCGCATCGACCTTGGCCTGGTGGTCGGCCGCGTTGCGGGCGTCGAGATCAGCCGACAGCGTCTTCACCTGGTCGAGTGCGGCCTGGTGAACCGCAGGATCGATGCGGGCCTTCAGATTGGTGACGGCAGAAAGGCACGAGGCCTCGGACGCGTCCTCGGAAAGGCCGAGGGCTGCAGCAATGGCTTTCAGCATGGTGGGTTCCTTGAGAGTTGAAAGGTCAGCCGATGCGACGGCCGCCATCGAAGCAGCCGGCGCAGCGACGAGCGCGGCCGAATGCAGCCAGTAGGCCTTGCCGTTCTCGTCGTGTTTAAGGGTGGGAGAAATGTAGCGGTGGGTCCGCGCCGCGAGCACGGCCAGACCATCGGCCAGCCACTCGACCTTGCCGTAGAGGCCATCGGCGCGGGCTTCGAGCTTCGAGATCCAGCCGACAGCCGGGGCCGCCTCTCCGAACATGGCCTTCTTCACCGTCGCATGATCGATATCGACAGGCAGATCGACGCCGTCCTGGACGAAGCGCGCGGCCAGCAGCTCGGGGTCCACATCGAAGACGCGGCCATCGCGGGCGGTGAACTTTCCGCGCGGGGTGAGCTTGATCCATTCCGGGCCAACCTGCTTGGCAGCGGCGGTCGGATCGGCAAGATAGGCATCGAGGACGGTCAGGCCGGTCATGGCCTCGGCAATGCCGGGGACAGCAGGAGCGAGCGTCGATAGGGTGAGTGTCGGCGATTTCGTGAACATGGCGGCAAACTGCCACCGTTCTTTGCCGCCTTGAGGCTGACATCTGTCAGCCTGTCATGAGGAGGCCCGCTGAAGGGGCGATCACCTCACATGCGCGCATCTAACCCTGACCGGGGGATAGGATCAAGCCCCGATCCGTTTTCGAAGCCTCTTCAAAGCCCGTGGGCGCGTTTTCAGGGTCAGCTGCGGCCCACCGCCCGTCCGAGGGGCGTCAAGCGCGTCTGTGGCCTTCCTATTTGTCGCCCTGTTCAAGCCGTTCGATGCGCATCAGGCCGCCCTGGGCAAGCCGAAGAATGCTCCGCCAGATCACCGATCCCAGGCGGGCGATGATCTCGATCTCCGGACGTTCGTCTGTCGGGTAGCTTTTCACCGCTGTCGAGGAAAGCACATCGGGCAGAACAGAGAGATCGTCGATGTCGAGACCGGCGCCGAGCAACGTCCCGATCGCCTCCCCCGTGATCGAGATGACTGGCGATGAAGCACCAAGCTCAGCCGCGACGCCGGTATTGTGACCGGCCGGCAAGGCGAATGCCTGGGGAAGTCGCGGCGCAATCCTCAGGTATGGATCCGACCAGAGATCCTTGAGCACACGGTTTGCATCCTCGGGCGCAGCCGCTGCAAGTTTGGTGTCCAGGTTCTGCACGAGCGTCGAAGCGCGCGCCAGACCGGGGTTTGTCTGCCAGCCAGGATCAATCCCCGGCGGCACGATCGAGATCTCACCGGTGCGCCGGTTGCGGTACTGAAGGTCAGGTCCGAGATCTGGCACCTGATCGGTGTAGCGGATCTTGATGTCATTGCCGTCCGAATCCTGACCGATGACGCGCTCGGTACCGAGGATGCGATCGCGCTCGCGGGCGGAGATCATTCGCACCTGGCATTTGCACTGCCAGCCGTTCGGCGGCCAGTGGGTTGTCCAGAACGGGTCGTCGATCGGTAGAATGAGGCCGACCCATTGCAGATGCTCGACGCGCGGGTCACCAGACGTGGTCCGGACGTAGAGCACATAGGGGAGCACTCGCTTCGAGCGCTGCGCCCGCTCCCACTGGCCGGCAGCGCGCGCCGAGTTCATGTTCGCCCAGAATGTTGTCTTCAGCCGGCGATCGCTCGCGAAGTTCACCATCCGGTCGGGCTGGACACCGGTCGGATCGGTGACCATGCGCGGTCCCCACCAGCCGAGCCTGGTCAGCTCTTTCTCGATCTGCGGCTTCCAGCGCTCAAAGCCTTGACCCTCTGAGATCGCGGTCGAGATCGTCGATCGGAAGGCGTTCAGCACGTCGAGCTCGACGGCCTTGGCAACCGTGAACTTGTAGGCATGCTCCTCCGCCCAGACATCGGCCCAGGAGAAGGCCGGCGTAGAGACCTTGCCGTCGAAGTAGCCGGTGACCTCGGCAGGAACTGCGAACTTCTTGCGCTCTGCCATCGTCAGTCCACGATATCGCCGACGCCGCGCGCGATCGCGGTGAGCCGGCCGAGCCGATCGGCGAGCTTCGAAGCGTCCGGGAAGCGCGTTTGAAGCATGCTTGTCGCCTCTTCAAAGCTTCCCGCCTTCTCGATGATCTCGGCGATCGGTGCGATGATCGGGCTGGCCATTGCCTCCCAATCGTCCATGGCAGACGCGAACAGTGCCTCTACCTGGTCAAGCGCCTCCGGCTCTCCGGCCTCCGCTGCGAGCAGTGAGGTGCAGGCACCGCAGCGGCAGGCGCGCTTGTGGTCAGAGACAATGGCCGACAGCGCCGCGACCTTCGCCTTTACATCCTCGGCCGGTTTTTCCTTCTCCTGCTTAGCCTCCGGTGCGGGTTTTTGCTCTGGCGCCGTCTTGTCGGCTTCGGGTGCCGCTGCCTTCGGTGCCGGTGCGACCAGGAGTTCGTCGTCATCAGCTGGATCAGAAAGACCGAGCTTCTCGCGGATCTCGGTCTGCTTCACCCGTAAACCGAGCGGCACCAACGTGCCGAGGCTGTCGGCCAGCGCCTTTACGTCTTCGGGATCTGGTACCGGCAGCTCGACGAGCGGATACTTGTCCTGGACGCCGAAGTTCATATCGACGAAGGGCTTGATCAGGTCGCGGTTGATCGTGGCCGCGACCTGCTTGCAGTCGGCCCGGAGGATATCGAGGCGGACCTCGTTGTGGATCTTGGCCTGGCCAAGCGAAGAACCATCGTCGCTGGTCATGGTCTGGCCGACGATCAGCTTGGAGATTTGCTTGTCGACATAGTCGAGCAGGCCGGAGAAGACGGCAGCGCCATTCGTGCCGTTCACTTCGTGGAACTCGATGTCCATGCCCTGGGGAATGATGGCGGCGGCATCATTGGCGATCGAGGCGACGGCCTTCAGCAGCGTCCGCTTGTCGGCGGGGCTTGCGCTGGCATTGTATTTGCCGACCCGGAGAGGCATGCCGTAGACCTCGGAGAAGGCAGCCCAATCCTGCAGGGTGAACTGCTGGATGAGGTAGGCCCAGGCGGCAGGCCGCGCCATGCCTCGGCGCAAGGGCAGACCGAGCTTCGTGCGCGGCATATGTCGGATAAACTTCGCCTCGGGCAGCTGCTCGCCTTCGAACGAGCCGTCGACGGCCAGGCGCAGACTGCGCAGCGTCATGCGATCGAGTTGGAAGAAGCGCGGATCCCGATCTATGTACTGGACAGGTCGAAGCGCCTTGCGCTCGTATTCCCACATCATCTCGACGACGGCGTAGCCCTTCGAGATACCGTCGGGCAGATGACCGCGCGCCTCATTGAAGCCGTCGTCGTGGATCAGCTCCGTCACTGCATCGACGATCTTGGAGGAGACGCCGTCCGACTCGATCGTGAAGTCGACACTCTCGATCGCCAGACGCCGGGTCTGAAGCTGGGAGGCGTAGTGGAGATAGCGCTCCTCCATCTCCTCGGCGAGGGTGAGATAGGAACGAGCATTGCCCTCGGCCGCATCGCGCAGGATGGTGCCGAGCCGCTCCGGGGTTAGCCCGGCCGCGACCCGCTCTTCATGGGTGCGGCGAACGCCCGCGATCGTCGGTGTCGCGACTTCCTGGGACAGAGTGCGAATGACGATCGGATTGCCGTCCGGCCCGAGGATGGATGATTTGCGCTCTACCAATGCCGTCTCCCGAATTCTGTGTCGTCATCGTCGTCGTCTGTCGCTCGGCTGGCGCGGGGCTGGTCCTTGACGGACTGATATGCATATTCGCCATGAGAACCCTTAGCGGCCTCCAAGGCTAGGGCCAGAGCCCAGAAACGGTCCGCGTGACCGTCTGGTGTTCGTTCCGCCGTGAACCGTACATTACCGGCGGCGGTAACCTGCTTGGTGACCGATCGCAGATCTGCCCGGATCTCACGATCATAGGGAATGCGAAGGGTGCGTTCCTCCATGTAAGACCGGACAGGGTAGGCAAGCGCCTCTTTCACCTTCGTGGTGAAGGTCACGGCCTCCACGGCATAGCTGCCGAACTTCGCCTGGGCGTCGTCCGCCCAGCCAATCCCCAGGCCGGTCGCATCGATGCAGCTGCGCACGCACTTCTCAAGCCAGGGCCACAGGATCTTCTCCTGGTTCGGCTTGCTCATGTTCTTCATAGTTTCGATGTGCCGCGTGTAGACGACGTCACCCAGAACCTCGACAACCCAGAGCACCGTCAGGTCATGCTTGCGGCCAATATCGACGCCGGCAAACAGATTGCGGCCTTCGATCGTCTGCCAGTCCATTCGTTCAGGGTATTCACTGGCAGCGATCAGGTCGTATTCCAGGAACGCCGCGTCGTCGTCTGCCGGCTGGCACATGTATTCCTGGAGAAAGCTCTCCTCGTCGGCAGCACCGGATTTGACCCAGTCGAAGTATTGCGCCTCGGTCATCTCCTGGCGTTCATCATCGTCTGGCAGCGACTGTTGAAGCTTGTAGAGAAAGCCGTCGTTCAAGGCGTCTTCAAGGGTGACGCGGTGCAGGCTGATCCTCTTAGGGTTTCCCTTTTCTCGGGCCTCACGAACAAGGCCGTTGAAGAAATTGTGGCTGCCGCGATGGGTAGAGATGACCTCCATCGAGCCGCCCCAGGTGATACCAGGATAGGCGATCGTCCAGAGCTTGCGCGGATCGGGATGTAGTGCGAACTCGTCGAGAACGCGGCCGCCACGCTTACCGGCTTGAGCGTCCGGATTGGAAGACATGGAATTGATCCGCTTGCCGTTGGCAAAACGCAGCGTGTAAGCCGTGTGCTTGCCCTCTTCGTCCAGGGCGACTTCGCCCATGTCGCGAGCGGCGAGATCAAGATTTCCGGACCACAGCTTGCAGTCTTCGAGGAAGAGCCGCGCCTGAATATCATCACGGGAAGACACCCATTGATCATGGCGGGCCGAAATCAGCGAAGTCCGCGAAACCGTGGCATAAGCCGTCGACCAGGAGAGGCCGATCTGTCGCCCCTTCTCCATCAGCTTCAGCCGCGAATTGTCGGTGATCCATCTGCTTTGATAGGGCAGAAAGATCGCCTTCGGGTTCTCAGGGATGATTAGCGCGCGACCCATCAGACAATGCCCAGGCGACGGTTGATCTCGTCCATGGTTTCGTCGGAGACGCCGGCCTTGCGCACAACGTCGGTGACCTCGGTTACGGCCTTCTTCAGCTTCGCGTTGGCTCTGGCTTCGGCCTTCTCCTGCAGCTCGGCCGAGTGCCGCTGCGCCATCACCGTATCCTTGTAGGCGCGGGCAAGCTCCATCGCACCCTTGGTCCCGATACCGTCCTCATCGAGCAGCTCGTCGAGAAGCGTTTTCAGGAACTCGCCGAGAACCAGATCTGCATTGCCGATCTCTTCCGGGGTCAGCCGCTCGGCAATGCCGGCATAGATGTGACGGCGCTCTTCGAGTTGCATCGATCGCTTCGCCAGGCGCATGGCTTTGCGGTTGAACGCCGAGCGCGAGATGGTCTCGATGCCCTTCGCTTCCAGACGGTCGTTCAGTTCAAAGTGGATATCGGCTTGCGTGCGTTCGCGCTTGTTCAGCTCGGCGATTGCCCAGAGGACATCGTCGCGCGCTTCTTCAGGCAAAAGGTCGAGATTGGAGAGACGCCCACGGCCTGCCATCACTTACTCCGGCCGTGCGCTGGTCGGCATGACGCCGGGAATATTGATAAGGCCCGTCAAATGATGCTGGCCTCGCGCCTCAAGGCGAGCAATCTTGACAGTGTCACGCGACACAACGGATACGGCACCCATATCCTTGAGATATTGGTACTGAGCCTCAACCCATTCGCGCGGCTTGTCGATCAGAAAGCCCGTCAGCAGAAAGCCCTGCATCCGGGCCGACGACATGGCCTTGTTGTCCTCTTTGGCCAGCTCCTTCAGGATGGCCAGCCGCGCTTCCTCTTCCATCGAAATCCTCATCATGACTTGTTAGCCTGCTCCAGCATGAATTCCTGAAGGCGGATGCTGACCTGCGCGATCGGTCGCAGTCGCTCCTCAAGGGCGGCGAATTTCCCGTTCATCTCGGCTAGCTGCAGCTCCATCCGGTGCTGTGCTTCCCGGTCGGGGAGATGCTTCATCTCGCCTTCGATCGTCTGGATACGCCGGGCCTGGCCGACCAGCTCGTTCTGGCAATCTTCGACCTCTTCCCTGAGGGCTGCCACGTCCTTGGAGAGCTGTTTTTCACCGGATGAGAAGTAGCCCTTGGCATGTCCAAGAAGGGCAATGATTGCGAGCGCCAGCCCGAGGTATTGAGAGATTTCGGCTGGGGTCATCTTAAGTATGCTTCCTTCTCGGCAATCTGCTGGCATTCCAGGCAACGGGTGGCGGATGGGTAGACACGGCGGCGCGCGGCGGAGATGGTTGCGCCGCAGTCGCACTCTTCGCGGCCTTCGGCTTTCAGTGCGGCGCTGGCTGCCCTGATGCGCGCCTGGCGCTCCTGCTCGACACGCTCCTCGCCGATCTCACGGTCAAAATCACTGTACATGCGGACCCCGCCAGGTCTTGACCGCTTCGACCGCCTGGCGACCGATCTCCTTCACGGTATGGCCGCCCATGTAGAGGCTGATGAACCAGCCAGTGAGCGTCATGAGGGTGGCGCTGTCGATCGGGTCGAGCGCGATGCCGAAGGCCTTCAGCACCGGGAAAAGCAGGAAGGCGCAGACCCAGAGGAATGCGAGCAGATACATCCAGCCCCAGCGCCAGGCGCTCTGCCAGAACCCCTCCTGCAGCTCGGCCTGAAGCAGCTCGAACTGTCCCTTCAAACCCGCTTCATAGAGCGCGACCATTTCGGGCGCCTGCGCCTCGACCTGGCGCACGGCCTCCTCGATCTTGCTGACGGGTGCCGCCGATAGCTGATCGGGTGCGACACCAGCCCTCTCGGCGACGGCGTCGACGACGGCGCCGGCCAGATCGCCGCTCACGCCGCCAATCTTCTTTTCGATGATGCTTTTGATGAACGGAGCCCCGATCTTGGCGGCTATGCCGAGGATAACTGCGGATGCAGACATGTCAGAAGCTCCGGAGGAAAGCGGTGAGACGAGGAGCCTTGTCGCCGATGCGCGCCGCGATCACGTCGCGGTAGCGATAAGCCTGCCAGGCGAGATAGACGACGGAGACGGCTGCGATGCCGAGGCCGACGATGGTGGCCATCTGATCGGGGGCCACGGCCGTGGGATCGACCGGCGCCGGCCCGGTGACAGCTCCTGCCACCTGGTCACCGCCGACAACACCAGCGCCGCCGGCTGTTGCGAAGGAGCCTTGAGTGGCCTTCGAGCGGGCGTCGAGTTCGCGTTGAAGGGTGGCGAGCGTGGCCATGCCGACCTTGCCGTCGACGGTCAGGTCATGCGCCTTCTGGAACATCTCGACGGCCGTACGATCGATGGCACCGGTTGGCGCGCTGGCATTGTAGCCCAGCTTCACCAGCGCCTTCTTGGCCTCCTCGATCTCGGCCGTCGTCAGCGAGATCACGATTGCGGCGTAGGAGTCGGCTGCCGTCTGGATGCCGATCACCGATCGCTCGATTTCGACCGGGAAGCGGCCGCTGAGCAGAAGCGTCGCCTCTTCGCCGCGTCTACGTGTCAGGCCGGGCAGAACCTTGCCGTTCCCTTTGTTCCACATCAGCAAGCGGCGGCGGGTATCGACAGGATCATTGGCAAGGAAGGATTTGACCCAGGAGGCCGAGTGGATCTTGCCGGTGTTGTAATCAAAGCTCGTGCCCGCATCGAGCGCGTGCTGGCTACAGCTATTACCCAGCGCTTTCAGAACGCGCGGCAAATAGTTGCGCTTCAGGGCGAGATCGACCAGGCGATCATTCTCGGCCTCGGTGATGACCATGCCAGGCTTGACGGTAATCACGCCCGACGACGTGGTCAGGCCAGCGCCGATCGTCCAGATCCCGGCCGGACACCGATAGGCCTTCTTCACCACGCCCTCGTGAGCGTAGAGGAACTTGCGCCCTTTCGGGCTCACGGATCTTGTCATGATGGGCTCCAGAAGCGCGAACGGCCGGCTGGCCGTGATCTGGAGCGACTATGCAATCTGTGGGGGATTTGGAGGGCTGACAGCTGTCAGCCGGATCAGAAGAGACTGCCTTGGCCGTCGTCTTCCTTAGCTTTCATGCGCCAAATCGTGCGCTCATGCAAGCCTGCGATACGCGCCGCCTCGCGGGCGCTCTTGCCCTCGTCTAGCGCTTCCTGGGCGCGTCGGCGGGCGGCTGTCAGGATCGCGGCCGGCCCACGCGGAATGATCTCATTCTGGACACCACGGAGCTTTCCATCCGGATCGAGCGTCGCAAGACCCTGGCAGATCTTGTCGGCCGTCTCAAACCCGAGCAGCTCCGTCAGCCAATGGCCTTGGACTGCGCGAGGCGGAATCGAAACCCTCGTGCCGCCGTGGCTTCGCGCCACTTCATAGGCCGCGTCGATGCCAGCGATATCCGCGATGTCGGCAAGGATGCCTTGAAGAGTGCTCATCTCTTCCCCGCTATTCCGAGGCGAAGCTCGATCTCGATCTGTCGGGCGGTAAGCACGCGCAGCTGCTCTTCCCGGTGAATGCGCGTGCGAGCTTCCACACCGCCGCGTTGAAGCTTGCGCTGCAGCTCAAGGCGCTCGCGCCGGATCTTGTCCAGCTCCATGGCGTCGAAGAGCGGCAGCGCACGGGCCATCAGGGTCGGACCTCCCAACGGATGATCACGCCCTGGAAGATCGAGCCGGGGTTTTCGGCTGCCCAGAAGCGGCCCATGGTTTCGCGAGCGGTGGACCCGATCAGCTTGGCCGGTGCGATGCCATTCAGGCGGGCTGGATCGAAACCGTCGGACACGGCAAAGGCCTCGATCTCATCCCGGTGCAGCGGCGTCCCGTCGACCTCAATGTAAGCGATGCCTGCCTCTATCAGGTCCGACGACATGATCACGACCGGCAGGACAGCGATGCAGATCGGGTCCGGGATGATCTTCCGGCAATGGCGGGTGCGCAGGCCGGTGAAAAGCTGTACCGGCTCGCCGACATGGGCGTGGCGGCGACGATGGCCCCGGATGGTGTGGACCTTGGCTCCGTCCTCGATCTGCGAGGCAAAGTATGCCTTGAAGCCGTAGGCGACCATCACAACACCTCCCTCGATTGGGGCGATGGGTTCTTGGTCAGTTCAGCGTATCTGGCAAGGAACGCCTCGGCCGCTTGTTCTGGCGACCATGGCGAAATGTGAAAATCATAGGGCTCAATGTCGGTCAGAGACCATTTCTCACCCCGCCACAGCAGCAGGTCGCGCCGCTCAGTCGCCAGCATTCGAACGTCAGCCTGCTTGAGCGCCACGCGGTCGGTCATGGTGATCCCGAACCTCTTGAGGATTGCCGCTTCGCACCGCTTCTCGATCGCCTTGAAGGATGGGTTCAAGGACTTGAGCGGCGCAGTCATGTCGCCGCAGACCGCTTCGCCCACCTCGTGCATCAGTGCCTGGAGTTGAAGCTCCGGCGGCACCATCAGGCTCATCAGGACGCAATGCTGCGCCACAGAATAGAACACGCGCCGCTGCAGTAGCCGACTGAAGCACTGGCCCGCGCACCGACCTTCGAAGGCCAGTCCATAGGCGATGTCCTCGATGGTGATCTCGCTGCTCTCCGGATCTTCGAAATCGAAGTATGTGCCAGAGCCGAGCAGTATTGTGGGGCCGATAGCCTTGCGGATCACGCTCGCGCGCATCGTCTCAATGGCTGCCTCTTCGTGTGTGACAGTTTTCGTCATGCTCTTCCGGCCTCCTTGGCGCGAAGGTGCGATTTCATCTTCACGTATTCGATGAAGGACAGGCTGCTGTCGTAGTTCAGCCAGTCCTGATAGTTTTGCTGGCTGCGGGTGAGCTTTGGCGGAGATGGGCTGTGTTCAGCGACTGCGGCCTTGCCGGCGTCGGTCACCCGAAACACCTCATCGCCGCCGCTCAAGGCGTTGCCAGTCCGGACGGTCATTAGGCCAACCCTGACGAGGGCCATGCAGTCCGCGTGGTCTTTGCTGCCTTCACCGGTCACGAAATGGTTCCGGTAGAACGTGCCGCGTCCGTACTCGTCGAGGCCAAGCGAGTGCTGCAGGATGTGGAGCTGCTTAGCGTCCATCGGTCGCGCCCTCCATGGTGGAGAGGGCGGCTTTGATGCTCGGCATATCCTCACCGAGGCTTTCGAACGAATAGCCCGTGCCGAGATTTGAGAAGTGAGCGGCCATGTGCTCGATGTGGTCGATCGCCAGTTTCAGTGCTCGGCGAAGCTGCCCGTGTTGGCTTTTGATAAGGTCGACGCTCTCCCAGGCGGCGTAAGGATCTTCCGGCTCGCCGATGTCGCTGGCGATCTTGATCATCTCGCAAGCCAGCGCCGTAACCTGCTCTTGCGTCGTGTGGCCTTTGCCTTCGCAGATGCCGCAAAGTAGGGAGGGATAGCCAATGGGGCAGTCTTCGTCCTGCTCGATCAACGTGCAGGGGCAAGGCACCAAATTCGATACGGGCGCGGGGGCGTTGTCGCCCCACTCCTGATCGCGGCCGGTCTTCTCAGCGTCGTGAAGTAGGTTGAGCGTTTCGAAGCGATCAACGATGCGCCGGATCATGGAAGTCGCATCAGGCGTATGGCGTTCGTCATCAACGCCGCCACCCACCAGCATTGAGACGCGGTATTCGCCGTCGCCCCCGGTTAGCTGGTCGATCTCCTGCACGGCCTTTTCGTAGCCGTCGCGCTCTGCGATCTCGCACATTTCATCGCATTCCGCCTGGGTGTAAGTCACCGCCACATGTGATAAGGGCGTGAGGGCCGAAGCCGCGGCAAGAGCATCGCTGATTGCTCTTCGTAATTCTTCTTCAGCCTTCTGAGCTGTGCCGTCTTCGTCGTCATGGTCTCGTTGATCTCGTCCCTGCTCGTAAGCAGCATGCCAAAACAAATCCAAGGCTGTCTCAATCTGTTCGCTCAACTTCATCACGCCACCGCCTTTCCAGCCACAAGACGCTCCAGGCGGTAGCCGTGGCCCTTCTGGACACGGATGGTCCAGCCTGCTTTCTCAAGTTTCTTGCGGGCGTGGCAGATGTGTGTGCGGATTCCTTCAGCGGCGCTGAGAGGCCCGCCATTCGGGCAGTGGCCCCACACCTTCTCGATGAGAACATCGATCGACGTCAGACGATGGTTCGCCTCAACCAACGCCTCGACGATCAGCACCTCGTTGCGGGTGAGATTGGCAACGTCGATCTTGGAGAAATCGCCCATGGGCTGGCCGCAGTGGGTGCAACGAAGCTTCGCCATCACGCACCGCCTTTCGCCGCACGCACTTGGCTGCCGAGAGCGTTCATCACCCGCTGCCAGTCGCTGTCCACGAGGTGGCTCAGCACCTGAGCATCAGCCCGGCCTGAAAGCCGGATGGCTTCCTGGTCGAAGCCCTGGCGGGTGATGAGGCCCGCACCTGGATAAAGAATGCGCCACTGCGCCCAGGCGATCTTTGCACCGTCGCGCTGCAGCCAATCGTATCCGTTGGTATTGCCGAAACCGACGCCGGCCTCCCGCTTCAGCCAGCCCTTCAGCGCCTCGATCGCGGCCCGGCCGTCGTCTGCGTAGTGCAGGAACCGAGTGTGATCGAGGCCAGTCTGCCGCTTGACGAAAGCGAGCAGAGCCGCGTCCCGACGGTCCTTGACGACTCCGAGATTGTAGCCGGCGATCCAGAGAGCTTGGAGCTTCTTGGCATATTTGCCTGACAGCCCCTTGGCCTTCTCTTTCCCTTCAGCCGGCTTGAAGCCGTCGTTCCGGAGAACGGTCAGGACGCGCTGCCGCTCCTGCTCGGTCATGTCCTTCACCGACGACTTGCCGGTGATGTTGGTGAGTTTGGCCCGGTAGGTATCTTCGTCCAGGCCGAGTTGCTTCTTGGCAACGTGGATGGCGGCGATCGAGGAGGTCATTTCAGCCTCCTGTCGATCTGGCTCGCCAGCGTATCGAGATTGATCTCGAGAAGGATGATGGTGCAGCTGCCGGCCTTCGCGACCAAGCGGGCATAGGTCTCGCCTTCATGGACCGCCAGTTGATGGCCATCGTCTTTAAAATACTCGATTGCGGCGGCGAGGATATGCTCCCTGCGGGTGAGTTCGGTCATGCCGCACCTGCCACTGCGTTGGCTGCAACAAGCCAGCCGCTCATGAGCTGCTCATAGGCAGTACGACCAACGACGGCGACGCCAGCGATCTCCAGCCGGTGGTTGCCGATATCGCCCGTATACTTGCCGCCGCCCGATTGCTCGATCGCATCGAGCATCAACTGGCGTGACGCTTTGCGACGGCGGGCAAAGCTTTCCTCCCAGGCACTCACGCCCCGATCATCGACGTAGGGCGGCAGCGCCTGCAGGCCGCCTTCGATGAGCTTCGCGGTATCCATTACAGTGCTGTTCATCGGAGCCTCCTTCAGGCGTTAGCGAGGTCGATGGTGATCGGCATCCATCTGTCCTCGACTTTTTCGCGATAGTGAAAACGGACGTATTCCTTGGAGCCAGTGACCCGCATGGAGGCGCGGATCGCGTCCATGGCTCGGTTCCAGCGATCGTCAGGGATGTCGAGGCGGAGCAGCATGAACAGCTCGCTCTTGTTGATCTTGCCTTCTTGGTCGGTGTTGAAGGCGCGGGTGACGATCGCCTGGATTTCTGGGCGGCTGTCAGCGGACCATTCGTTCAGGCACTCGTCGATGAGGGTCTTGGCGATCTGAAGCTGCGGTCCAAACGTGATCTGATCAGCCACCTGAAGGGTGACCCGCATCAGCCCGTCAAAGCTGTGGTAGGTCTTGTTGCCCTTACGCCCGCCTTTGAACACGCCGTACTCCTGCGCCAGGAGCGCGTCGAAGCTGTTCATGTCGCCGATCGTATGGTCCCTGAACCGCGCGATCTGAGCGCTCAGCTCCTTGGCATAGCCGATGATCTTGCGAACGGTTTCGTCTTCCAGCTTGTCCTGGGCAGACACGTTCGCAAGCGGGACCAGACGTCCCTTCGCATCGGTCATGAACTCGCGACCGTTCATGACGATCACGCCGGTCTCTGGCTTTTCTTCAACGATGACGGCTTCCATGATCAGGACACCTTGTGCTTGAGGTAGGACGTGCGCAGCCGCAGAAGGGCTTCATGCAGGCGCTGGCGGGCTTCCTTCTCGCCAGCGGTACCGCTGGCGAGCTGTTGTTGATCGAAAGCAGCTACGACCTGTTCGACGCGCTGCATGACGAAGAAGGTGCGGCTCTTCTTGGTGCCGCTCTTCGGGTTGGTGCTGGCGCCGACCAGGGTGCTGGAGACACCGGCTCCGACTTGATCGACGATGCGATCAAGCGGGATGCGGATCTCAGCGAGGACGAGGATGTGATCGTCACTCATGCCGCGTCACCTCCATCCGGGCCGTGCTCGATGACACGGATCCGTGTCGGCAGGCGGTAGACATTGCCGCCGATCTGAGTGTCGACACGATCGGTGGCGAGACGGGGGCGCAGTTCAGACGGCGTAAATGAAAGTTTGCGCAACTCCATCTGGATCACCAGCTCCTGCTCATATTCGCGAGCAAGCTCCTCGATTGTCCGCAAGTTCCTGATGAGTGTGTCCACGGCCTTTGGTGCGAGGATCATCCCGGTTTCGCGGTGTGGCCGGAACGCCTGGATGACGTTGCGGATAAGGTCTGAGGCGAAGGGGCTCGTCATAATCACTTGCCTCCCTTCCCGAACTCGGGACGGATGATCTTGCCGTCAGGATCAATCACCAGTGCTTCGAACTGTTCTGTTGCCAACTTCTCGACAGCAGCCCTGCCGTGGCGGGAGGCCTCGGCAAGCCTTAGAGCCCCCGCCTCCCGCTCAAGGTTTTCTGCCATCTTGCGAATGTTGATCAGCATGCTAACAAGCATGTCGAAAGAAGCGCCTGGGAGCGTCACTTCCTCGCTCCCGATGTGCGGACGAAGCTGGCGGACGATCCGATCCAGCTCCTTGCTGGGCTTTGGGAGTGGACGCATCAAACATCCTCCACATCGCGATTGCGCCATGCAGCTTCGATGTGCTTTTTCTCAAGCTCTCCGGGAGGACGTTTCGCAGCAAGGCAAGCGATCTTGATTGTCCGGTCGATCTGGCGCAGTGCGCCGCCCTTCATGCCGAGCCCCGTCAGAAACCGCACACAAGAAGCATCGGTCACGCCCCAGGCTTCGATGAAGGTGCGAACATCCTCGGCCTTGCCTGGGTCGCGCTTCAGGTTTTTATCGATACGGCTGACAATCTGGTCGCGACTGGCCGCGTTCGGCCCCTCCTGATTGATGCGGCGACGGATATCGGCATTGCCGACAAGGGCAACACCCGTCTTGTAGCGATCGGAGAAATGGCGGAACTGGTTGACAGCGCGCCGGTCCGCATGCTGTGCCTCATCGACGATCAGAAGCGAGTTGCCAGAGCGCTTCAGCTTTTCACCGACGATCTCGACCACTTCGCCCTGATTGAACACCCGCACACCCATCTGGCGCGCAAGCATGTTGATTGCTCCAGTAACAGTGCTTGCCTTCTCGTGCAGCGTCACCATGTGGACGGTCGGCTTGTCGCGCGCAAACTCCTCGCATGCCACCGTCTTGCCTCGGCCTGCATCGAGAGTAACAGTCACGAAACCCGGCAAGGTCTGTGCCAATGTCAGAGTGCGGTGGATTTCAGCGGCCGCATAGGTCATCAGGAAACCCGGCGACTGAGGCAGAACAGAAACAATCCCTGCACTGTCTTCCAACCCGTCGAGCCACCGCATAACCGGCGTGTTGGTGTTTTCGAGGATGCCCTCCAGGGTACCCGAAATCCATTGGGAGAAGGTGCTCTCCTTGATCCCCATGCGCCGCCCGGTTTCGCTCTTCGTCCAGCCGGACTTGGCGGCAATATCCACCACGCGAGAACGCAGATCGCGCCAGACCGCGACCTCTTCAGGGGAGTGCTTGGCGAGGAACCTCTGGGAAGGCTCCGGTTCGTGCCACCTGCTATTGGGGCTTGCGCCCATCATGTCATTCATTACAGTGGTCCCTTGTGTATGGCCCTCGGGCCTGTTTGTTGGCCGGGGCATCACCCCGGCCGCTTTTTTTTGATGGGAACCGTACGCACTATTTTTCGGTTCTGCGGTTGCGGCCGGACGCAATACCTCCCGGCCTATTCCCAGTCGGGAATGGAATGATCGAGCCGTCGCCCGAAAGACTGGAGAGCGCGTCGGCAAGACCCGCCTCGAATTCATCATCGCTGAAGACATCGCTCTGGGCCTTCACAGCCAGATTGCCGGTAAAGGCCCGCGTCACGGCAGAGCGGACTGGCTTCTTCTGCTTGGGCTCTGCTGGCTCCCCGGCGCTGTAGACATCGGCCAACTGGTCCGCTGACAGGACACGATGCAGATCGGCCCGTGCCTTCTGCAGCTTCAGGAAGGCCTTGCGATTGCGGTTGTGGATATTGGCGGCTTCGACATCGTTGAACCGGCCCTTCTGCGTGCACGCGGCCTCGCAGATCAGCTTTCCGTTCGGCGCATAGACCTTCACCGGCTCATGCAGTTTGTCCGGATCGAAGCGGATCTTGACCTTCTTGCCACACCATGCGGTGAGGTCAGCTGACCAGTAGATGTTGTTGAGGTAGTGGACCTCGCCGCGGTTCTTCCGCACCTGGACAATCTTTTCGGCCAGAAGCCAGAAATCGCGCTGGGCCGCTGTCGCCCGCGTCACGATCGTTGCGGGATGCGCCATGCTCTCTTCAAACGTCTGGTCAAAACTGCGGCCCTTGGCGGTGTCCGACTTCCGGCCCGTGCGCGCATTGTGCTCGGCAATCCGCTCGGCCACATGCGCCTGCAGGACATCGAGTGGAATAGCGCGCTTGCGATAGTTCTCGGGCTTGGCGTCTGGCTTGTTGCCCGTATAGGCGCCAGACATCGCGGGGTGCTTTGATATCTCCTCGGCCAGGTCTTTCCAGGCCCGCTCGATCGGCTTCGACTGGCCGGCATAAGGCCTTGTGAAGTGCGGATCGACGCCGAAATTCTTCAGGATACCGCCGACCTCTTCTTCGTCGATGCTGAAGCGGTTGACCTTCGCCTTGCGGAACCTGTTGCGGTGCTTCGCTCCGCCAGAAATCGCCTGGCTCGCGAAGGCGCGGCCATTGTCCATGTAGAAGTGTTTCGGGATGCCGAAATCTTCGATCATGTCGCCGATGCAGGCTCTGACCACGTCCCATGTCTCGGCCTCGGAAAGCCGCCATGACAGGATCTTGCCCGAGAAGATGTCCTGAATGCCGAGCAGGATCAGCCGCACCGGTTTCAGGGGCTTCCACGGCACTTTCACAAATAGGTCGATCTGGTGTCCGTCCGTATTCACCAGCTCCATCGCATGCAGGTGATCCTTGGTGCGAACCTGCGGCGGATAGAGCGCCTCGGCCTTCTTTGCGCCCTCGCGGGCATAGGCCTGCACAACCTTGTCGACTTCGCTGTCCATGCGACGGCGCAACGCCCGCTCTGATGGAAGCCGACCCCATCCATGCTTTTTCGCAGCAGCCTCGACACGTCGGTAGCAGGCCGAAAATCCCGGCTTTTCAGGCCTGAGAAAGTCGGATTTCAAGGCAGCCCAGGCATCGGGATGAATGTCTGCCTTGGGTCCGCGCACCTCGCCGGTGGCGAAGTATTTGGGAGCAAGAGCAGGCAGCCAGTCTTCCGAATCGACATCGTGCAAAGCTTTGCGCCAGTCGTAATAGGTGCTGAACGATACGCCGAAGGGTTCGAGCTCCCGCGCAAGCGTTTCTTCGACCGTCTCGACACGCCCGATGGCGCGATTGAGGGCAAAAGCCTCATCGACTGTGCGGATGACATGGAGACGCGCATGGCAAATCTGCCGCTGGTCATCCGTCATCGCATCCCAGTGTGTCCAGTAGAGAGCCTTGCGCCTCTCGCGGCTCTCTTCCCGCGCAGTGTCAACGGATGTGATAGCCGCGAGCTTCACCTGGGCACGATGCGGCAGAAGCGACATATGAAACTCCAGACCGCCGCCCCGGCGCTCTCGCTTGCGGCAAAGCGATCCACCGCGCCAGTTCTGGCGAATGGCCATATCGTGGATGCCGCGCTCTGTTTTCGGCATGTCTGGCAGCATCAGCTCCGCCAGCTCGGGCACTGTGAACCACTCCCTCATCCCCGGCGAACCTCCGCCCTTGACGCCATGAAGGCACGGATATCGGCCTCATGCTCGCGGCAGAACATCAGCGTGGCCCGGATGGCGAGCGCCCGCTCCATCAGCATCTCGGCCTCTGCCTGGCGCATCTTGCCGGTGCGAACCCGCTCGGGATAAACGCGCTCCCGCATGGCGATCTCTCGCTCGATTTCGGCAATCTGGCCGATAATGGAGATCTTCTTCATCAGCGCTTGCCCCGCGAGGAAATGCCGATCGGCCGTGAGGTCAAAGCTCGAAGCTCCGCAGCAAGTCGCCTCTGCTCCTGCTGGCGATAGGCGATTTCGGCAAGCAGTGCTTCCTCGCCGATCAGCATGGTCACACCCTGCATCCGCGCCGCTTCGTCCCATAGCCACACAGCGCCGGTTGCATGCACAAAGGCTGCAAATCGGGGGAGAGTGATGTCGTGGCCGGTCTTGCTTTCCGCCGTATAGGCATCGATCACCGACTTGCTGATCGAGCCGAGGCCGAGATATTGGGCCATGCGTGCTGCAATCGTCGGTCGGTCATAGGGGCATTCGCGGATCGCCCGCGCCATCGCGCGCTTCATTTGCGCCCGGTAGCGGTCGAGATCGAGCCGGCCATGCGCCTGGCGAACGGGGAACAGCGGCTCGTGAAAGAAGTCCAGCTGGCAGGGGTCGATCTTTGTCATGCCGCACTCTCCAGAAATGAGAGATCGCGGCTCTCGCCGATATGGTCGAGAATGCGTTGCAGGGTGGCGTCATCGGCCCCTTGAAGCAGCTTCACAACCTTGTCGAAGATCGCGTCCTGCGGATCGGCTTTCACCTTTTCCGGCTTCAGAATGTCCAGTGCCTTGTAGATGTCGGGCTCGACCTTCAGCGCGCCGACAATGCCCGCCTGCTCGGTTTCCGGCAGCGAAGCAAGTTTCAGCAGCAGGTTCTGGTCGTCCTCCGCAGGCGTGCCCCGCACCGCAGCGCGGAGAGCGGGTGTGAGTTTCAGGCCGATGCTGGTGGCGCGCTGATACGTTTTCGGACCAATTCCGAGTCGCTCCTGCACGCGCTCAGAAAGGTGTTTCCCGGGCGCAAAGATCAAAGGGTCACCGTGACCCTTTGATTTCCGATCGCCGCCACGTGCGATTTTCCCGTGCTTCTCCTCGAATATCTCGCGGAACTTGACGACGAAAATACCCCGGTCGAGCGCGGATAGCTCGTTGCGAAACAGGTTCTCCGAGATCTCGATAAGCTGCGCTTCCGCAACATCGGTTGAAACCACGAGAACATCGATCTCGTCCCAGCCGTTAAGCTCGGCGGCCCGCAGCCGATGTCCGCCGGCAACCAGTGTGTAGGGTGTTGCGCCGCCATTGGCAGCCGGTGTGGACCGCACCGTGATCGGATTGATCAGGCCGCGATCGACCATCGATCCGGCAATTGCAAGCGCATGATCTTCGTCAACCGGACGGGCGCGTTCGCCCACATGGATCTGGCTGATCAGAATGGTCTTGAGCGTAGCCATCAGGCAACCTCGCTGTAATCGATTGAAGATGTGCCGTGGATCAGGCCGTGAAGGAGCGTCTGCGCGCGCTCGGCCATGTCGAGATAGTGACCGGCAAAGCGGTCGTTGCGCATGCGCTGATCGATGGTTCTGAGCGCACGGTTGATGGCCTCGCGGGAGCGCTCTTCCATCGCCACCACGCGCCGTTTCGGCCAGGAGAATTCCCGGATGATGAGATGCATGACGATCTGCCGGGCAAGAGCGGCATCAAACCAGTCATGCGGCGGGTCGATGATGTCGCGTATGGTCAGATGCGGAAAACCTTCCTGCACCGCGACAAGGCAGACCTGCACCGTCGCCTCATAAATCGCTTCCTGGTCGCAGACGTCGATCACCGGATTTTCTCCTCAATAAGGAATGCGGTGAACGCCTGTCGGGCACCCGACAGAAGCTCCTCGAAGACGCCGGCCACGGCATCATAGGAGCGATCCTCGCCGATCCGCAGGTCAATCGAGATTGATCCTATGACGAGGGTCCGCCCTTCTGAAGTCGCGAGAACTTCTCCCTCGTACTTCTCCTGCAGCGCCACGCATTCGAGCGGTGGATGGCTATGCTTGGCCGTCATGGTCAGCCTCCGATCTGCCGCAGCACCACCGCTCCAGCGGCCACCAGGCCGAACAGCACGACGCTGAACAAAAGCGCTGCATCGGCCAGGCGGCACACCGGGGAGAGGCTGGGAATGAAGGGGTTCCGATTGTCTATTTTTCGCTGCTCTTTAGGCATTGGCAGCAACCTGAAAATGCGGAACCCTGCAAGCGTATTCAGATCACGGAGGTTTGTGATGATCAGAAGAAGAAATCGGAAGGCGAAACGCCTCACTGAATTGAGGCTGGCGGAGCTGGAGCGGCAAATGTCCCACTTGGAAGATTTGACGGGCATACACACGGACGAGGAACTGCCAGATGTGGAAGAACCCACATTGACCGAAGCGCTGGTGGCACAAGAACGGATCATCAAGCACCTGTTGATCACGCTCGAAGTTCTTTTGCCGAGCTTTTCAATTGATGGATTCAGAAAGGCGATGCCGCGCCTGGACGAAAGCTTGACCGCGCAAGGCGAGACTGTGTGTCCCTCGATCGACCGTGAGAGGCTTTTGCAGATCATGGAAAGCATCATTCCTGCCCCCCTTCTCCAGCCGCAGCCTGATGAACCCCGTAGATTTCGGCCAGTTCTTGTTTCGAAAGAGAGCGAACAGGAGGGAGATCTGGGTCGACCTCAGGTTCCTGATCGGTAAGTGGTTCCTCAGAGGGAGTGGGGCGTTGAGCATAGCTTGAGTGTTTGAGATGCCTCCGCCCTGAAGAACGTCGGCTGACACAAGCGATACTCGCCTCTGCGAGATCGATAGCAGCCTTCGCTTGCCCGGAATCAAGCACCCGCCTCGCGCCCAGATAAGCAGACATGAGCGCAATCTCAGCTTTGGATCGCTTTTCAGTTTTGCGGTCGATCTCTTCGGCAACTTCGCCAAGAAAGTCACTGATGGACTGTTGGTTTTCATCCATCACGCGGCCTCCATCTGCGGGCTCGGGCGTCGCCCGTAGCGATAGTTCTCCGCAGGCTGCGGGCTCCGTCTCTGCCCGTCTGCATGGTAGCGCGAGCGCCACAGCATCTCCGGGCGCGTCTTGAGCGCAGCCGCAATGGCGCGCTCGCCTGCGAGATGCGGCTCGTGAACGGCATTACCCGCCGTCCCGGCGGGTAGCCCATAGGCCTTGTCGATTTGCGAAAGCGTCAGCTTGGCAAGGATGAGCCGGGACTTGATCCGGGCCACCTCTTCCAGCCGTCGACGCTGTGTCTTGTCTGCGGAAGCATCGCGATGCATAAACAATTCCTTCGAGACCAAGTGGGAGGCCCTGGCCGGCCTCCTTTTTTGGAGTGGTGAAATCTGCGAACACAGAAAGGGATATCACAATTTGGTAGATAGTAAATACCGTTTTGTGAGATCGACGAATTTTGGGAAAGAAACCGAAGCCTTCAAAGACGCCACTGGGTGAGCGACTACTTGAGGTCCGTGAAAGGTTGGGATTTGCTAATCGGAGAGCGGCGTTTGCTGAAACCGTGAGCCTGACTGAGCCAATGTTGGGCTATTATGAGAGGGGCGATCGGACGCCTGACGCTCTAGCGCTGTCGGAATATCGGATGCGCCACGGCGTAAGCCTATCTTGGCTCATCACAGGCGAGGGAGAGCCGTTCGACGATCCGTCGCAAGCGCCGCCGCCAAGCACGGCCATTGACCCCTGGGCCATGGCGCGCGCCTGGGCAGTGACTGAGCGGATCTGCAAGGAAATTGGCCGGCCAGCAACTGGCAGCCAGATCGCCGAGGAAGCCTCGATACTCTACAGCGCCCTTCTCACTCGGATCGTCGACCTGCGCGACCGACCCATGGTCGAGGCGGCTCTGGCCGTGCTGGCCGAAGAGCACAAACAGCGCATCCTCAACGTCGTGCCCGGTACCGGCAAACGCTCGGCTTCATGATTGTAACAAACCCAGCGGATACATGAGCGCAAAACTACGGTTGAGGATCAACTCCCCGCAACCAGAGTTTGAGCGTTAGAGTTATCAATTAAGGTTGATGGAGATCCGCCGAAGGGATGTCGAAACGCCGGTCGTCTCCGCTAATGCTTCATTCTTGAATTCGCCGAAAACGGGCGCTAACCTGTTGTAAAATATCTGTTTTCATCCAAGAATGAACTAACTTCATTCTTAAAATTGGATTTCGCACCAGTTTCGTCGCCCGAAAGCGGCGCATGAAGAATGCCTCTGAAGAAACGAGTTCGTTATTTTTCAAGCCTTTGAAGACGCCTTAAAGCCATTTCGACAATTTCTGAAGCCGCGCTTGAAGGTCGAGTTCCAATCTGGCAGAACGAAGCAGGATGACACAGTATTGCGCCTCCTTCTGTCAAATCGCGTCGATCGCGGATCCCGCGCCGTATAGCGAAACACACTGTAATTGCAGCGCTTTTCACCTTATCCCAGATCTTCCCGGATATTCCCGGTTTTCCAGTATCTAGTGACAAACAACAACCGAGCACTGTCTAAAATTGTAACTGTCAGTTTGACCTGAAGTTCAGCGCTCTGTGTCCAAAGTGTCTTCAACGGAGGCACCTATGACCATTTCGAAATTCAGCCTGACACTGACCGCGGTCGCTCTCTCTCTGTCGGCTTTCAACGCCAACGCTGTGCCGCGCACGGGCAATGAGCATGTGATCCGTCACGACCGCGGCGGCTACGTGATCGACTATGCGATCGATATGCTGAAAATGGAAAAGTCTCGGCGTCTGGTAAAGTTCGCTGGGCGCTGTGATTCCGCCTGCACCATCTACCTCGGGCTCAACAAAGCCCAGACATGCATTACCACTGCAGCCAAGTTCGGGTTCCACCTGCCGTTCGGCAGCGATCGACGAGGCAACCAGGTTGCGGCGAACTTCATGATGAAGAAATACCCCAAATGGGTGCATAAGTGGCTGGAAGCCAATGGCGGTCTGAGTGCCAAGCTGAAGGTGATGCCTTACTCATATGCAAGTCAGTATATCAAACCTTGCGATGGCCGCTCGAACATGGCGCAGCAGGCAAGTTTCTGAGCGAACATGCCAACGCCCGTCCAGCGACATGAGTTCGAAAAAAAGGCCGGGGTGTCCGTTCCCCGGCCCAAAAGCTCGAAACTCAAAGACTGATATCAGTCCTTTTTAGGTCCGTTCCCGTTTCCACCGGCATTCTCGCTTTTGCCGTTGTTACCGCTGTTGTTATTGCCGTTGTCGTTGGAGTCACTCTTGTCGGCCTGACCTTCGCTGGCAACTCCATTGCCGCCGCCATTGCCGCCGCCGACACCCCGATTGCCATCGCTGGGGGCGTTGTCGCTTTTGGCGGCATTGCCTTCATTAGCAGTCCCATTGCCACCGCCATTGCCACCGCCGTTGCCGCGGTTGCCGCCGCGGGCATTGCCACCGCCGTCGGGTCCGCTTTCGGTGCCGCCACCCGTGCCAGTGTCTGCGCCAGCGTCACCGTCATTTGGGCCGCCAGTACTGTCATCGGTCGCCTGCCCGCCGCTGGAATTGTCAGCGACCTCCGTGGCACCAGAACCGCTGCCAGAGTTGACCGCGGCACCTCCGCCAAAGCCACCAAAGACAGCCTCGACAAATGACCTTTCGCTGCGAGCGCCGCCTTCGGAAGAACCGGTACGGGAAGCGGGTGCTGCGGCTGTGGATGCGCGAGCGGAACAGGCGGTAACGACCGATTTGTATTCTTTCCGGACCTTTTCCAGCGCCGCAAGGTCACCAGACATGAGTGCTGCTTCGCAGGCACTGTTCGCCATGGAAACCAATTGAGCGCGTGTCTGCTTAGCCACTGCTTCCGAATTCAAGCCGAAGAGAACCGTCACTGCCGCAGCAGCGAACAACGCTTTATTACCATACATAAGGGGAACCTCTGAGAATGCGGCAGCAGCCATCCGCGCCGTTAACGGTCTGTTAGTCACAAATGCATCTATGCGCAAGATCTTTTTAGAGATGCATAATTTAACGTTAACGAGCAAACGGAAGCGGCAATGCAGCAGGCGGCCGAGGCAAGCCCCATGCTGTTGCTCGACACCTCCAATGTATTGGTGAGTGGCACACAGAAGGAGTTGCCGACCGCGCAAGGTCGGCAACCGTCAGAGATCGTAGCCCGGCCAAACAGACGATCCGTCTAGTGACCGCAATCTTCAGGCGTCCGCCGTCTCGCGAACGTCGTCGAGCAGGAAATGCACCACGACATAGTGTGTCGAGTAGGGACGGCCGCCGTCGGAGACGCTTTCGACCGTGCCGCCGTCGGCGGGGTGCCATTGACCATAGTGGGGATTGTTGACGATCAGGGTGATTGCTTTGCCGCTCCGCTGGCCCTGCAGGCGGTAGCGCGCTTCCGCAAGTGGCCAGATTCGCTCGAAGTCGGCCTGCGTCAGGCGCACCTTGAGTGCCTGGCGACGGATCGCTTCACTATGCGCACCATCCTCACGGGTTCGTGCCGGACTGGTCAGTGTGACCTCCTCCGCACCATCGAGAAGTGAACTGAATTCCTCCGGCCACATACGTCTCATGACAGTGCTCCTCCCCGAGCGCGTTGATGGTGACAGGGGGAGTGTAGCGTGTCTTGCGCCGGAAACAACGCCAGATCGGGCAATCATCGAACGACGCCTGAGCGGCGCCACGCGATTGCCCATCTGGACAGGCTTTAGACCGACCGCTTATTCCGTGCAGCCGGTGTCCTTCAGCGCCTGGGCGTGGAAACGGCGCAGTGCCGCCTCGATATCGGTCTTGCTCAACGAGTGCCCGGCGGTCGCCAGATCCCGCGACAGCCGCGCGATCACGTCGCCGTCGCCTGTCACCACGTGATCGACGGCGTGTAGATCGCGAGCATAGCGGCCGAGGTCGTCGCCGGTGAAGCCGATCAGCGAGCCGGCCCAGTAGCCGGCAAGGAGATTGCGGCGGGCACGGATGCTGCCGAGGCCATCGTCCTCATGCGGGTGAGCGGATTGGGCGACGGTCTTCACAATGGTCAGCGTCATGGATCGATTTTCCTCCTCGGTCATGAATCAGGCTTCCGCTTCTGCGGAGATGAGATAGTTGGCGACAGGCGCGCAGGCCGCATTGTTGGCATCGAGCAATTCTGCCGGGCTTGTAAGCCCGGTCGTCACCGATATTGCCGTTGTCGCGGCCCACCACAGATCACCGCTCGCGCGATCGACGAGCGCAGGGCCGGTCGTGCGAAGACAGTCACCCACCTGGGCAACGACCTGGACGGGCGCCTGCATCTCCTCGAGCCTCTGGCGGATATCTGCTTCGACAGGATCGATGACAAATGCGGCAAAAAGCGATGCGATCCAGTCACCGATCATCGGAAGGTCTCCGACCTCGCCGACATCAGACCATGCGGAATCGGCTGGCGAATACGCGGCTTCGGCATGCCTGGGCGAGGATGGGCAGCGTCATGGGCCGGGAAACGCCCCGGTGAAATCAGGATGGAGTGGTGGTGTCTCATGGACTGGTCCTTGGACCGGCAGCGGTGTCGAAAAAGGTCCGACATCGCAAGAGCGCCGGAGGCTCTTGCCAGAGGGGCCCGGACCAGCGGGTTGACGCTGATATGACAATCGATTCGGGCGTCTTCAAGGCATCGGGATCAACCGATATGAAAAAGTCGGGCCATGCAGCCGGGGTCTTGTCTGGCCCCTTGTTGCATGGCCCGGGCTGCGGGCGATCAAGGCTCACGCGTTCGGGCGAAAGCCGATCGGCTCCGCAGCCATGGCGTCAGTGGCGAATGACCGGGCAGCCGCGGACA